>NZ_CP046620.1:346250-692500 GCF_009931615.1 Algicella marina | reverse complement strand
CCGGAATAATTGTTGGCGACGATGAAATCGGAACCGTTGATCTCCACGGCTTCGAGATCCCAGGTGCCGTTCGCAAATGCCGCGCCACTGACCTCATCTACCTCAGTGAGAACGCCGGTGGCACTGACGCTGAAGAGCGTGAAGCCTTGATCACTGTAGCCGGCGACCGCGAGATAGGTGACCCCGTTTCGCTCGACCACGGTCATTCCCGAAGTGCCGGCGAGTTCAAGTGCCGCGTTGTCCGCCTGATCGAATACAGAGGTCAGATTGCCGGCGTTATCGACCGTAAAAACTGAGACGCCGGAAGCATTGTATCCGGTGGCGAATACCAGCGGGACGCCATCGACAACTGCCGTTTCCACGAAACGCGTGCCCGAAAGAGACGTGAAGCCGTCATCGGGGAAGGCAGAGAGTTCCCCGAGTACGCCGGAGGCATCCAGGGAGAAGACGGAAACGCCACTGTCAGTGTTGCCGGTCACGAACACCATGGTGGTTCCGCCGACTTCCATGATCGAAAGCCCGCTCGCGCCGTTGAGAAGCCGGGTCGCATCGTCTCCGATGGCGCTCGTCTCGGTCAGTGCCCCCGTGGAAGGATCGATCGAGAAGGCGGTGATGGCATCATCCACGCCGGCGGTGGCCAGAAGGAAAGTCGTCCCTCCGATTTCCACCGTTTCCAATTGTTCAACCCCGTTCAGAAGCAACGAGGCATTGTCCTCCACGTCAGGCAACCTGAGGAGGGAACCATCCGAATTCATTTCAAAGATTGCGATGCCGTCATCACTGGTTCCGGCAACATAGAGGTATGTTGTGCTTCCGAACTGCACTGCACGCACGCCACGTGCACCGCTCAGTTCAAGTTGCGCATCGTCATCGAGGTTGTAGACATTGACGAGACCGTCGAGAAAAGTAGCCATTGAACGCTCCGATAATCAGAAAATGGAGCTTCAGATTAATTTTCTTGCGCGACAGTTCATTGACTAAATTTGACAAAATGCCGCCCGATTTTCGCCACAGTTGCGAGGCGGCGTGACAAACATCACATTTTGCTATCTTACTGCCCGAATGTGAGGCATTTTCGCCCCCGGTTTTCAATTCGGGAAGGTGATGTCTCCGTAGCCCTGCCCCTCCAGGGCCGTGATCATGGTTCCGATTCCATGTTGCGTCAGCGGATCGCCGGCGCCCTGGATGGAAACGAGGTTTCCGTAATGCAGCCCGACCTGGCTGATGACATCTCCGGAGAGCCGGTAGTTGACACCAAGTGACGAGTGAAACGCGGAACGCACATCGCGAACCATCTGGATCGGATGTCGGAAGGCGCTGAGCGTGCCGCCGACGAGACGCACTGCCGTCATGTGCGGCATGGATGTCAGGACGTTGCGAGACGCGAAGAGCGCTACCCCGGGCGCGTTGAACGTGACAAACGGCAGACGACGGCGATTGCCGACGATCTGGGCGATGGCGCCGCCAAGCGAATGGCCAGTGAACACCACCTCCCCCGGTGCATAGCGGGCGGCATAGGCCTCCGCATTCCAGAAGTAGCTGGTATTCATGCCGACGCCGAGTTTCAGGTCGGCGAGCAGATCGTTGGTGTTGCTGGGTGTCGTACCCTTGTAGGCGACAACCGTGGAAGCACCGCGGGTGAAGACTGCCGCCTGGAGACCGGTGCCGAGACCGGAGTGGAAGTTGGCACAGGCCCATCCGGGAATCTGAGGTTCATCGGCGTAAACCGCCTGCGACATGAGCGCGTATTCTTGAATGGTCGCCATAGGAGGTCCCCGTTGTGATGATGTCAGGCTCCGTATCACATTTTTGCCCGAACCGGTGTGTGTTGATGGGAACACTTGCGGTCTGTTTTCGGGCCGGGTGCGCCCTAAGCTCACTGCTGCTTTGAAACTGTGCATTTCCTGCGTCCAAACCCATGCCATCGCCTATGCCCGTGAAACCGGGTCCCTCCTGATTCAATGCGTGCGCCGGCAAGCAGAACTTAGGCATGATTTTAATCATCGGGAGGCATTCATACCTTCTGGTAACATCTGACACCTATGGCTCTCTCCAACTTTGAAACTCAAGGAGAGTTGTCATGAGATCCATCGCACTTTGCTGTGCATTCCTGATGGTGTGCGCGCAGGCCGGCGGCGCACAGGAAACCAGGATACCATCCCACATCGTCGAATCCATCAAGGATGTGCTGGCGCAGGACGTGGTCATTCGTTCGATCGCGGCCCAGAACAGGCGCTATGGCCACCTCGAACTGAATCAGATCGAGACTCTTGATCAGCAGTGGCGCGCGGAGCGGGAAGCAGTGGAGCAGCCGCTGATCGCCATGACACTTTCCAACCCCCTCTCAAACTTCCTGACGCGGGTTCAGGCGAATTCCTTTGGGCTCTACACCGCCGTGTTCGTCACCGATCAGAACGGGCTGAATGTGGGGCAGAGCGCGATCACCGGTGATTTCTGGCAGGGCGACGAAGCCAAGTTCCAGAAAACATTCGAGGTGGGGCCCGATGCCGTCTTCATCGACGCGCCGGAGGCATTCGAGGACATCGGCGTGATGATTTCGCAGGTGAACGTCACGGTGAAGGACCCCGAGACCGGCACGCCCATCGGAGCCGCGACATTCGACGTCAATCTGCACGAAATACTGCGACGCTGGCCGGTGAGCACAGCGGCGACCGTGAATTGAGAAGAGGTACACCATGTCCCTGACTGTCAAACAGAAGAGCCTCATCGGTTTCGTCGTCATCGCCATCGTGACCGTGGTGGCCGGCGCAATGATGATCATCGCCATGGGAGAATTGAACCGCGGCGTGGAACTTGAGCACAAGGCTTCCGAAGAAGTTGCCGCGCTGGAGGCCCTGAACCTCGCCGTGATCGATAAATCCCGGCTTCTGAAGTCCTTCGTGCTGACGGGCGACCGAATCGAGTTCGAGATGCTGCAGGCAATTGACGAGACGCTTGATACTTCGAGCGCGAGGCTGATCGACCTGACCGACGGGACAGAGAGCAGCCCGCAAATTGCGGAGATTACACTCGCGCTGACTGACTGGCGCAGGGAACACGTGGACCTGATCCTCCGACAGATGGAGCGACCGGAGACCATTGACCTCGCCCGGTTCGAGGAAAGCTCTGGCCCGGGTCTGGAAAAGCTTGACGCGGTACAGGCCGGCCTGAAGTCGGAACTGGAACGCATCTACAGCGTGCGTGAAACGTTGGCCGACCGACAGGCAGCGCTGGCATCAAAGGCACAGTTCATCGTGATCGCGAATGTCGTGCTGGTCTTTGCACTGGTGGCCGGGGTTGGTCTGATGGTCATCATGGCGATTAGCCGGCTGTCGCGAACATTGTCCTCGATGGAGGATGGCAATGTCCGGATCGACGAAGCAGCCCTGCACCGGAGCGACGAGTTCGGCAGCATGGCGCGGGCGGCCAAGGCGTTTTCCGACAAGCTGACCGATGCCGAACAGGCCGAGGCACGCCGGACATCGGCAGAGCGAAAAGCAGCGGAGGAAAGGACGGCGATGATGAATCGCCTGCGCTCCGAGGTCGGCACTGTTGTCAGTGCGGCGGCAGAAGGCAACTTCGACCGCCGGGTGAATGCAACGTTCGACGACGATGCGCTGGTGGAACTGGGAACAAGCATCAACACGATGGTCGAGTCGGTCAAAACCAGCCTGAATGCAGCGACCACAGTCACCACGGAGTTGAGCCAGGGCAACCTGACAGCGCGGATGGAGGGCGAGCATCGCGGCTCCTTCGGTGCCTTGCAGGATAATCTGAACACATCGATCGAGAGACTCGAGGCGTTGGTAAGCCGGATCATCCGCTCCGCCGCCAAGATGTCGGAATCCGTCGCTGACATCCGCCAGGATGCGACCGAGTTGGCCGCGCAGGCCGGCGGACAGGCGGCATCGCTGGAGGAGACGGCGGCGAGCATGGAAGAGATGACGGCGACCATCAAAGCCAACGCCGACCATACAGATCAGGCGCGCTCTCTTGTCGAGGAGGCGGCCAGCAAGGCGCGGGCGGGCGGACGCATCGTCGAGGCGGCGCGGAATGCCGTTGGCCGGATCGAGAACAGTTCGCTGAAGATCAACGAGATCATCTCGGTCATCGAATCCATCGCTTTCCAGACCAACCTGCTGGCGCTGAACGCGGCCGTCGAAGCCGCGCGTGCCGGCGACGCTGGCAAGGGGTTCGCTGTCGTCGCCTCCGAGGTGCGGACGCTGGCACAACGGTCATCGGACGCGGCACGCGACATCACGACACTGATTCAGGAAAGCAGCAGCGACGTGTCGCAAGGCGTCGAGCAGGTGACGCGGACCGGACAATCGCTTGAGGAGATTTCCAGCGCCGTAATTGCCCTTGAAACCACGTTCCGGGAGATCGCCGAAGCCACCAAGGAACAGTCCGTCAGCGTGTCGGAGATTTCCAACACCCTCAGCCATGTGGATCAGACCACGCAGCAGACGGCAACCAAGGCCGAGCGCAGCGCATCGACCGCCGTCGAACTTGCGGCAGAGGCGGCGAAGCTGACGGAACAGACAGTTTCCTTCAGGGTTGCACAGCGAAAGGAGACAGGTGAGAGGGCAAGTACTGCTGACAAACTCGTCCTGCCTCCGGTCGCGCCTGCGCGAACGGCAGCGGCCAAACCGCAGGAGCGGAGCAAGGCTTCCGCCGCCATATCGCCGCCGGCGACCGTCCCGGACAATCCGCTGGCGCTCGCACGCGACACGACCTCAGACGATGAGGACAATCCTCGCGCGGAGTTCGATACTTTCCCCGATACCGACGAAGGCGAATGGGCGCAATTCTGAAAAGTTTGACGCAGGCGCGATGATTTTGCCGCGCCTGCGCCTACGCTTGAAAAGCCGCTGCCAAAAACAATTTGCGTGCGCCTGCCGATCCTTGGCACGGAAAATTCGCTCCTCCGACTGGTGACGCGTCCACCGGCTACTTAGATGGCAGAGTCCGGAGGACACCACATGCAGAATTTCTCGTTGCTAGACCTGTCGCCCATCCCGGAAGGCGGGAACGCGGCCTCGGCCCTTGCCAACACGATCGATCTGGCACGGGCGGCGGAACGGGTTGGATATCACCGCTACTGGCTGGCCGAACACCACAACATGCCGGGGATCGCCAGTGCGGCGACCGCAGTCGTCATCGGTCAGGTGGCGGCGGCAACGCGAACGATGCGGATCGGGGCCGGCGGAATCATGTTACCGAACCACGCGCCGTTGATCATCGCCGAACAGTTCGGAACGCTGGCGACGCTCTTCCCTGATCGGATCGATCTGGGCCTCGGTCGAGCTCCGGGCACCGACATGGCAACCGCCCTTGCCCTGCGTCGCCACAAGACATCGGACACAGACTTCCCCGGGGATGTGGTGGAACTGCTCAAGTATCTTGGCACACCGGCCGATGACCAGCAGGTGCGGGCGATACCCGGCGCCGACACGCATGTGCCGGTGTGGATACTCGGATCCAGCCTTTACGGAGCGCAACTGGCCGCGCACCTTGGGCTGCCATACGCGTTCGCCTCGCATTTCGCACCGGCACTTCTGGAGCAGGCGCTGGAGATCTACCGTTCGGATTTTCAGCCATCCGCGGGGTTGGCAAGGCCGCATGTAATGATCGCTGCCGGTGTCTGTGCTGCCGAGACGACTGAAGAGGCGCACTTTCTGCGATCCTCGCAATTGTTGGCCTTCGCACGGCTGCGCACCGGCAACCCGGGCAAGCTGCCGGCGCCGGTAGCGGATGTACACGCGAATATACCCATTCAGGTTCTGGCACAGGTGGAACAGGCGCTCTCGCTGTCCGCTGTCGGTTCCGCCGCGGAGACCCGTGCGCAACTCACGACAATCGTGGAGAGGTATCGGCCAGACGAATTGATGGTAACCGGGATGATCCACGACCCGAAAGCGCGCATCCGGTCCTTCGAGATCGCCGCCGAGACGTTGCGCGACCTGCGCACCCCCTTGGCGGCGGCCTGAGCGAATTTCGGCCATCACCCCGAAAACGCCCCGTGCAAAGCGGACAGCCAGCCTGTAGCCTGCCTACAAAAAACAGGCAGGCGGCAGAGGAACAATCATGGGCATCGCGGGCAACGGCATTGCGGGTATCCGCAAGATAACGACAATCGTGGCACTGGCAGCGGCAGCGCTGGCGGCTGGGTGTTCCGGAGAAGGTCCATCGGTGGGTATTCTCGAAAGCCCACGACCGCTGATCGCCGCCAATTACCCGGCAGAAGGCATCCCGTCACGCTATGGCGACACCCGACCACATGAGTGGGAGGGCATCACCCCTGACCGATACAGCATCCACGGAATTGACGCCGCCCGCTATCAGGGGCGCATAGACTGGTGGGCGGCGCGGTCCGCCGGCATCAACTTCGCCTGGCTGAAGGCCACCGAGGGTGGAGACCACATCGACCCTGGCTTCGAATTGAATGCACCGCAGGCGCGGATGGCCGGCGTGCCGGTGGGAGCCTATCACTTTTACTACTTCTGCCGTACCCCGGCGGAGCAGGCACGCTGGTACATCGAGAACGTGCCACGAGTACCGGGCGATCTGCCACCGGTGCTTGATATCGAATGGAATCACCAGTCTCGCACCTGCCGCCGCTTTCCCGAACCGCCGACAGTGCGGGCGGAAATCCGCGAATTCGTGAACATTGTCGGGCGGCACTACGGCACCGCACCGGTGGTCTACACGACACCAGATTTCTACGCCGAGAATGGGCTGGGAGCGCTTTCCGATATCGAGTTCTGGCTACGCTCTGTCGCCGGTCATCCTTCGGAGCGCTATCCGGGAGAGCGCTGGACGTTCTGGCAGTATACCGGCACCGGTGTCGTGCCGGGGGTGAAGGGCATCGTCGATATCAATGCGTTCGGCGGCAGCCCGGAAGTCTGGTCGGCATGGCTTTCGCTGCGCAGGCAGCAGTGATCAATGGCAATCAGATGCCAGTGCGGTCGAGGCAGGCAAGCCAGTTGTCCATCGCCAGCTTGCCTAGAAGGGCGTTGTCGTAGCCGTGGCGCGACAGGGCCTCGAACAGGCTCTGTACGCCTGTGACGTCCCCAATGCAGTCCGGAACGATACAGCCATCGAAGTCCGAACCGAGTCCGACATGATCCTCTCCCGCCACCGTGATGATGTGGTCGAGGTGGCGGATCACGGTTTCCCAGGGTGTGGACCTGTCGGCGCTGCCGTCGGCGTTGAGGTAGAAGGTGGCGTAGTTCAGGCCGACCATGCCGCCGCTGTCACCGATCTGGCGCAACTGCCTGTCCGTCAGGTTGCGGGGTGAGGCGCACAGGGCATGCGCGTTGGAATGGGTGGCGACGAGCGGGGCATCGGTGAGAGCCGCGACGTCGTCGAAACCTTTCGCGTTCATGTGCGAGAGGTCGATGAGGATGCCCAGGCGGTTGCAGAGACGGACAAGATCCCTGCCCCGCTTCGTCAAGCCGGGCCCGGTATCCGGCGAGCCGGGGAAGGCCATCGGCACACCGTGGCCGAAGATTGTCGGGCGGCTCCAGACCGGGCCGAGCGAGCGAAGACCCATGTCGTGAAAGAGGTAAAGGGCGTCGAGGTCGGGGCCGATCGCCTCTGCTCCTTCCATGTGCATGATGCCCGCGATGATGCCTTGGCCGGTTGTCTCCCGCAGATCGGCGGCAGATCGGCAGACACGGAAGTCCTGTGGGGCCGCTCGCTCCATCCAATGCAGGAGTCCGGCCATTGTCAGGGCCAGCGGCTGGGCAGTCGGGTGCTCCATCAACGGCGGCAGCGGTATCTCGTATGGTGGTTCCGACATGAGAGTGGCGAAATCCGGCGTAGGCTCCCCTGTGGCGACCGGCGGGACGAAGATGGCGAAAAAACCGCCGGCGAAACCCGCCTGCCGCATCCGCGCGAGGTCGAGATGGCCGGTTTCGCCCGGGCCGAGCCAGGTATCCTCCCGCGAGGGCTGCGACCTCATCAGCCGCAGCAGGAAATCGTTGTGGCCATCAAAGAACGGGATCGGATCGCGCATGGCAGGCTTTCGGTATCGGGACGGGCGCTGGCTGCGCGCTGTTCCCGTCAAAAGAAAGCAGGCTTCGAAGGCGGGTGCAAGCTTAGGCGCGCCTCAGGCGCGGGTCGGAATCCGCTCACCGGTTTCTGCATGAAACAGGTGCAGTTTGCTGCGTTCGAAGGCGAGATGCAGCGGCATCTTGCGGGCGACGGGAGTTTCGGGCGGAACACGGACGACGGCCATGGTGCCGGCGATGCGGCAGGAAACCATGGTATCAGATCCAAGCGGCTCAAACACATCGACCTCCGCCGTGATATCGGCACTGTCCGGGTCGGTCATAAGTAGCGCCTCGGGACGAGCGCCCAGAGTGACCGGCGTTCCTTCGGCGGTGTCGATTGCGGCGAGTGGAACTGTCACACCGTCGATGACGACGGCTGCACCCCCGGTCTGGCGTACCATTCCTTTAAACATGTTCATCTGCGGCGAGCCGATAAACTCCGCAACGAAACGGGTGGCGGGCGCATCGTAAAGCGAGAGCGGCGGGCCTTCCTGAAGAATGCGGCCGTCGCGCAGAATGACGACCCTGTCGGCAAGGGTCAGCGCCTCGACCTGATCGTGGGTGACATAGACGGTAGTCCGCCCAAGCAGGCCGTGCAGCCGCTTGATCTCCGTGCGCATTTCCACGCGGAGTTTGGCGTCGAGGTTGGACAGCGGCTCATCAAATAGGAATGCCTTCGGCCGACGTACTATCGCGCGACCCATGGCGACGCGCTGACGCTGGCCACCCGAAAGTTCGCCCGGCCGACGCTGCATGAGATGTTCGATCTGGAGGATCTTCGCGGCTTCGGCGACACGTCCGCGCGCCTCCCCCACATCGGACTTGCGCATACGCAGACCGAAACCGATGTTCTCGGCAACCGTCATGTGCGGATAGAGTGCGTAGTCCTGAAAAACCATCGCGATGTCACGGTCGCGAGGCTCCACTGCGTTGACGATTTTGTCTCCGATCCGCAGGGCGCCGCCGGTAATGTCTTCCAGACCGGCGATCATGCGCAGCAATGTGGACTTCCCACAGCCGGAAGGGCCGACGAGAGCGACGAATTCACCATCCCCGATTGCCAAGTCGATGCCGTGAATGGCGGTGACGGCCCCGTAATTCTTGACAATTCTTTCCATCGTTATGGTTGCCACTGGATAATCTCCCTGTTTCTGCGCCGCTCGGAAAAGGGGCTTGTCAGATCATTCTCTCTCCAATATCGTTATTGATAATGATAACGTTAATCAAGCGAGAGATCATGGCAGTGGAGAATTTTTCCCAACCGCGCACAGCGACGCCCGGAAGAGCCGTCGCCTCTCGCCGGAGCCATGCGATCTACGGAGAATTGCAGCGGGAAATCGTGCTGGGCGTACTTGCACCGCGTTCTTCGCTGCTGGAACTGGAACTGGCTGCGCGATTTCAGGTGAGCCAGGGTACGATTCGCGAGGCGCTGCTGCTGTTGCAGGAGGAAGGACTGGTACTGAGGCAGCCGCACCGTGGCACGAACGTGGTCGATTGCCGCGCAGAGGACGCCGAGGAACTCATTCACTTGCGTCATGACATCGAATGCCGAGGGCTTCGGCGGGCGATGTCGCGCCGCGGCAAGGCAATGGCGGAACCGTTGCGCAGGCACATGGACAACATGATGGCAGCAGCGACAGCGGGTGACGAATACCTGCTGTCCATCCATGACCGCGCATTTCACACTGACCTTTTTGAATTCGCAGACTTGCCGCCGATCCAGCCGATGCTGGCCCGCTGCCTGATACAGGTGCACCGTTACAAGATCCTGCATCATGAGCAGCAGCGGAACCTGGAGGAAACGGCCGGGCGGCACCAGGCAATCATCGACGGGCTGGAGAGTGGTGACGCGGAGCAGGCGGTGTTGGCGCTGTCGCATCACATCACAACGATTGCCGATTTTGGACCGAGCATCATCACCAAGCCGGATGGCGCGGAATGAACGGTCCGCAACCCTCGCCCGAGATGGCTGCGGTCCTCGCACGGTTGGCCGTGGAGGACGCGGGCCTGCCTGACCCCACGACCCTTCCCGCCAGCGAAGGCCGGGCACAGGCTGCAACCGCCAATGAGCGCTGGAATGTTGATCTGCCGACTTTGGCATCGGTGCGGAATGTGGATGTCGCCGGGCCGGCTGGGCCGCTTCGCTGTCGCATACTGGTGCCCGAGGGGCCCGCGAGGGGAACGATCCTGTTCATTCACGGCGGTGGCTGGTCATTCTGCGATATAGACACCCACGAACGCTCCGCCCGGCTGCTTGCAATCGAGGCGCGGGCGACTGTCGTGAGTTGCAGCTACAGGCTGGCACCGGAACATCCCTATCCCGACGGTTTGCAGGATTGTCTGACTGTCTGGAGCGCCCTGACGGCGAATGCCGCACCGTTCGATGGCCTGAGGGGACCGCTGGCGGTGGCTGGCGACAGTGCCGGTGCGAACCTGGCAGCAGCACTGATGCTGAGCGAAGGCGTAGCGCAACCGGATTGTGCGCTGTTATTCTACGGCGTCTTCGATACCGATTTTGAGAGCCCCTCTTATCGGGAGTGCGCCGAGGGACCGGGACTGACACGGACAAAAATGCAGCGCTACTGGAACTGGTACGCGCCGCAAGGCCAGCGTGACGACCCGCGTGTCGCACCACTCCGGGCCAGCGATGCCGACTTGCGGCGGCTGCCGCCACTCTACCTGAATGCCGCCGAAATCGATCCGCTCCGCTCCGACAGCGAACGTCTGTTCGAGCGGCTGGCGGCATTGGGGCGGCATGACGAATTTCTTCTGCATCCGGGTGTCGTGCACGGCTTCATGCAAATGACCACAGTGCTGGACGAAGCGCGACAAGCCCATGCCGAGGCCGGAGCGGCATTCCGGCGAATGACCAATGCTTAGAAAAGTAACGACTGTAAACCAGGGAGGAAGACCAATGACAAACAAGACCAAGACGCGCGCTTTCGCGGCGGCACTTCTGGCTGGAACAGCGCTGGCCAGCGCTGCCAGTGCCCAGAACGTAAATTTCTGGTACCACTTCGACAACGCAGACAACCCGATGTCTGATCTCGTCGAGAAATTCGAGGCCGAAAACCCCGGTATCACGGTCACGGCGGAAAATGTGCCGTGGAACAGCTATTACGACCAGCTCTACACTTCCATCGTCGCCGGCACCGCGCCGGATGCGGCGCTGGTGAAGCTGAATGCCCTGCCCCGCCTGATCGAGATGGAGGCGCTGGAACCGTTGGATGCGCGACTGGAAGGCTGGGAGGGACTGGAAGAAATTCAGGACAACCTGCTGAACCTGACGGCGGCCGCAGACGGAACCCACTACTACCTGCCGGTTCAGTACGTGGTGCTCTACCTCTACTACCGCACCGACATGTTCGAGGAACTGGGACTGACGCCGCCCGCCACGTGCGACGATTTCCGCGAAGCGGCCAAAGCACTGACCCGTGACACCGATGGTGACGGCCGGATCGACACCTATGGCTTCGGCTTCCGGGGCGGCAAGGGGGGGCATGACCACTGGGGCAGCCTCGTGCTGTCGCGGGAAGGTGTCGGCTTTGGCGCGGGCGAACTGACCTCCGATGCAGGTGTCGCAGGGACGCAGTTCGTACTGGATCTGTTTCAGGAAGACGCGGTGTTCCCGCCGTCCGCTCCGAATGACGGCTTCAAGGAAGTGATCGGCGCATTCCAGGGGGGAACCACGGCGATGACAATCCACCACATCGGTTCTTCCGCTGGCATGGTCGAGGCGCTCGGTGACAATGTATCCGCCGTGCCGGTGCCGGAGTGCGGCGGTGGTCGCTGGACCTCTTTCGGGGATGAAAGCACGGCAATATTCGCCAATGCGCAGGACAAGGAGGCCGCGTGGAAGTGGATCAGTTTCCTTTCCAGCCCGGAAAACAACGCCGCTTTCAACGTGGCGACGGGACAGTTGCCGGTGACAAAAACGGATTCCGCCAACTGGACGGTGCATGAGCAGCGGTTCGTCGATGCGACGATCGACTCCCTGCCGTTCGCGCATCTGCTGCCGAACGTCAGCGAAACCGCCGATTTCGCCAACACTGTCTGGCCGGTGGCCATGCAGAGGGCACTGATCGGCGAACTTTCGGCGGCGGAGATGAACGCCGAGATCGACGCACTCTACAACGACTGATCCCCCCAAGGGTGGCGGGCCTTCCCCGGCCCGTCGCCCGCATTCGGATTGACCCAATGACCGCAACCACAATACCGCCCGTGCCGTTATCACGCCGCGTGCTCCCCCTCGTCATGCTGTCGCCGGCAGTTCTGGTGACGCTGGCGATCGTGTTCCTGCCAATGGCGCAGGCCGTCTGGATGAGCCTGCACGATTACGTGCTGTTCCGGCCGAAATCGTTCGATTTTGTCGGGCTGAAGAATTTTGCCACTGCGCTGAAGGACCCCGTCTTCTGGATATCGCTTCGGCATACAGTGCTGTGGATCGCCATTACGGTGCCGGCGCAGATGCTGTTGGGGCTGGCGACGGCGCTGCTGCTTAACCAGGAATTTCCCTGGCGCGGACTGGCCCGTGCGCTTGTCATCATTCCCTGGGCACTGCCGTCGGTGGTGATCGCACTGATGTGGGTGTGGATATACGATGCCAACTACGGCGTGCTGAACGAGTTCCTGCTGCGCATGGACCTGATCTCGACCTCTATCCCATGGCTGGCAAACCCCGACACCGCGCTCTACGCCATAATCCTGACCCTGACATGGCAGGGGTTCCCGTTCTTTGCCGTTATGATCCTTGCAGGATTGCAGGCGATACCGCGCAGCTACTACGAAGCTGCCGCAATCGACGGCGCCTCCAAGTGGCAGCAGTTCCGTAATATAACCCTGCCCGGACTAGCGGGCGTGCTGATGACGGCCACCCTGCTGCGCCTGATATGGGTCGCTAATTCCATCGACGTGATCTTCGTGATGACAGGCGGCGGTCCGGGATACTCAACCTACACGTTGCCGCTCTACGCCTTCATCAATGCCCGTACCGGACTGGACTACGGCTACGGGTCGGCGCTGGCCGTTTGTTTCACGCTCCTGCTTCTGGGGTTTGTCATTCTCTATCTGCGGCGCGCGGGGAGGAATATCGGATGATGGTACAGAACCGATCCGTGGTGCGACGAATTCTGACGGTGGATCTGCCGGTGGCGCTGATCCTGCTGTTCACGCTGGCACCCTATCTGTGGATGGCGTTGACCTCACTAACGCAAGAGAACAAGCTGTTCACGGACGGGCCTTCGCTGGTCGGCGCGACGCTGGAGAATTACACTCGCTTGTTTCGAACCGTGGGGTTCGGCTCCAACCTGCTGGACAGCTTCATCGTCGCGGGTGGCACGGTGGTCTTCGGACTGGCCCTTGCGGTGCCGGCCGCCTATGCCTTCTCCCGGTTCCGGTTCCGGGGGCGACGGCTGCTGATGCTGCAGTTCCTCGTCATCAACATGTTTCCGCTGGTGTTGCTGATACTGCCGCTGTTCATCCTGATGCGCAGTTTCGGACTGGTCGACACCTACCTGGCGCTGATCATTGCCAACTCCACCGTGGCGATCCCTTTTTCCGTCTGGATGATGACCAGCTATATTGACGGCATTCCGCGCTCGCTCGACGAGGCGGCGATGACCGACGGGTGCAGCCGGTTCGGCGCACTCTACCGGGTGGTGCTGCCGCTGTGCACGCCCGGTATCATCGCTACCGGCGTCTACATCTTCATTACCGCATGGAACGAATATCTTTACGCCCTGACCCTGGGGGGGCGGAACGTGAAACCGATTACTGTCGCGATCCAGTCGCTGATCGGTGAATACCAGGTTGAATGGGGGCTGCTGACGGCAGGGGGGATCATCGGCGCGATGCCCGCAACGCTGTTGTTCCTGTTCGTTCAGAAACGCTTGATTGCCGGCATGACGCAGGGCGCTGTCAAAGGATGAGGAAGAAACAATTGAATAACCCTATCGGCATCATCTCGATGCAATTTGTCCGGCCGTTTACCGGTGCCCACCTCGGATTATTTTCGGATATCAAGGCGATGGGTTTCGATTTCATCGAACTTCTTGTCCCGGAACCAGAGGACGGTATCGACCTGTCGACCGCACGGACCGCCCTCGCCGATGCCGGGCTGGGCGTGGTGCTGGCGGCGCGGGTCAATCCCAGACGTTCCATTTCCTCCGAAGACGCTGAGGCGCGGCAGGGTGGGCTCGACTATCTGGAAGCCTGTATCGAGGCGGCGGAAGGTCTGGGCGCGGACATCATCGGCGGGCCGCTCTACGGTGAACCGATGGTGTTTGCCGGCAGGCCCCCCCTGCCCCGCAGCGACGCCGAGATTAAAGCGCGCGCCGACCGGATGATCGACGGCCTAGCTACGGCTGCTGCCAAGGCGCGGGCGGCGGGCAAGGTCTTCGCTCTGGAGCCACTTAACCGGTTTGAGACCGATATGCTCAACACCACGCAACAGGGCATTGTCGCCGTCGACATGGTCAACGACTCTGGACTCGGCCTGATGCTCGACACCTTCCACATGAACATGGAGGACCAGTCGATTCCCGATGCCATCCGGATGGCCGGAACCCGCATCGTTCACTTCCAGGCCAACGAGAACCATCGAGGGTTTCCGGGTACCGGAAACATGGACTGGCCTGCAACGCTGCGGGCGCTAGTCGAGGTTGGTTATTCCGGTCCGGTTTCGCTTGAACCGTTCCGGCGCGACGATCAGCGGCTGGCACTGCCAATCGCGCAGTGGCGCGCACCGGCGGAGGACGAAACCGAAAAGCTGAAGGCAGGACTGGGGGTCATCCGTTCCAACCTGATGTTGGCGGGGTTTGCGCAATGAGCCTGAATATCGGATGGATCGGTTGTGGCCGCCACGCCACCCAGATGCTGATGCCGACGCTGGGCCGCAACGCCATGAGGATTGCGGCACTTTGCGACCGTGATCAGGGCGCGCTGAACGCGGCAGCTTCGCAATATGGTGTGACGGCCACCTATACCGATTGGGAGGAAATGCTGACGCACCCCGGGTTGGATGCCGTCTGCATAGCGGTCGGACCACAGGTGCACCATGCCGCTACGCTCGCCTGCGTGAAACGGGGATTGCCGGTCTTCATGGAGAAGCCACCGGCGGCAACCCATGCTCAGGCGCTGGAACTGCAGCATGCCTCTGACGCGGCGGGTGTGCCGGTGTTCGTGGGGTTCATGAAACGCTATTCAACGGGCAACCGGATCTGCGCCAACATCCTTCGCGGCGGAGACTTCGGCCCGGTACTTGGCATCACCGGCAGCTACATGACGGCGCCGACGTATTTTGCCGGCGAAGTCGACTACACGGGCTTCTACCTGCATCACTGCGTGCACTACATGGACCTTATGCCATGGCTGGCCGGAAGCCCGCTGACGGAGATGACGGTACGGAGGAACTCGCCAGAGCCAGGGCGAATCCTCTTCCATATGGGTTTTGCCTGCGAGAACGGCGTGATTGGCAATGTGGTGATGGGCACCGTGCAGTCGCGCGGCACGCCGATGGAACAGATTACGGTAATGGGTGATCACAACCGGGTGGAAGTGGACAACATCATCAATGTCGCCTGGCACCGCGATCCACCCTTCAAGGCAGATGACCGAGTCGCACGACTGGACCCAGCCTGCGATACCCTGACCTGGACACCGAATTTCACCGCCGCGGCCAACGAGGACCACAAGGGATACGTCGCGCTGATGGCTGATGTGGCACAGGGGTTGGCCGGCACGCCAACCGCTGCCCCGACAATAGCCGATGGGGTGAGGGCGATGGCTACATTGGAGCAGATGGTCGGGCTTCTGGAAGCCTGAGGTAAAGCGTCACGCTTCGCCGCCACCATGCTCATAGGCCCAGCGGATCAGGGCGGCCGGGTCTTCCTCGGCCAGTCCGGCGGCGCGCAACTCCGGTTCGCGCGCCCCGAAGGCCGAAAGTGATCCAGAGGCGAGGCCGAAGGATTGCACCACCCGACGGAAGACGTCGTTGTCCTTGAATACCGCACTGTTGGTGAAACCGACGGCCGTATCCTCGCCCAACACCTTGGGGATGCGGTCGGCAACCATCGGCATGCCTGCAGGACCGCCGGAGAGAATGCGCAGGGCCGTCTCCAATGGCAGCCCTGCCTCGCGCGCCAGCGGCATCAGTTCGGCGAGACCGTTGAAATAGGTCTGGATCATGCCGTTGTTGACGACCTTCATTACCAGCCCGGCCCCGAGTGGACCAACGTGGAATATGCGGTCGGAAATGCTGCCCAGCACCGCCTCGGCCCGCGTGGCCGATTTTAGATCACCGCCGATGAAGACACCGCATTTTCCTGCCATCACCAGCTCCGGCCCTCCGGAGATTGGAGCATCGACTACGCTTGCACCCATCCCCGCGAAGGCGGTGGCGCGGGATTTGAGGATTTCCGGCACAACAGTGCTGGTGTCGATGATCTGCTTGGCCGCAAGGTCGAGCAGCAGCAGACGATCCAGCACCGAAGCGACGGCGGCATCATCGAACAGGCTTAGGATCAGCGTATCGGCGGTGTTGGCGAGGCTCTGCAAGCTTTCCGCACTCTCGACCCCGTCAACGGGTTTACCACTACGGGTCCAGCCCTTCACCGCATGGCCCTTGGCCTGCATTCGACGGGCAATGGCACTGCCCATGCGACCGAGACCTATGACTCCGATATGTTCCATGAAATTTCTTTCTTTTGGGAAAGGAAGAGGCACCTTCGCTAAGCGAGCAAAGCCTCGAACTCCCGCCACTCTCCCTTGGTCATCCCGGCTTTCTCCGCATCCATCTGTTCACCGGCCAGCATCCGTTTCAGCGCTGCCACACCCTTGGCGGAAAGCTGGGCGCCACCCAGACGGTAATCCTCGAAGGCTGCGTATGCGGCAGGCACCCAGTCCTTGACGACATCGCAGATCGCCTCCGCGTAGACGCGGATCTCGTACTGGGCGTGGGCATCGGCGCGCAGGCGCAGGAAATGGAAAAGGTTGTGCAGATCGACCTTCCAGTACCATTGCGTGTAGATGTTTGCGGGCAGGTTCATTCTGGCAAGTTCGCGGGCAAGACCTTGCTGATCCTCGGTGCCGAGCATCGCTTCGTAGTGATCATACGCGCGGATACTGTCGTCACGCAGATAATCGAGAACGCGTTGCGCCTCCTCGCCCTGCAATACATCTCCCCTGCCCTGATTATTGGTACTGGACTGAGCGGCCAGATGCTCAGGCGCCGGGATGTAGAATTCACGGTCGAGAATGGAGTAGCGAGCCGAGTACTCGTTGACGTTGGCGGTGCGGTGACGGATCCACTGCCGGGCCACGAAGACGGGCAGTTTGACGTGTAGCTTGACCTCGCACATTTCGAACGGGGTGGAGTGCCAGTGGCGCATCAGGTAGCGGATGAGGCCTTCGTCATTGGAGACGGATTTCGTACCCTTGCCATAGGAGACCCGCGCGGCCTGGGTGATGGCACTGTCGTCGCCCATGTAGTCGATGACCCGGATGAAACCGTGATCCAGCACCGGGATCGCAGTGTAAAGATGTTCTTCCATACCCTGCACGGTTGCACGGGCTGTGGTATGGGTGGTTTCCTTCTGCGCGGCGATCGCGGCGGCCTCTTCCAGGCTGAGGGGCATGAAATCTTCCTCTCTCGTGAGTCTCGAACATACACTATATTGTGAGGCTACAGGACGGAACACCCATATCTACGATCTGCACGAAATTATCTGTTAACCCTTCGACTGGTAAGCTGGCTGGACCGAAACAGAGTTGAAGAGTCGCGAGACGGGGGCTAACCTGTTGATGATTTTAGAAGAGACACCCGTTCGCTATCAGGCCAATTGAATACCGGCTGGGTACCGGTGGCATGGGGCAGAATTTGCGGCCAAGGGCAACAATGCCGGGGCATAAGTTTGGGAGGTTTTCTCATTCCGGTTCGACGGATCGCACGCATATTGATGGTGGATGACGATTCCACCGAGATTCGTCTTTTGCAGCGTGGCTTTGCAAAGGCCGAGGCGGAAGTGGATTTTGAAACGCACCTCGGCAGCAATGGAGCGGCGGAGCGCATGCGGCGGGGAGATATCGATCTGGTCCTGCTCGACATAAACATGCCTGGCATGAGTGGTTTCGAAGTCCTGCGCCAGACGCGGGAGGCGCGGCGCAGCAGCTTTCCCGCTGTCATAATGCTGTCGACGTCCGACAATGCCGATGACGTAGCGCGGGCGTACAGCGAGGGCGCCAATGCCTACCTGCTGAAACCACATGGCTCCGACGGCCTTCGCAAACTGGTGGATGCCATCAATGCGTTCTGGACCGGACTGGTGATCGCCGCGCCGACCTGAGGGCCCCACATCACGGAAATTCCCCGACCACGCGAGACCGGCCAGCCTTTCCTTTGCGCGACAAAGCAGTAACTATCAGCAAAGGGGCCGCGAGGAAGAGACCGGCGGCCGGAGAATTCGAGGAAGGGGCCGCAATGGGCATTCAGTATCTTCACACTATGGTCCGGGTTAAGGATCTCGACGCGACAGTGGCGTTCTTCAAGCTGTTGGGGCTGGAAGAGACACGGCGGATGGACAATGAGGGCGGGCGGTTCACGCTACTGTTCATGGCACCTCCGGGCCAACCGGAATGCCCGGTCGAACTGACGTACAACTGGGACGGGGACGAAGGCCTGCCCTCCGACAGCCGCCATTTCGGCCATCTCGCCTACCGGGTCCCGAATATCTACGAGACGTGCCAGCACCTGATGGACAATGGCGTGACGATCAACCGGCCGCCGCGCGATGGTCACATGGCTTTCGTCCGCAGCCCGGACAACGTCTCCATCGAGTTGTTGCAGGAAGGTGAGAGCCTGCCGCCGGCCGAGCCATGGAGCAGCATGGAAAATACCGGCCACTGGTGATGCGGTAACTTATCGGCGACGTTTGACACTTCGCTGAAATGATACCTTGCCGAAAGCGCCCCGCCTCTCGCAGAATTGCCGGGTGGGGCGTTTGCATGAGGGTTGATCTGATGCGGGGAGGAATACTGGGAACGCTCGGCCTGTCGCTCGTGGTGGGGACGCAACAGGTGCAGGCCTGCGATCTGGCATTGGTGCTGGCGGTGGATGTCTCTGCCTCGATTTCACCTACGGAGTACGACCTGCAGATGCGCGGTCTGGCCGATGCACTTCTCGACCCCGAGATCAGCGAGGCGTTGCAGGCCAATCAGGCCGCGCTAACGCTGGTGCAATGGTCGGGGAGCAGTCGCCAAGTGGTGTCGATAGATTGGCGGCGGGTTCTGAGCGAAGCCGATATGGCCGGGTTTTCCGAAATGGTGAACAATACCGACCGGGCATGGCAGATCTATTCAACCGCTGTCGGAGAGGCGCTGTTGTTTTCCGATGCCCTTTTTGCAGAGGTGCCGGATTGCCTTCGGCGGGTTATTGACGTGTCCGGCGACGGTCTCTCCAATGAGGGATTGAAAGCGCACAAGGCCCGTGACGAAGTCGTCTCGCGTGGTACGACAATCAACGGTCTGGCAATCGAAACTTCTATCTCCGGGTTGACGCGCTATTTCGAGGATGCGGTGACAGGCGGCCCCGGAGCGTTCGTCGAAACGGCGGAAACCTATGCATCCTACCCTGAAGCGATCCGCCGGAAACTGCTGCGAGAAGTGATCAAGCCCGCATTCTGAAGGAACCGTCATGCGCCCTGTCCTGCTGCTGCTGCTATTGGCCTTAGTTGTGCCCGTGCGAGCGGAAGCGCAGGCCTGTCGACTGGCCTTGGTATTGGCGCTCGATGTTTCCTCCAGCGTCGATTCCGAAGAGCGGCACCTGCAGCTGGAAGGCGTGGCGCAGGCACTGGAAGACCGGGAAGTGCGCAATGCGTTTGTGGCGCTGCCCGGTACCAGCGTGGCGCTGCTGGTTTTTGAATGGTCCGGCCAACAGGATCAGAGTGTCTTGCAAGACTGGGTGGACATCAGCAGTGTGGCCGACCTCGACAGGGTAGCCCGGCAGTTGCGGCTGAACTGGCCCCGCCGCGCCAATCGGCCGACAGCGCTGGGCTATGCACTGGATTTTGCGCGTCGCAAGCTGACGGATCGGGCCTACTGTTTCGACTGGAAGGTGGATGTTTCCGGCGACGGGCGCAACAACGACGGGTTGCCACCGGACAAGATGTACAAGTGGCAGGATTATAGCGGTATCACGGTAAACGCACTGGCGGTCGGCCATCAGGCCACGGATCTGGCGGAATACTTCGAAACAACAGTCATCCGTGGGCCAGGGGCCTTCGTGATGGAGGCGACCGACTATGACGATTTCGCCCGGGCGATCAGGAAAAAACTGGTGCGGGAACTCGGGGTGCCGAAGCTGGGGTTGGCCGGGAACTGATCGCCCTGCGCCAGGTCAGCTAGCCCGCTCGATCTCTGCCGCGACACTGCCGACCACTTCGGCCAGCAACGCCTCATCCTCAGCCTCGCCCATCACGCGCACCAGCGGTTCGGTGCCCGACTTGCGGATCAGCAGCCGACCGGACGAGCGCAGCCGCTCCTCGCCCGCGGCAATGGCCTTGCGCACCGCTTCGGCCTCCAACGGCATTGCACCGGCAGCATAGCGCACATTTGTGAGGAGTTGCGGCACCGGTTCGAACGTACGCGAGAGTGCGCTGGCGGGCTGGCCGCTGGCGATCATGGCAGACAGGAACTGCAGGCCGGCGATGAGGCCGTCGCCCGTGGTCACGTAGTCGGTCATGACGATGTGGCCTGACTGTTCACCGCCGAGGTTGTAGCCGTTGCGCAGCATGGCTTCGACGACATAGCGATCACCCACGGCGGTGCGTTCTAGCTTCAGGTCACGCGATTGCAGATAGCGCTCCAGCCCGAGGTTGGACATTACGGTGGCAACCAGCGTGTTCTTCTCCAACCTGCCCTGATCGGCCCAGAGCCCGGCAATCAGGCCCATCAGTTGATCGCCGTCGCAAACCTTGCCACGCTCATCGAGGATCATCACGCGGTCGGCGTCACCATCAAGGGCGATGCCAAGGTCGGCACCGTGCGCGACGACGGTTTCGGCCGCCAGACCGGTGCTGGTGGAGCCGCAATCCTTGTTGATGTTGAAGCCGTCGGGCGAGACGCCAACGGAAATTACCTCCGCCCCCAGTTCCCACAGCACCTCCGGCGCCGTTTTGTAGGCAGCGCCATTGGCGCAATCGACGACGATCTTCAAGCCGGAGAGCCGTTGGGCACCCGGCAGTGTTCGCTTGGCGATTTCCACGTAGCGGGAACGGTCCCCCTCGATACGGCGGGCGCGGCCGATTTCCGCCGGCGGGACAAGCGCGGGCATCTCGTCCAGCAGGGTTTCGATGGCCTTTTCCGCCTCGTCGGACAGCTTGAACCCGTCCGGCCCGAAAAACTTGATGCCATTGTCCTCGAACGGGTTGTGGGAGGCGGAAATCATGATGCCGAGATCGGCGCGCATCGAGCGGGTGAGCATACCGACGGCTGGCGTTGGCACCGGACCGAGTAGCAACACGTTCGCGCCAACGGATGTCAGCCCGGCGGTCAGCGCGTTTTCCAGCATGTAGCCGGAGCGGCGGGTATCCTTGCCGATGACGACGCGATGCTTGTGCGGCCCCTGATTGAAGTAGCGGCCAACGGCGGCGCCAAGCCGCAGTGCCAGTTCCGCCGTCATCGGATGAGTGTTGGCACGTCCGCGAATGCCGTCCGTGCCGAAATACTGCCGCACCATGCTACCCTGCCCTAAATCAATGCCTGCCACAGCCTAACCGCTTGCACGGTTTCTGCAACATCATGCACGCGCAACATCTGAACACCCTGACGCACGCCTTCAAGCGCGACGGCGATGGAGCCGGGTGCGCGGGCGTCGGCATCCTCGGCGCGGCCGATTGTGCCGATGAAACGTTTGCGCGAAGCGCCGAGCAGGATCGGGCAGCCAAGCGTATGAAAGAGCGACAGACCGCGCAGCAGTGCCAGATTATGCTCCGCAGTCTTGCCGAAGCCGATGCCGGGATCGACCATGATCTGCGATCGCATGATGCCGGAGGCCTCGGCCGCGGCAACGCGGTCGGCGAGAAAGTCGAAAACATCCAGCAGGACATCGTCGTAATGCGGATCCTTCTGCATTGTCGCCGGGTCGCCCTGGGCATGCATCAGGCAGACGGGCTTGTCAGCGTTGGCGGCGATACCGGCGCTAGCAGCATCATAGGTCAGCGCGGACACATCATTGAAGAGGTCGGCGCCCGCCGCGAGTGTTGCCGCTGCGACGTTCGCCTTGCGCGTATCCACGGAGATCGGCAGTTCCGGCGCTTCCCGCCGCAACGCGACGATCAGCGGCAGCACGCGATCCAGTTCCTCTTCCTCCGAAACCATGGCAGCGCCCGGACGGGTACTCTCACCGCCAATGTCAACAATATCTGCGCCGGCAACGTGCATTGCCAACCCATGTGCAATTCCGGCATTGCCCTGGTGCCGTCCTCCGTCAGAGAAGCTGTCAGGCGTTGCATTCAGAATGCCCATGATCCTCGGTCGGGACCAGTCCAGCCCGGCGATCGGCGACCGCGGCGCCACCAGGCGTCCGAGTACGTCTTCGGGCAGTTCGGAGGCAGACATCCGTGCCGGTTCCGCACCCCGCGTCAGCACCTCGACAGTGTCAAACCAAAGCGGGCCGCGCGCCAGGCCGATTGCCCCTGCGGAACGATGGCGCTCCGCCTGCAGAAGCGGCCGGTAGTAGAGTGCTGTCATGCGGAAACCCCGAGCAATTCGGCCACGAGGCCTGGCAGGATATCATAGTGGCTGAAACTTGCATCGGGTGCCAGTGCCGCGACACTGGCCTTGCGATAACCGCCCTCATACAGAAGAAACGGGACACCTGCGTTGTCGGCGGTGGCGCGGTCGACCTCACTGTCACCAATAAACAGGATCGGCCCGGCGCCCATGCGGTCGGCTGTGTGCAACAGCATCGCCGGATCGGGCTTGAGCACGTCGAGCGTATCGCCACCTGTAAGGGCGGTAACGAACTTCCCGATACCCGTCGCGTTCAACAGGTGCCAGGCAGGCGCCTCCAGTTTTTGGGTAGCGATGCCGATCGCATGGCCAAGCGAAAGCTGCGCCAGCGTATCGAGAACACCGGGAAACGCTGTGCAACCGCTGACAGGGTCTGCAGCATAGAGATCCAGAAAACGCCGGAGATGCAATTCGACGCCTTCCGAGGGTATGCCGCCTGTCGCGGACAAAAGGTCCTGCACCTGCGCCCGCATGCCCCTACCAACGAATGCCGCATACTCGGCCTCCGTCACCGGCGACCTACCTATCTCCGCCAGCAGATTGTTGCCAGCGTGGCAGAGTGCTGGCAGGCTATGGACGAGCGTGCCATCGAGATCAAAGATCAAGCGTGCCATATTGCTTCCACTCGGCGGGTGCGAATATCCGGGCCGGATCGGGCAGCGATGTTCCGACGGCAGAAAGCTGCGGCGAATCGAGACGTTCGGCCAGCCAGGGGGCGATGGTTTCCGGCTTTTCCGGAGACCAGTCCGGCACGACCGGCGCGGCGGCGACGAGGCGCGACGGGGCCAATACAACAGTCAGACCCTCATCCAGCGCCCAACGCATTTCGGTGAGGCTGTCGGCCACGGCCAGACCATCGTGGAGAGCGGCCAGTCGGACGGCGTTCTGATCCATCGA
This sequence comes from Algicella marina, assembly GCF_009931615.1. Taxonomy (NCBI): domain Bacteria; kingdom Pseudomonadati; phylum Pseudomonadota; class Alphaproteobacteria; order Rhodobacterales; family Paracoccaceae; genus Algicella; species Algicella marina. Next base: position 668,762 of record NZ_CP046620.1, on the reverse strand, counting down.
CAGCAGCAAAATCTGGCCTGCAACGGGTGCTGGAACCGCCGTCAGGTCGAATCCGGCGAGCGGTGGCAGCAGCAGTACTACCTGTCGCTCGGTGAGTGCAGACAGCCACTCTTCCAGATGCGGTCCTTTCAGAACCTCCTGTCCCAGGAAGAGCAGTTCTGGCCCGGGTACGTCTTCCTCCGATGGCGGCGGTGTTACCGGCACAACGGCGGCAACCTCGGGTCTGCGGCTGCGCACTATCTCGACACCGAGTGCTCCGGGTATTCGATCCAGTTTCTCGATGCGCACAAAGATGCGTATGGCGCGACGGTCTTTCAGAATGCGTGCGGCAACGCGCTCGGCCAATGTTTCCAGCAGGTTGATACGTGCAGAGGCCAATTCTGTTTCAACCGCGCTGGTGATTGTGTCGTAGGAAAGAACCTTGTCGACATCGTCATCCTGCGCCGCAACATGGGCAGAGACCTCAACCACTATGTTGAAACGGATACGTTGGGTTTGGCCTCTCTCAGCGCGAAAGGCACCAATTTCCACCTCGCGGATATGGTCGCGGACCGATATCCTGTCGCATGGCGTGGTCGCCGTCGCTGCGGCCCGCGCAGTCGGGCCTTCAAAGGCCTGGGTTAGTTCATCCATTGGTGTCGGCCCTCCTCCCGCTCCCCGCATAGCAAGGGGGCGCGCGCAGGGCAACGCGTCATAGAGTGGCGTCCGGAAGCCCCGGGGTGGGGCTTCCCGTTACCGGCTCTAGCGGCTCGCCGTGCGGCTGGGTTTGCGATAGAAGAGATGGACGCCGATATCCGCCGTTTTCGTCAGACGGCGAGCCCAGGAGGGATTTACGTGGCGAGTGTGGTAGTGCGTCGCCCCGTCAGTCAACAGCCGCTCGCGTCCTTCCAGCATCAGCCGTGCGATCTTGCCCACGCGCTCGTAGGCTTTCTTCTCGCGGAACTTCTCGGGTTGACCGTCGCATTTGAAGGAGAATTGGCAAGCGTGCAGCCTTTTTGAACCTTGACTGATCACGCCGCAGACACTGCCCGGATAATTACGGCTGTCGACACGGTTGAGAATTACTTCTGCCACGGCAAGCTGACCCTTCAGGGTTTCGCCACGAGCCTCGAAATAAAGCGCTTCCGTCAGGCACTGCCATTCTGCATCGCCTGCGACACGCGGCATCTCGTCGAGTTGCTCGACGTCGAAACCATGTGGCTGGCGGGAATCGAAGGCACTGTGGACACGCTGCGCGGCGATCGTCTCGCCCTTCGCGCGCTGGTCGTAGGCGACGCTATCAGACGCTGCCGCCAAGCGCGCGATCGGCGCACGGGGTGCCTCTTGCGCCTTGATCTCGCCAAGCCGTAGAGGCGGCTGGAAGACCTCAATGCCGCTCATTCGCTGTGCCTGCGCGCTAGCGTTGACTGCAGCCTGCTGCTGCTTCATCTCGGAAATCTGAAGTGCGACCTGCGCTGCGACCTCCACAGGAGCCAGCTCGGTGCGGTGGGCGCTGACAGGTGTTACGCCGGACGCCGCCAGCAGGGTCGAAGTTGCTGCCAGAACGCATAACGACTTGCGCGCCATTTTGCGCGCTTTCAAACTGATAATCATCGACAAACCTCACATCCCCAAAGCGGTGTTAAGAGGCGACACCGCGTTAGTCGGTTGTCTTGCTACGAAGACGGGCGCTTTCTTGAACGAGGAAATAGGCTCCTGTCCAATGTTTTCTACGTAGAGGGGATGATTGGTCGCAGTGGACAAATCTGTGGATAACAATCGGAAAGCCAATTGATCCAACAAGATTCAAAAAGAACCTCGGGTGCCCGGCGGCAACGAGATTATTGTCCGAACAAGCTTTAGGTGAATTGTGGCGACACTGTGGCGCGTACTGAAAATCGCGCCTTCCAAGTCGATTCGCAAGCTCGATTCGCAAATTCGCGCACGAAAATTCGGCGTTTTCACTCGCCGCGCTTGGCTGACAGGATGGCGGACTGCGCAGCTGCCAGACGGGCAACAGGCACGCGGAAGGGAGAGCACGAGACGTAATCGAAACCGGCAACATCGCAGAAGCGGATGGAGGCCGGGTCGCCGCCGTGTTCCCCGCACAGGCCGAGTGTCAGATCGGAGTTCTCTGACCGCCCACGACGCGCGGCCAGCAAGAGCAATTCGCCCACCCCTTCGAGGTCGAGTGTGTGGAACGGATCCTCGGGGAACACGCCCTTGCCGACGTAATCGCGCATAAACCGTCCGGCATCATCGCGGCTGAGGCCATAGGCCATTTGCGTCAGGTCGTTGGTGCCGAAACTGAGAAAAGTGGTCGAACGGGCAAGATCCCCTGCCCTGAGTGCGCCGCGTGGAGTCTCAACCATCACGCCGACGTGGTATTGCACGGATGCTTGGTTTTCCATCTCGACTGCCTTGGCAACCTCGGCAATGCGCTCTTTGACGAGTTCGACCTCGCGATTGGCGGAAACGAGCGGAATCATGATTTCCGGAACAATCTGCGCCCCGGTCTTCTTCCCGGCGTTCAGCGCCGCTTCGAAGATCGCACGGGCCTGCATGTCGTAGATTTCGGGCATGGTGATGCCGAGCCGGACACCGCGCTTGCCCAGCATCGGGTTGAATTCGGCCATGTCCTCGATGCGATGCGTCAGCTTTTCCACGGGGATGTCCATCTCCCGAGCCAGCTGTGCCCGTTCCGTCGCCGAATGCGGCAGGAACTCGTGCAGTGGCGGGTCGAGCAGGCGGATGGTGACGGGCAGTCCGCGCATGATCTCGAAAAGATCCTCGAAATCGCCGCGTTGCATCGGCAGCATGCGTGCGAGGGCCCTGTCCCGGCTTGTCCGGTCCTCGGCAAGGATCATTTCGCGCATGGCGTTGATGCGTTCACCCTGGAAGAACGTATGCTCGGTTCGACAGAGGCCGATACCGTCGACCTTGAAGCGGCGGGCGAGGCTGGCATCCTGCGCGGTGTCGGCGTTGGCCCGGACACCAAGCCTTCGCGTCTGGTCGGCCCACTCCAGCAAGGTATCTAGCGCGTCCGAAGGTGCCGCCGGCTGCATTTTCATCGTTCCGGCGATCGCCTGGCCGGTGGTACCGTCGATGGTGATAATGTCACCTTCGCGGAAGATGCGGCCGTCGAGCGCCGTGAGAGTGCCGTCCCGCAGATTGAGATCCAGATCCGAGGCGCCAACAACGCAGGGCACGCCGAGGCCGCGCGCGATCACTGCCGCATGGCTGGTCATGCCGCCGCGCACCGTGAGGACGGCAGCGGTGACATGCATACCGCGAATGTCCTCCGGGCTGGTCTCGACGCGGACGAGAATGCTGGACTGATCCTGCGCATGCAGTGCCGCCGCCGCTTCGGAGGAAAAACAGATACGACCGGTGGCACCGCCGGGGCTGGCCGGCAGGCCGCTACCGAAGACATCGCGGCGGGCATCCTTGTCGATCTGCGGGTGCAGCGTTTCGCCGATGTTGCGCGGCTCCACCCGCAGCAGGGCCTGCTCGCGGGTAATGTAACCTGCCTTGGCCAAGTCGACCGCTATGCGGATCGCGGCCTCGGGATTGCGGCGAACGGGCACGGCGTCAAGAATCCAGAACTCGCCGCGGGCGATGGTGAAGAACAGGGCCATCTGCTCGCCGAAGAGGGCCGTGACCTCTGCGTGACGAGCCAGCAGGTTGGCATATATCTCGGGAAACAGTTCTTCCAGCGCAGGCAATGACTGGCCGGCCGCCGCCCGCTCCTCGGCGGAAATCAGGTGTGGGGTGCGGGCGCCGCGCTGCGCGTCTGTACCCTGTGCGTTGGGCAGGAAGCGGCCAGTGCGCGTCGGTCGGCCGGAGTTGCTTTCCACCGCCTGGAACATGCCGGCACCGCTGCCCTCGCCAAGGCCGAAAACCATTTGCTGCACAACGAGGCCCAGCCCGGCATCGGGGGGTGCACCCTTGGCTTCACGCAGGATGCGGGCCGTGGTCGCGTGCCATTCACCGGCCATGGCCCGCACCGCCCGGCCCAGTTGCAGGCGGGCATCCATAGGAAATTCCTCGCCTTCCTCATCCGCGTAGAATTCATGGGCGGCGGCGACGATTGCGGCCAGATCCTCTTCCTCCGGCTGGGGGGAGAGCTTCAGCTGATCATAATAGAGGTTCTCGAAATCCTCCAGGTCCAGCCCGGCGACGCGGGTGCCGAATGTCTGAATCAGGCGGCGCTCCAACTCCCAGGCGGCGGCCTCGCCCAGCGTCGTGGCGATGGTGTTGCGCGTATCCGGGCCGAAACCGATGTTGAGCATCGCCTGCGGCCCACCCCACGCGGAATCACCAGCAGAGCCGCGCAGCGATACGGGCAGAGTGAAACCTTCCGGCAGTGGCGGCAGATCCGCGCCCTCGGTCAGGGCGGCGACAGCGGCGAAATCCAGCGCCACGGCCGGAGGCACCGGCAGGCCGGCCTTGCGCATCCGTGCGATCCGGCGGGCACGGGCGCCAACCAGCGCGCTGTCAGGGAGTGTCCCGTCAAGGGGGTGAAAGATGATCGGGTGCGTCATGGGCGCAGCCTAACGCCCTTTTGCAGTGCAGCAAAGCGGGCATTTGCGGAGACGTCGTCAGCCTTCGAGAGCGGAGAAGATAGCGACACGGTTCATGATCGTGCGAATGCGGTTGAGAAGGCAGAGCCGGTTGCGGCGGACCATTTCGTTGTCCGCGTTCACCTGCACGCCGTCGAAGAATGCGTCGATGGGCGCGCGCAGCGTGGCCATCGCCTGCATCGCGGCGGTGAAATCCTCCGCCTCCAGTGCGGGGGCGATTGCGGCCTCGGCGGCATCGAGTGCTGAGAAGAGATCGGCCTCGACCCCCGCTTCGGCCAGCTTCGGCTGCGGGTCGAGCGAATACTCCACGCCGTCCTTCTTCTCCTCGGCGGTGAGGATGTTGTTGGCCCGCTTATAGCCGGCCAGCAGGTTCCGCCCGTCCTCCGTCTCCACGAAGGTTTGCAGCGCCTTCACGCGGTTGACGAGGAGAACGAGATCGTCCTGACCGCCAAGTGCAGAACAAGCTTCAAGAGTATCATGATTGACCCCATCGGCACGAAGATGGTTCATGAGCCGATCAGAGAAAAACTCTTGAAGTGCCGAACCGACAGCAACGCGATCATCGAACTCTTTCATGTTCGGTTGTTCTTCACGTTCAGGAAAAAAATCGGCTTTGAGGCTTCGAATAGTGCCATTAATAATGGGAAACAACCGAAGTCTCAAACTGTTTTCAATAATTATGCGGATGATCCCAAGTGCAGCACGGCGCAGAGCGAAAGGATCTTTGGAACCTGTTGGTTTTTCGTCAATCGCCCAAAAGCACGTAAGGACGTCCAATTTCTCCGCCAGTGCAACAGCATTCGACAGTGGTGCAGTCGGCACGTCGTCGGACGGGCCGAGCGGCGAGTAATGTTCCTGTGCCACGGCGGCCACATCCGCAGGTTCACCTGCCGCTTCGATGTAGTAGCGCCCCATCAGGCCCTGAAGCTCCGGAAACTCATAGACCATTTCGGAGCTTAGATCGGCCTTGGCCAGCCGTGCGGCACGGGCGGCCTGCTCGGGGTCCGCACCCACGAGCGGCGCGATCTCGGAAGCGAGGGCGGCAATGCGCTCGATGCGGTCGGCAACGCTGCCGAGCTTGTTGTGGAAGGTGACGGATTTCAGCGCCTCCAGCCAAGGCTCCATGCCGGCCCTGGCCACGCGCAGATCGTTTTCCCAGAAAAACTTCGCGTCCGACAGGCGGGCGGACAGCACCTTGGAGTTGCCCGCGAGGATCAGTGCGCCGCCGTCCGCCGCCTCGATGTTGGCGACGGTGACGTAGCGCTCGATCCGGCCCGTCTTGGGGTTCTTCACGGAAAAGAACTTCTGGTGTTCCTTCATCGAGGTTTGCAGCACCTCGGGCGGCAGGTCGAGGAAATCGGCCCCGATCTCGCCCATCAGCACAACGGGCCATTCGACAAGGCCCGCGACCTCGGCCAGAAGCCCCTTATCCTCGACGATTTCCAGCCCCTGCGCGAAGGCCTGATTTTCCATGTCAGTGCGGATCATCTCCGCCCGCTCTTCGGGCGACAGGATGACATGGGCGCGGCGAAGTTGGGCGGCGTAGTCGTCAAAGCTGGTGACCGCGAAGCGTTTCGGGGCCATGAAACGGTGACCCTCGGTGGTGTTGCCGCTCTCAATTCCGTCCACATCGAAGGGCACTGTTTCCGCGCCCGCTTCGTCCGTCAGGATGCAGAGAATGGAGCGCATCGGGCGCACCCAGCGCAAGCTGCCAGCGCCCCAGCGCATGGATTTCGGCCATGGGAAGTTGCGGATGGTGTTCGGCACGACCTCCGCAATGATCTCCGCCGCCGGGCGGCCCTTGGTCTCCACCACAGCAAACAGCACATCGCCCTTCTTGTCCGCGCGAACCTCCAGTTGATCACGGCTGAGACCGGTGGAGCGAAGGAAACCCTCGATGGCCTTCTCCGGCGCGTCGGCGCGGGGGCCCTTGCGTTCCTCACGCTGCTTGGGTGAGGCCGCAAGAAGGTTCTCCACCGTCAGTGTCAGCCGGCGCGGGGTGACGAGGGCTCCGGCGCTCTCATAGGTCAGGCCCGCCTCGACGAGACCGTCCGTCACCAGTTTCTTCAGGTCCTCCGCCGCACGCGCTTGCATGCGGGCCGGAATTTCCTCGGAAAAGAGTTCGAGCAGAAGATCGGGCATGGTGTGTCTCTCGGCTTGTCTGGGCTGAGGGGAAAGCGGATGCGGGCCCGAAGGTCAAGGGGCAAAGACGGACCAGCCGGTGCGCGCGGCCAGCAGTTCCATAGCACGGGTGCCGAGCAGAGAGTTTCCGTTGGGGCCGAGGCCCGGCGACCAGACGGCGATGGAGGCACGTCCCGGAACGATGGCGAGGATGCCGCCACCGACCCCGCTCTTGCCCGGTATGCCAACGCGATAGGCGAAGGCACCCGAGCCATCGTAATGGCCGCAGGTGAGCATGAGCGCGAGAATCTGGCGGACACGGTGGGGCGGCGTCAGCACGTCGTCATTCACCTGACCTTCCATTGCGAGATAACGTCCGGCGAGGGCCAACTGCCGGCACGTGAGCGACAGGGCGCATTGGGCAAAATAGATTTCCAGCACCTTCTCGACAGGATTGCGCAGATTGCCTTCGGCCGACATGAAATGCGCCAGCGCCCGATTACGCTGGCCCGTCAGCAGTTCGGAGCGGGCGACAGCGGGGTTGATGGCAATGCTTGCGTCTCCTGCCGCTCTCTGCACGAAACCGGTGACGGCAGCCTGCGCCTCGCCGGCGCTGCGCCCGGCGGCAAGGCAATCAGCTACGATTATAGCACCTGCGTTGATCAGCGGATTGCGCGGCTTTCCGTGTTCCGCCTCCAATTGGACGATGGAGTTGAACGGGTTTCCCGACGGCTCGATTCCCACACGGTGCCAGAGCGATTCGCCCATCTCCCGCATTGCCAGCGTCAGTGTAAAGACCTTGGAAATCGACTGAATGGAAAACGGAGTGTCGGCATCACCGGCGGCGAAAACCTCTCCGTCAGGCTGCCAGATGGCGAGTCCGAACTGGTCGGGATCAACGGCGCCGAGTTCGGGAATGTAGGTCGCTACGGCACCACGATCCGTCTCGGACTGCATCGCTTCCGCGATCTCCGAAACGATGGCCGAAAGGTCCACCTACTCCGCCTCCCGGTAGTGGCGCCAGAGATATGCACGGCCATCGGGATAGACGGCGACAAAACGCAAAATTTCGTATTCGACCGCGTTCGCCGGAGTTTCGTCCTCAGCCACAAAGGCGGTGGCGCGGCCGGCGGCAAGGTCTTCCGTCAGCGTCTCGGCATCGAAACAGCCAAACCAGTAGGGTGCCTGCAGCGGTTCTGCATCTGTTGCCGGCTCTAGGCCATCAAAGGCCGCTGGATCCACATCGAAACAAGCGCGCAACTTGTTCGGGGAGGTGTCGCTGTTGATACCCTCAAAAGAACCAACGGCGATTTCACGGTCTGCGACGCTGATGGAGGTGAGTTGTCCCATCGGCTGATAGTAGGCGTAGAGCTGGAAATAGATAAGCGCCCCGCCGAAGCACAGCAGGAATGCGACGAGGCCCGTGATGAAGATCTTGCCGTTCATTGGGTGGTGCCGACAGACGGGACGTCGCTTTTAGGGCAACGAAACTGAATTTCGCGCAGGGTGCAGAATTCGGCAAAACGGAGTCTGGCCCGCGCCCGCTGGTTGGCGCCGGTGCGCAGGATCGGCTTTACGGAATTCAGAGACATCGGCCTCTCCCCTGTGCTGGTCGCGCGGCTGTTCTATCCCCGGGCCCGCCCACCCGCAATGCGGCAATGTCGTCGAAATGCCCAGCACGAAGGCATAGTGACATAAAGCAGTTTTGCCATGGCATTGAACACGCTAGGAAGGGCGGCGTAGTGCCTCCGAGAGTGTTTCCATGTCCGCCTCCCCTGCCCCGCCCATTCCCGACAACCCGACTCTGGCACATCGCAAGGAGATTGACGGGCTGCGAAGCATCGCGGTGCTGGCGGTGGTGCTCTATCATTTCGGTGTGCCGGGCCTGTCCGGAGGTTTCGTCGGTGTCGACGTCTTCTTCGTGATCTCCGGTTTCCTGATCGGGGCGATCCTGCTGAAGGAGTTAGGCGAAACCGGGCGCATCTCGCTGGCACGCTTCTATTCCCGGCGGTTCCGACGGCTGGCGCCTGCGTTTTTCGCCATGGTGGCTGTCACGGCACTGGTGGCGTATTTCATTGTGTTGCCCTTCGAGTTGCGAGAGTTCGGCAAGACCGTAATCGCCTCCACCGTTTACCTGTCGAACGTCTATTTTTACGGACAATCCGGTTACTTCGACAGCGCGTCGGAAGAAAAGTTCCTCCTCCACACCTGGTCGTTATCGGTTGAGGAACAGTTTTATGTGTTCCTGCCGCTCTGCCTGCTGCTGTTCTGCCGCAGGACCCGCTGGGTGTTACCGGTGCTTTGCATTTTCTTCGCGGCATCGCTGGCGGCCAACCTGATCTTCACGCCACTGTCGCACAGTGCAGCCTTCTTCCTGTTTCCCTTTCGGGCGTGGGAAATGCTGGCCGGTGTGCTGCTGGCGGCATGGGGACTTCACAAGGGCGAGACATGGGCACACGGCGCCTGGGCCTCCTGGGCCGGGCTGGTGCTGGTCGTCGGGGGTATACTGCTGATCAAGCCGGGTGAAGCCTTTCCCGGCTTTCAGGTGATCGCACCTGTCGCGGGCACCGCGCTGCTGATCTGGAATGGCAAGGGAAACAATCCGGTCAACCGATTACTTTCCATGCGCGGGCCGGTGTTCATCGGCCTGCTCAGTTATTCGCTGTATCTCTGGCACTGGCCCATCCTGACGCTGTCTCTCTACTGGAGCGTCGAGTACTCCGGGCCGATGGAGATGATCACCTGGCTTGCGTTCACCGGGATCGTTTCCTGGGCGTCGTGGCGGTTCATCGAGGCGCCGGTACGACAGTTGCCGCTGAAACGCTATAGCGTGATCTTCGGCGCGGCGGCCACCGGTTCGATCACCGCTCTGGCCATCGGAGCCGTATTTTACAAAGGCGAGGGGCTGCCGGAAAGGTTCTCGCCCGCCGTCCAGACGCACATTCGCGCGTCGCAGGATTTCCTGCAGGACTGGAGCCGCTGCACCGTACCGGCCAACGGCCCTTTCGAAGGCATCGAGATCTGTCCAGTCGGCCCGGAAGGAACGCCCACGTTTCTTGCCTGGGGTGACAGCCACCTGCGGGCTCTGAAAGAGGGACTGGACCTCGCCGCACATGAGGCGGAGCGGCCGGGCCTGATCATCTGGAAGGCAGGCTGCCCGCCATTTTTCGATATCGAGAAAGAAGAGAATACGGCGACGCGGTTTGAAAACGCTTCCTGTCGTATCCAGAACGATCAGATCCGCCGGGCACTGGCGAGCGAAGACAACCTCACCGACGTACTTCTCGTCGGACGCTGGAGCTATTACGCCGAAGGCACCGGTACAGGTGACGGCGTTGAGGAACGCATCGCGCTGTCTGGGGCAGACGGTAGCGCACTCGAGGGCAATGATACGCCTTACTTGGCAGGTCTGCGCCACACATTGATTGAAATGGTCGGCATGGGCAAAGGCGTGTTCCTGTTACGCCAACCACCGGAAATACCGCACTACAGTTCCGTTCGTGTTGCACGGGCTACGGCCCATCGCAGAATCGATGCTGGCGAAACGGATATGATCATAAACGTGCCGCGCAGCAGTGTCGAAGCGCGGGTGGCCACTTCAGAGGCACCGTTTGACACACTGTCTTCGGACGGGCTGGCAACAATCCTGGATAGCTGGCCGTGGTTCTGTGGTGACGCTGCGTGTTCCGCAGTGGTTGGAGATCAGGCTGTGTATTTCGACAACAATCACATCACCAACACCGGCGCGATCCACCTGCGCGGCGTCCTCGCCCCGCTGTTTGAACGGGACTAGACGTTTCGACTGCAATTAGTAGCGTTGAAGCCGCTTTACGCTTCAGGCGGCAGTACCCTTGGCGGCATCGGTCTCGACAAAGGCTTCAGCGCAGGCACGAGCCAGTGCGCGCACACGACCGATGTAGGCCTGACGTTCCGTCACTGAGATCACGCCGCGCGCGTCAAGCAGGTTGAACAGATGAGAAGCCTTGATGCACTGGTCGTAGGCCGGATGCGCCATGATAATGCGTTTGCCCGTCTTGGGATCCTGCGCCGGAGCTTCCAGAATGCGTCTGCACTCCGCTTCCGCGTCCTCGAAATGTTTCAGCAGTGTGTCCACATCCGCCTGATCGAAGTTCCAGCGGCTGTATTCCTCCTCCGTCTGGCGGAAGACATCGCCGTAGGTCAACGCAATCGGCGCTTGCGGATCATTGAACGGCATCTCCATCACATGGTCGACGCCGAGCACGTACATTGCCAGCCGCTCCAACCCATACGTCAGTTCACCTGACACCGGGTGGCAATCCTGCCCGCCGACCTGCTGAAAATAGGTGAACTGGCTGACTTCCATGCCGTCGCACCAGACTTCCCAGCCGAGGCCCCACGCCCCGAGGGTCGGGCTTTCCCAATCATCCTCGACAAAGCGGATATCGTGGGCCTTCATGTCGATGCCGATAGCCTCCAGCGAACCGAGGTAGAGTTCCTGCAGGTCAGGCGGCGACGGTTTGATGAGCACCTGATACTGGTAATAGTGCTGCAGGCGGTTGGGATTTTCGCCGTAGCGCCCGTCTGTCGGCCGGCGCGAAGGCTGTACGTAAGCCGCTGCCCACGGCTTGGAACCGAGTGAGCGCAGTGTCGTGGCCGGATGAAATGTGCCGGCGCCGACTTCCATGTCATAGGGCTGAAGAATCGCGCAGCCTTTCGCGCCCCAATAGTTCTGGAGCCGCAGGATGATTTCCTGAAAGCTGCGTGGGGGGGTCGTTTCGGCCATGTCTGCTGCCCTCGTGCGATGTCGCGCCCCTCTTACGAGAGCGTGCGGTGCGGGTCAACGCGGCCCCGCGTTAATGACGCCAGAAGGCCACGGTAAACAATACGAAGACCGACATCAGTTCCAGACGGCCGATCAGCATGGCGAAAGAGAGGACCCATTTGGCCCCATCCGGCAGGCCGGCGAAGTTGCCCGCCGGGCCGATTTCGGGGCCAAGTCCCGGACCAATGTTGGCCAGCGCCGTCGCCGCGCCGGAAATTGCAGTGATCGGGGCAAGGCCCATCAGCGACAGGACGACGGACACGCCTGCCAGCGACAGCAGAAACATCACGAAAAACGCCATGACGGAATTCATGACGTCATCGGGGACAGGGCGGCCATCATAACGTGGTGTGAACACTCCGGAAGGGTTGTGAATACGCTGGATCTGGCTGCGCAATGCCGCGAACAGCAATTCGTACCGGAAAATCTTTACAGAGCACGCCGTCGAGCCGGCGCAGCCGCCAATGAGGCCCACGAGAAAAAACACTGCCATCGCGAACGGGCCCCAGAGCTGATAGTCGACCGACGCGAACCCGGTACCAGTCATGATCGAGGTGACGTTGAACAGAACTTCGCGAATCGCGTGTTCCGGCTCCCGCTCCGTCATCAGCGTCACATAGGCCGTCATCACCAGAACGACGCTGCCGAGAACCATGAAGTAAGTGCGCACCTGGCTGTCCCAAAGCAGAGGCTTGGGGTTGCCTGCGACCGCCTGCACCAGCCGCACGAACGGCAGGCTGGCGAGGAACATGAAAATAGTGGCGACATATTCCACGCGCCCCGGATAAAAGCCGAGGGAAGCATCATGGCTGGAGAAACCACCTGTCGAAACGGTGGTAAGCGCGTGCACAAGCGCATCGAAACCCGGCATCCCGGCCCAAGTGAAACACAGGATGCAGGCCAGGGTGATCCCAAGATACACCCATGATATTGATGCAGCGATCTCGGCGGCGCGGGGCAGGATCTTTCCGAACGTATCAAATGCTTCGGATCGGAAGAGTTGCATGCCGCCCACCTTCAACGTCGGCAGGAAGGCAATGGCGACGACGATGATGCCGATGCCGCCGAACCATTGCAGCAACGCCCGCCAGAGCAGGGTACCTGCGGGCATGTCGTCGAGCCCGGAAAACACTGTGGCGCCAGTGGTCGTCAGACCCGACATCGCCTCGAAAAACGAGTCCGTGAAGCTTGCCTCGGGCGCCCCGATCCAGAACGGCAATCCACCGAACAATGGCAGGATCAGCCAGGTGCCCGTGGTCAGCATGAATGTCTGCTGCAAGGAGAGCCCCGGCGCGCGCTCTTCCTTACACGCCAGCATGACCATGGAACCCGTAAAGGTGCTGATGAGCGACGCATAGCCGAACGTGGATACCGGGCCCTTGCCCTCCACCAGGTCGGCGAGAAGGGGAATGACCATCGAAACACCGAGCAAGGTGACAAGCAGGCCAATGACATAGCCGACGGGGCGGAGATCGAACATAGCGGCACGCTTGGCCGTGGAGTGGGAAGCTGTCAAGCTTTTGCGCACCGGCGCTACGGTGTGGTTCAAATGCGTGACGCGCGTGCCGCCATCGAACCCAGAGGCACGCTAACGGGCCGGTCCCGGTCGATGGAATACGGCAGCAGGCTCAGAGCCGGTTCACCGGGTTGCCGATATGGCCCATGAATTCGCGCCTTGTCTCCCGGTCCTCCCGGAATACGCCGAGCATTGTGGAGGTGACCATGCTGACTCCGGGCTTGTGAACTCCGCGAGTGGACATGCAGTGATGCTCCCCCTCCAGAACCACGGCCACGCCCTGCGGCTTGAGCACCGTCTGCAGGGTGTTGGCGATCTGTGCGTTCAGCTTTTCCTGAACCTGCAACCGCTTGGAATAGGCATCCACCACTCTGGCCAGTTTGGAGATGCCCACCACGCGGTCCGTCGGGATGTAGCCGACATGCGCCTTGCCGATGATCGGCGCCATATGGTGCTCACAGAAACTCTCATAACGAATGTCCCGCAGCACGACCATCTCGTCGTAGCCGGCAACCTCCTCGAACGTGCGCTGAAGCATCGCCTCGGGGTCTTCGTCATAGCCGCGGAACCATTCCTCATAGCCACGCACCACACGGGCGGGCGTATCAAGTAGCCCTTCACGGGCAGGATCGTCTCCCGCCCAGCGCAGCAGGGTGCGGACAGCCTCCTCGGCCTCCTCACGGCTGGGCCGCGAAACCGACGATGTGGCTTGGCTGTCGGACTTAACCTTCGGGTCGTGGATATTCATACTGGTGTCCTGTCCCTCGTGTCTGCTCTACCAACATGTGGTGGCAAGCCTGGATTTCCAACCGGTCATTTTCACGACTTCGGGAAGGTGGCGCCGGTCAAACCGCCGCCGCCGCCAGTGCCCCTTCCAGATCCGCGATCAGATCATCCGTATCCTCCAGGCCCACGGACAGGCGCACCAAACCCGGCGTTATGCCCAATATCGCCTTTTGGGTATCGTCCAGTCGCTGGTGCGTCGTTGTCGCAGGATGGGTGGCGATCGACTTCGAATCGCCCAGATTGTTGGAGATTAGAACCACCCTCAGGGCGTTGAGGAAGGCGAAAGAACCAGCCTGGCCGCCGGCAACTTCGAAGGAAAGGACCGTTCCACCCTTTTCCATCTGCCTGCGCGCAAGATCCACCTGTGGGTGACTTTCATGGCCGGGATAGATGCAGCGATTGATCTTCGGATGGACAGATAGCGCCTCGGTGATCTTCGCGGCGCTTTCAGCCTGTGCCCGGCAGCGCAGATCCAGCGTCTCCAAGCCCTTGAGCATCACCCAGGCATTGAACGGGCTCAGCGCCCCGCCAGTGTGTTTGAGATAGGGCTCAAGCGTGCCGCGAATGTAATCCTTTGTACCAAGAACGACGCCGCCGAGGCAGCGGCCTTGCCCATCGATATGCTTGGTCGCGGAATAAATCACGACATCGGCGCCAAGATCGAGGGAACGCTGGAAAACCGGCGTCGCAAAGACATTGTCCACCACCACGGTGGCGCCCACACGCTTGGCGATCGCTGAAACCGCCGCGATGTCAATAATTTCCAGTGTCGGGTTGGAGATCGCCTCGAAGAACACCAGCTTTGTGTCCTCTCGCACGGCCTCAGCCCAGGCGTCGTTGTCGCGGCCATCAACCAAAGTCACCTCCACGCCGAAGCGCGGCAGGATGTTTTCGACGATGTAGAGGCAGGAACCGAACAACGCCCGTGATGAAACGATGTGATCACCGGCTTTCAACATGCTCATCAATGCGCCGTTTACTGCCGCCATGCCGGAAGCCGTGGCAAAAGCGTCCTCCGCCCCTTCCAGCAGCGCGATCCGTTCCTCGAACATCGCCACGGTCGGATTGCCGTAACGGGCATAGATGAACTCGTCTTCGCCGGCCTCAATGAACCGGGCCTCCGCCGCCTCCGCCGTCGGATAGGCAAATCCCTGCGTCAGAAAGATAGCTTCGGACATTTCTCCGTACTGGCTCCGCCGGGTGCCGCCATGTACCAGTTTTGTCCGAGCTTTCAGGTCCTTCGACATCTTTCTCTCCATCGGGCGAACGCCCACAAAAAAACCCCAACCGATCGGTCGGGGCCCCGGATATCCGCAATGGGCGCTGACCTTTTAGCGGCATGTTTAACGTGGCCCGCAATCCGGTAACAAATCGCCACATCGCACGCATACTGGAGCAGCCGAAGTCCGTCAATGCCGTACCCAGACCGATTCTCGACCGTACGGTTCAAAAATCCTTCATGCTTCCGTAAAGAAACTGGCGCAGCCTTGCGACACCCTTCCGAAAAAAGAAGATGTGGCGAGCAGATGGGACTTCTCGGTCTTTCCCTGAGAGCAGGCAACTTGGTCTGCGCCGACGGCAGCGCGGCTGCTACGAGGCTGCGGGCGGTCCTCTCCGAGTTGCCTCCTTCGGCACCGCTGGTAATCATGCTTCACGGCTACCGCTTTACGCCGGATGACCCTTATCGTGATCCGCATCGCCTGATTTTCGCGATGGAACCCGAGCGCAAACACTGGAAGCTGGTAAGCTGGCCGCGCGGACTTGGATTCTCCGGCGCAGGCTACCGAGATGGCCTCGCCATCGGGTTCGCCTGGCCCGGAAGCTCGGCCACTGGCCTTGGCCGCTTCGCGATCGCGCATACAGGCTTCGCAGATGCCTATGCCAGAGCAGCCACGTCCGGAACGGCGTTGGCCGGGTTGCTGGAGCGGATCGCTGACATAGCTCCCACCCGCAAGGTCGATATTCTCGCGCATTCGCTCGGTGCCCGCGTGGCCCTGCAGGCGATGCGGAGCAGCGATGTCGGCAATATTGGGCGCGTCATGCTGATGGGCGGCGCTGAATTTCGTGAAACGGCCCTAGACTGCCTCGCCAATTATCGCGGCGCTCCCGAAATCTACAACATCACCGCCCGAAGTAACCTGTTCTACGATCACCTTTTTCGCCGCTTCGCGCCCGGAGTCGGCGGACCTGCTCTGGGGGAAGGTCTGCAAACCAGCCAGACGCGTTGCGTCGATATCGACCTTGATTGCCCCCGCACCGGAACTGCTTTGCGCCAGCGCGGCTTTCCTCTGGAGCGTGGCGACGCTGCCATCTGCCATTGGAATTTCTACCTGCGTCGCGGCGCACTGCCGCTCTATGGTGCAATTTTTCGTCAGCGCCACAGCTTTCGGCCTGCGGACCTGCGCCGCGCCTTCTCGGTTCAAGAGGGGGCGGATCTCACGTGGCCTGAAGCCGTCCCCCCCGCGCCGCTGCTGCCCTTGCCAAATGGCGGGAAGTGTACAGTTTAGGGATCAGCAGCAAATATGGGAACCACAGGGATGACCGAGAAGATCGACCTCTACTATTGGCCCACGCCGAATGGCTGGAAAATCTCGATTGCGCTGGAGGAGATGGGCCTGCCCTACCAGCTCCACCTCGTGAACATCGGCGCCGGCGACCAGTTCGAGCCCGATTTCCTGAAAATCGCGCCCAACAATCGCATGCCGGCGATTGTCGATCCCGACGGCCCCGACGGTGCGCCGGTGTCTATCTTCGAAAGCGGCGCGATCCTTCAGTACCTCGCCCGCAAAACCGGCAAGTTCTGCGGACGGACGGAGCGGGAGCGGATAGAGGTCGACCAGTGGCTGATGTGGCAGATGGGCGGGTTGGGGCCGATGGCGGGCCAGGCGCATCATTTCCTGAAATACGCCCCGCAGATGGACCCGCCGAATGACTTGCCCTACGCCAAGGACCGCTACCGAAATGAGACGGGCCGCCTATACCGCGTACTGAACACCCGTCTCGAAGGAAGGGAGTATGTCGCCGGGGACTTCTTTTCCATCGCCGACATGGCTATCTGGCCTTGGGCCTGCCTTTGGGAAGGCCAGGAACAGGACATTGCCCGCTTCCCACATATGGAGGCCTGGCTGAATCGCGTGGGCGAGCGACCGGCCGTGCAGAAAGGCAAGGCAGTGGCGGAGGAAAAACGCAGCAGCAAGCCAGCGGACAGGAAATCGCAGGACATCCTCTTCAAACAAAGGGGCTGAAGGCACACGCGACGTGTTTGCGACCGAGGATCACGCAGCCACCTGCCGTTGGCAGGTGGCCCTTGAGGCCGGGACAGGTCGCGCTGCGTCTCGACTGCATATTGGACCACCGCACCGGCCTTGCAAGATGCGCTACTTCAGCCGAAGCAGAACCCGAAAACCCGATGGCCAATACCTACGGGCTGCGGATTAGCAAGGTGCCAGCCGCTGAAGGGTCGTCAATGGCGCCGCCCGGGGGCTCCCGTTATCGACCCGTCAGGCATTTCCGATCAACACCCCGGCAGCCAGCACCAGCGCCCCGCCCAGCACCACTTGCAACGCCGCCCGCAGCCAAGGCGTCTCCATATATCGGCTCTGGATCCAGGTGATCGCCCACAACTCGATGAATACGACGACGAAGGCGATTATCGTTGCCGTCCAGAAATGCGGAATCAGGTACGGCAACGCATGGCCAAGTCCCCCGACCGTCGTCATCACACCCGATGCGATACCCCGTGCGACCGGTGAGCCCCGACCCGAGATCCTGCCGTCGTCGCCCGCAGCCTCGGTGAAGCCCATGGAAATACCCGCCCCCACGCTCGCCGACAAGCCGACGAGAAAGGTGGTCCAGGGATCTCCGGTGGCAAAGGCTGTGGCAAAGATCGGGGCGAGCGTCGAAACCGAGCCGTCCATCAACCCGGCCAGACCCGGCTGCACCCAGGTCAGCACGAAACGCCGGTGCTCCTCGACGTCCTCCGCCTCGGCGGCGCCATCGCCAAGATGCGTGGCAGTGAGGTCCGCCGCCCGTTTCTCGTGCCCGCGCTCGGCTGCAGCCAGATCACCCAGCAATTTTCGCGTCCTGGCGTCGACTGCTTGTGCCGCTGCCACCTCGTAGAACCGTGCGGCCTGGTCCTCCATCGCTGCCGCTGCCGCCCGAGTCTTTTCCAGTCCCAACGGGCGGACCAGCCAGTCCGGTTTGCGGATGTAGAAACCTTTCACATGTTCGCGGCGGATCAGGGGAATGGTTTCGCCGAACCGCTGGCGGTGCAATTCGATCAACCGTCTGCGGTGGTCATCTTCCTCGGCCGCCATGCCTTCGAAAACGGCGGCTGAATCCGGATATGATGCCCGCAATCCTTCCGCATAGGCGCGATAAATTCGTCCATCGTCTTCCTCGGCCGAAATTGCAAGTGCCAGAATTTCCTGTTCATCGAGGTCCTGGAACCTGCGGCGTCCGGCGCCGAAAACACGTTGCAGCATAGCCGCCCCCATATTTAGAATGATTCTAAATTAAGGGGTAATGGTTCAGATTTTCAAGTGCGGCAGTTTATCCGGCGCCCATGAGCAGCCGTCGACGTGCCGGCGGCACTGCCCGGATTTCGAGCCCGGTAAAGACGTGCAACGTGTTGAGATCCGCATCCACAACCGCGTGGTCCGACACCCACCCCCCCATCACCAAATACGTCCGCAAGAGCGGCGGCATCCGTTTTTGTGCGAGTTTCAGGTTGGGTTTGCGTAACCGCAGACGGCTGGCGAACCGGAAGACGCGCGGCGCCTTGACCCGCGGCAACCAGCGCTTCGGTGCAAGATGTCTCTCCTTGAGCAACGCGAAGGCGTCGTCATAGGCTTCGGCTTCCGTGCCCTTGAAGCTGGAGCACCCAAACAGAAGCTCGACACCGTTATCCTCGACGTACCGGGCCATGGCTCCCCAGGCGATCCTTAGAATGTCGGGATCAACAAGGCCTGGCAGGATGCAGAACCGCCCCATCTCGACCATCGGACCATCGAAGGATTCGAGGTTCGAGAGATTGTAGAATTGTGCGGCATAGGATTGGTGGATTTCGGCGCCGTTCTTCAGCGGCAGCAGGCGAAAACAGCAGACGAGCCTGCCGGACGCGGCTTCCTCGACCAGAACATGCGCGCAGGCGTTATCAAAATCGTCGGCGTCAAGACCGTCGCCGCCGCGAAAGCACAGATGGCGCAAACGCTGCGCGGCTTCGATGTCCGCCGTGCAATCAGCGAACCTCGTCTTGTACCTTGCCGTGAGAAAACCAGCCATTGTTCTCTCCAGTTTCGCGCCTACATGCGCAGGGATGACCAAAATTCATGTAGGATATATGACTGTTGGCAGGCGATTTACCAACTGTCATCCCCAAACAAACAGGCAGGACTGATAAAAATGGAAAAAGTTGTCAAAACAGAGGCCGAATGGCGTGAACAGCTCTCCGATCTGGCCTTCAAGGTTGCACGCAAGCACGGAACGGAACGTGCTGGAACACATGACAATTTTCCCAAGGTACCCGGTACCTTCCGCTGCGTGGCATGCGATCTGCCCCTGTTCGATGCTGAAACAAAGTTTGAAAGCGGCACCGGATGGCCCAGCTTCTATGCGCCGATCTCCGCCGACGCTGTTGATGAGAAAGCGGACAACAGCTGGTTCATGAAACGCACGGAGGTGCTCTGCGCCCGCTGCGACTCTCACCTCGGGCATGTCTTCCCCGACGGGCCGCAGCCGACTGGACTTCGCTACTGCATGAACGGCGTGGTGCTGAAATTCGATCCCGAAAACTGAGTTTGCGGCCCACCGGTTCCGTCAGTCGCCGAACAATTGCTCGGCGTTGAAGTTCAGGATGTTGCCGAAAATCTGCTGGAAAACGCCCAGCTGGCCGGTATCGGTGACGGTTACGCGGGTATTGAGGTCGATCACCCGCCCGTCTTCCAGCCCGAACCGGTCGATACTCTCGACAAGGCCTTCATCGGTAAACACGATCCGCACGATTTCGCGGTCCGTTTCCCGGGGCGGATTGTAGGTCAGCTGTTCCATTCTGCTCTGGATATAATACCAGGTATTGCCACGCAGCAGTCCGGAATTTGCAGGGCGGCCAATGCGTTCCTGCACGGTTTCCAGCGAATCGACTCCAGGTTCGATCATCTGGAGTTCGTCATCGGACGGCGTATAGCCATGCACGGACACTTGCGGAGCGCAAGCCGAGAGAGCCAAGCCAGCAAGGGCGAAACCGCCATTAACCATACGCGCACGCACAGACTTCACTCATTCCTCCCGGGAGCCGCATGCGCAGCCCCATCCAGCATTTCCCCTGTTCCCTATCGGGGCATTGCGCTAAGTTCAACTCTCCTGCCGGAAAGCGCAAGCCTGTCGAAACCCACTCTGTCATCACACCCGAAGTTCAACGCCTCATGCCCAACCCTTCCGATCCCAGCTCCGCCTTTTCCCGTCCCGTACAACTTTCCCGCCTGACATCGGCCCAACCGCACCTGTTCGAGGAAACCGCCGACACCGGCGAAATGAAGGCGGCGGCGCTTCAGTTAGATATCCCTGCGATCCGCAAGCTGCGCCTGTCCGCCCGTCTCGAACCCGCTGGCAAACGGGATTGGCGCCTGCGCGGCAGTGTCGGCGCGACAGTGACGCAGGAGTGTGTCGTAACTTTGGAACCGGTGGTTACCCGCATCGACACGGATTTTACCCGCCTCTATTCGGCCGCCGCCCGACCTGTGCCCGACGGTGCAGAACTGGGTGAGGATGATGACATCGACATAGAGCCGATTCCGGAGGAGCTGGACATCGGTGCCATTGCACTGGAGGAAATTGCGCTGGCGCTGCCGCTCTATCCCCGCGCGGCCGGGGCGGAGCTTCCCGAGACGGCAGTCGACCCCGATGACCCCGGCGAGGTAAAACGCGAGAACCCCTTCGAGGCACTGGCCGCACTGAAGGACAAGCTGTCCGGCAATGACGACACCTGACGCACCGCTTCAGATCGGCATCATCGGCCATGGTGCGATAGCCAGCTATGTCATTGCGAATGCGCCCAAAGCCGGCGCAACGGTCAGATGTGCGATCTGCCGTGCCGGTCGCGAGGATGCCGCCGCGGCAGTATTTGGCCCCAACGTGCAGGTGACGTCGGATTTGGACAGTCTGCCCCCAGACCTTGCAATTGTTCTCGATTGTGCCGGCCATGCCGGCCTGCTGGCGCATGGCCCCCGCATCCTGGGAACCGGCACGCCGGTGGCAACCGTAGCCCTCGGCGCCCTCGCCGATAAAGCGCTGACAGAGGAACTGGATCGGGCGGCACGTCGCGGCCGCACGCGGCTGCACCTCGCTTCTGGTGCCATCGGCGCGCTGGACGCATTGCGCGCAGCAGCCGTCGGCGCACTCACCCGCGTGACCTACCGCGGCATCAAACCGGCATCCGGATGGCGCGGTTCGCCCGCCGAGGACCTTCTGGACCTTGCGACGCTGGGTGACGCAGAACACGAACATTTCCGAGGCTCGGCCCGCGAAGCGGCGCTGCGCTATCCCAAGAACGCCAATGTCGCCGCCGCGGTGGCGCTTGCAGGCATCGGCTTCGACGACACGGAATGTGTGCTGGTCGCCGACGGCAATGCCATCGGAAACACCCACGAAATCGAGGCCGAGGGTGAATTCGGCAACCTCCGCTTTGCCATTACCGGCCGAAGCCTGCCGGACAATCCACGCAGTTCCGCACTGGCCGCCATGAGCATGATCACGCAACTCCGCGACAGACAGGCAGTGATTGCATTCTAGAAACCGACAGAAAGAATGCATAAAAAGGTCTTGCAGAGAGTACGATTCTGAGTATTGTCCGCGCTTCATTTCATGGCTTCCCGGGTCCTGTTAGCGCGTGACAACGTCGCGGCATCCTGATACGCCGTCCCGAAGGGCTGAGGGCCCAAAGAACTGAGGTTGAACACATGGCGGTTCCTAAGAGTAAGATCACGCGCTCCCGGCGCGGAATGCGACGCTCGCACGATGCACTCGTTGCGGCGAACCCGAACGAGTGCTCGAACTGTGGAGAGCTCAAGCGCCCACACCACGTTTGCGGTGCATGCGGCCACTATGATGAGCGCGAAGTCGTCGCACTCGTCGATGAAATCGACATTGATGAAGATGCCGCATAAGACAGCGACACGCTGATACGCCATGAATGGTTCCTCCGCAGCCGACAGCAGCGATCCTTCCGTATGGATATCTGTCGATGCCATGGGCGGCGAAGGGGGGGCCACGGCGATCATCGGCGGCATGGCGATGTCAGCCGCCAAAAACCCGGAAATCGGGTTTATCCTCCACGGTGACGAAAACGTTTTTGGTCCGCTTCTGCAGAAGAAGCCGGAACTCAGCGCGCGTACGCGCTTAAAGGCTGTCACCAAGGTTATCTCCATGGACGAGAAGCCTGCCCGGGCCCTGCGCCAGGGCAAGGGCACCAGCATGTGGAATGCATTGGAAAGCGTCGAACAGGGTGAGGCCACGGTCGCCGTTTCCTGCGGCAATACCGGTGCGCTGATGGCCCTGTCGATGTTGCGGTTGCGCCGGGCGCCCGGAGTTGATCGGCCCGCCATCGCCGTTCTCTGGCCTTCGCGCAACCCATCCGGCTACAATGTCGTGCTCGACGTGGGTGCCGATATCCGCGCCGATGCTTCTGACCTGCTGAAATTCGCGATCATGGGCGCCACCTACGCCCGCCACGGTCTGGAGCTGAAGCGCCCACGCGTCGGCCTGCTGAACGTCGGCACAGAGGAGCACAAGGGCCGCAGCGAGTTGCACGACGCCGCGCGTATGATCGAGGAAGCTTCGGTCACCGGCGATTTCGAGTACATCGGCTTCGTCGAAGGCTCGGACATCTCCTCCGCCGGTGTCGACCTTGTCGTGACGGACGGATTCGCTGGCAACATAGCCCTCAAAACAGCCGAAGGCACCGCCTCGCTGGTACGGGAACTGCTGGGCAATGCCTTCAACCACTCCCCTTTCAGCAAACTGGGTGCGCTCTTCGCCCTGACCTCCTTGCGCCGCCTGCAAAAGCGGATCGATCCACGCCGTGTTAATGGTGGCGTGTTTCTCGGCCTCAACGGGACGGTCATCAAGTCACACGGATCCGCCGACGCGACAGGTGTATCCGCCGCGATCAAGCTGGCCTTCAAGCTGGCGAAGAACGGTTTTTCCGACCGTGTGGCCGCACGTCTTGCATCCGATATAGCGACGGGCCATTCTGGCCCCGAAGAAAAAGAACCTCCAGAGGCCAATAGAGCATGAAACCTCTTCGCGCCGTCGCCGTGGGCGCCGGCCACTATCTGCCAGACCGCGTGGTCGAGAATGCAGAATTAGAAAGTATGATGGATACCAGCGATGAGTGGATTCGTTCCCGCTCCGGTATCGAACGCCGTCATTTCGCAGCCGAGGGCCAGAAAACGTCCGATCTAGCCATTGCCGCTGCACGCATGGCGTTGGACAACGCCGGTTTCGAGGCATCGAGCATAGATGCGCTGGTTCTGGCGACAGCCACCCCAGATCAAACCTTCCCGTCCACGGCCACGCGCGTCCAACATGCCATCGGCATGACCGGTGGTTTCGCCTTTGACATTCAGGCCGTTTGCGCTGGCTTTATCTACGGTCTGGCAAACGCCAACGCGCTTATCGTTTCCGGCCAGGCGAAACGGGTGCTGTTGATCGGAGCCGAAACTTTCAGCCGCATTCTGGATTGGAACGACCGTACCACATCCGTACTGTTTGGTGATGGCGCCGGTGCGCTGGTCCTTGAAGCTGCCCCGGCAGACGGCACCCCGGAAGATAGGGGCATCCTTTCCACCAACATCTACTCTGATGGCCAATACAACGACCTTCTTTACGTCGACGGCGGTGTTTCCACGACCCAGAAGGCAGGCGTTCTGAAGATGCAGGGACGCGAAGTGTTCCGCCATGCAGTCGCCAAGCTGGCCGAAGCCGGTGAGGAAGCCCTGCTCACGTCCGGCCTCAGTGTCGAGGATGTGGCGTGGGTGGTCCCCCATCAGGCCAATCTGAGGATAATCAAGGCCACCGCGCAAAGGATCGGCATCCCAATGGAAAAGATCATCGTCACGGTCCAGGATCACGGCAATACCTCTGCCGCCTCGATCCCGCTGGCGCTGTCGGTCGCGAACCAGGACGGAAGGTTCCAGCGCGGTGACCTGCTGCTGATGGAAGCAATTGGCGGTGGCCTGGCATGGGGCGCCGCGACCCTGCGCTGGTAGGCGGCATCCGGCGCAAATACCTTTGTCTGCAAGGCATTCATGGCTGGCGATATTGACTCGCTTTCCCGAATCCCACTAGCGTTCTCAATACTTTATAGAATGTAGGGAATGTGCAATGAGTGAAACGACGTTGACGCGTATGGATTTGAGCGAAGCCGTGTTCCAGGAAGTGGGCCTTTCGCGCAAGGAAAGTGCCGAACTCGTCGAATCCGTAATCAAGCACATGTCGGACGCTCTTGTCGCCGGAGAGAGCGTCAAGATCTCCTCCTTCGCCACATTCAACGTCCGCACCAAGACCGCCCGTGTTGGCCGCAATCCCAAGACGGGTGAGGAAGTGCCCATAGCACCACGACGCGTGCTCACCTTCCGTCCGTCCCACCTGATGAAAGATAGGGTAGACGCCGGCAACAAGCGTTAGGTGCGCCGATGGCCACCGTCCGGAAATCCTCCGAAGCCTTTCGCACCATCAGCGAAGTTGCCGAGATACTCGACGTCCCAGCACATGTCCTGCGCTTCTGGGAAAGCCGCTTCACACAGATCAAGCCGATTAAGCGCGGCGGCGGTCGGCGCTATTATCGTCCGCAAGACATAGACCTGCTCTCCGGCATCCAGAACCTGCTCTACAACGAGGGCATGACGATCAAGGGTGTGCAGAAGCAATTAAAGGAAAACGGCGCCAAACAGGTTGCGGCGCTCGGCACGGTCAGTCTGAACGAGGACAGCACCGCGCCGGCCTCCCCGCCCCCTGCCCCCGTAACGCCTGCACCCACGAAGGTGACTGCTGCCGACACACCTGCGAACGAAGTCGCGAAGGCAATGCCGGCCAAAACGCCGGTGGCAGCGACAGAACCGCCCGCCGCGCTACCCGATCCACGCCCGACGCCGAGGCCGATCCGCATCCGCCGCGAACCGGAGGCTCCCCGGTTGGAAGACGACCGCCAGTTCGATCTCTTCGCCCGCGAAGAGGAAAAGTCCCGGCGCCCCTTCCCGCCCGATCCGCGGCAGCAGGCACGGGCCGAGGAAATACGCAAGATTCTCGCCCGCCTTTCCCGCCTGCGCGCACGGATGGCGCAACATGTCGAAGGCGCATGAAACAAGCTTGCACCCGTGTGAAATCCCGGTATACACGGGTCTCGGCGGGCTATAGCGCAGTCTGGTAGCGCGTTCGTCTGGGGGACGAAAGGTCGTGAGTTCGAATCTCGCTAGCCCGACCAAATACCCTGAAAAGGCGCCTGTCCTCGTGGACATCGGGCGCCTTTTTCACATCCGGCGACTGGGAGACAGGCCATGACCGACACGCAATCTCACGGCGTCCTGCCGTCGCAAGGCATTGCCGAGATGATCAATGACGACGCGATCACGCTCTCCCATCCTGCAGACAGCGACCAGATTCAACCGGCCTCGCTGGATCTGCGGCTCGGCGACCGTGCGTGGCGCGTGCGCGCTTCGTTCCTGCCCGGGGAACGCAGGACAATGGCACAACGCCTGCCTGACTTCGCCATGCACGAAATCGACCTGAAGCAGGGAACGGTGCTGGAAAAGGGTTGTGTCTACCTTGTCGAATTGCGTGAGGCTCTGGCCCTGCCCGGCAATGTTTCTGCGATCGCCAACGCCAAGTCTTCCACCGGCCGGCTCGACCTCTTCACCCGGCTGATCACCGATGGCGCAACGGAATTCGACCGGGTCGAGGCAGGCTATCGCGGCCCGCTCTACGCGGAAATCTCACCGCGATCCTTCTCAGTCCTTGCCCGGCCCGGCCTGCGTTTGAATCAGATCCGCTTTCACCGTGGCAGGGCGGCACTGACGGACAGTGAGCTTTCGGCGCTGCATGATGATGTCAGACTCGTCGACGGTCCGGCCCATATCGACGACGGCCTTGGCTTCTCTGTCGATCTCGACCGCGGCAAGGATGCCATCGTCGGCTACCGCGCCAAACCGCACACTGGCCTGATCGACCTCGACAAGCTGGGGCACTATGCGATCCCCGATTTCTGGGAAGAGGTCAGAGCACCGGAGGGCCGCATCATCCTCGACCCCGGCGCGTTCTACATCCTCGTTAGCCGCGAGGCGGTGCACGTGCCGCCCGACTACGCCGCCGAGATGGCGCCCTACCTCGCGATGGTGGGCGAGTTCCGCGTGCATTACGCGGGTTTCTTCGATCCGGGCTTTGGCCATTCCGCCACCGGCGGCACCGGCTCGCGCGGCGTACTGGAGGTGCGCTGCCACGAAGCGCCCTTCGCGCTGGAGCATGGCCAGATCGTCGGACGTTTGGTCTACGAGCGTATGTCGGAACGCCCCGACAGGCTCTACGGCGCGGACCTAAAATCCAACTACCAGGGCCAGTCTCTGAAGCTGTCCAAGCATTTCCGTGGCTGACGCCTACTCGAACATGTCGTCCTGATCGTCGTCATCCTCGCCGTCGCCGTCGTCCTGCTCAGCGCCCTTGCCAGGCATCGGCCGGTTTTCCAGCAACCCGGCATCGCGCAATTCGCGAATGCCAGGCAGGTCCTTTGCACTCTCCAGTGCGAAGTGGTCGAGGAAGCCTTGGGTCACCACAAATGTCGCTGGCCGCCCCGGCGTCATTCGTCTGCGGCCGATCTTGATCCATTCAAGCTCCAGCAGCAAATCCAGCGTGCCGCGAGAGACGGACACGCCGCGGATCTCCTCGATTTCGGCCCGCGTCACCGGCTGGTGATATGCGATAATCGCCAGCGTTTCGATGGCCGCGCGCGACAGTTTACGCGGCTCCACGCTCTCGCGGCTCATCAAAAAGCCGAGATCGCCCGCCGTGCGGAACGCATAGGCGTCGCCGATTTTCGAAACCTGTACGCCCCTGCCCTCGTAGCGTTTGCGCAGATAGGTCAGCGCTTCACCCGCGTCTGAGCCGTGCGGCATCCGTGCCTCGATCTGCGCCAGCGTCATTGGCTTGTCAGCGGCGAACAGGATTGCCTCGATCATCCGTTCCTGCTCCGCCAGCGGCGGCGCCTCGAACAAAGAGGCGACACTGCCTTGTTCGGCCCCGTCACTCATCCGTCGTTCCTGCGCAACTGGATCGGCGCGAACGTTTCTTCCTGACGGATGCTCAACCGGCCCGATTTGACCAGTTCAAGGCTGGCGGCAAAAGTCGCTGCCACGGCGGAGCGGCGCTTTTTCGGATCAAGCTGCCAGCCTTCAGGCAGAAACTGTTCCAGTGCCGACCATTCCGTCGCATGGCCAATCAACCCGCGCATTCGTTCCAGCGCCTGCTCCATCGTGTATATCGGGCCGCGTTTGAGGTGGAATGGCTGAAAATCGTCCCGTGTCTTGATGCGGGCATAAGCCTGCATCAGATCCAAAACCGTCGCCGAATACTCCACCTTCTTTTTTGTGGTCATTGCCTGCGGTTCACCTCGGGCGAAAAAATCCCGGCCAAGCTGATCACGCCCCATCAACTGAGCTGCGGCCCGGCGCATTGCCTCCAGCCGCTCAAGCTGGAATGCCAGATGGGCGGCAAGGTCTTCACCCGAGGGGCCTTCCTCTGCCGGATCCGGTGGCAGCAGTAAACGGGATTTAAGGAATGCCAGCCAGGCCGCCATCACAAGGTAGTCGGCGGCCAGTTCGATGCGCAGCTTCTTCGCCTGCTCCACAAAGCCAAGATACTGCTCCGCCAATGCCAGCACTGAAATGCGGCGCAAATCCACCTTTTGCGTCCGCGCCAGTGTCAGCAACAGGTCAAGCGGCCCCTCAAACCCGTCGACATCGACGACCAACGCCTCGGCGGCAAGGCGGGCCTCGGTTGTTTGGCCCTGATCGACGAACTGATCATCGGGCATGGGCGGCCTCCTTCAGGTCTTCAATCCGGGCGAGCGTTGCTGGCACGTCGATGGGCTGAACTTCCGTCCGGGCAGCCAACGCCGCTTCCGCGCGCCGAAGCGCGTCGCCCTCCAACCGGG
Organism: Algicella marina; assembly: GCF_009931615.1. NCBI lineage: Bacteria > Pseudomonadati > Pseudomonadota > Alphaproteobacteria > Rhodobacterales > Paracoccaceae > Algicella > Algicella marina. The sequence continues at coordinate 640,776 of NZ_CP046620.1, read as the reverse complement.
GTGCAACCGCGGCAATCGCCGCCATTTCGTCCCGCTCGCCATTGCAATGGAGGATGATATCACAGCCCGCATCCAGCGCCTTGCTGACGCGAACGTCCATCGTCCCCGTCAGCGCGTGCATGGAAATGTCGTCGCTCATCAGAAGGCCGTCGAAACCAATAGTCTCTCGGATCAGCGAGATCATCTTCGGTGACCATGTGGCACAATTTTCCGCGTCATGCGCGGGATAGACGACATGCGCCGTCATCGCCATTGGCAAATCGGCCAAATCCCGGAACGGCGCGAAATCCTCTGCGTTCAGCGTCACCGCATCGGCATGCACCACTGGCAGGTCCGCGTGGCTATCGAGGTCGGTCCGGCCATGGCCGGGAATGTGTTTCAGGATTGGTAACACGCCGCCTAGCGCCAACCCTTCCGTCACGGCGCGTGCCATCTGGGCGACTGTGCCGGCATCGGTGCCATAGCAGCGGGTGCGCACCACCGGGTGCGTGTCAGGTTGGGCAATATCGGCCATCGGCGCACAGTTGACGTCAATGCCCAGTGCCCGAAGTTCCGTGCCGATGACATGGTAGCGCAGGCGCATCGCTTCCGCCCCCGCTTCCGGCGAGAACCGTGCAACGAATGGCAGCGCGTCCTCCCAGCCTGTCCAATGCGGTGGCAGCAGACGTGCCACGCGCCCGCCTTCCTGGTCGATCAGAATTGGCGCGTTGCGGCCCACCGTCGCCCGAAGTTCGCTAGTCAACGCCCGGATCTGTTCCGGGGTCTCCAGATTGCGAGCAAAAAGGATAAATCCCCAAGGATCGGCTTCACGCAGAAACGCCCGTTCATCCGCCTCCAGCACTGGTCCCGTACAGCCGAAGATCGCTGCCCGCGCCGCGCTCATCGTGCCGTCACCGGGATGCATGCCACGAGCCGCGCCTTGAGCGCTTCGCAGAGGCTGTTCTGCTCCGCCGAACTGTCAAAACCCAGCACCCGCAGGCGATAGAATGTGCGTCCGTTGGACTGGGCTTCCTGGATATAACGGTCGCGGCTCGCCAACAGATCAGTGTGAAGCCGCGCCAACTGGTCCCACGCCGTGCGCGCATCCCGCTCGCTGTCAAAGGCGCCCAGTTGAATGGTGCGGGTTCCAATCGCCACCGAGGCGATCTCGGATCCTGTCTGCGCTGATTCCGTGCCGACTGCCGTGCTCTGGCTGACGGCCCCCGTTCCGGCCCGCAGATCGCTCGGCCGAGGACGCGGCAGCACAGCAACGATTTCGTTGCCTCCGCTCTCCGCCGGTTCTTCAACCACGCCGCGCACGGCCTCGTTGATCAGGGCCTGAAGATCGTCGCCAGAGCCGCCGGGAACCTCCACCTCGACCTCATCGCCGCCCTCACGCTCCACTGTGATCGTTTCCGGCGCCTCCGACGGGTCCTCCGGGATCGCGGGCAGCACTTCCGGTGCCAGTGGCCCGGGTTGGTCCTCCTCGGCCAGCGTTGCCGGTGGTGGCGCAAGCTCGGCCTGTCTCGGCAGCCCGGCCTCTTCGCCGGCCAGCACCTCGTTGACCTCCAGTCCCTGGTGGTTTTCCGTTCGGCCGCCCGGCACTTCCGGAGCCACGCGCACGGCTCCGCCCAGCGCCTTGATCACCGGCACCTCGCCGGGGTCGCGGGTGGTCAGCCGCCAGGCCCAGAGCACCAGCAACACCACGAGCGCGAGCGACAGCAGCGCCCCGCCCCACTTGACCAAAACACCAACCCAAAAGGCGGCCCCGACCGGACCCTCCTCGTGGGAATCACCATATGTCATATCCTGCATGTTCGGCGTGCCTCTGCTCGCGCACACACTATCTTGTGTTTACCTCAGTACCAACCCCGAAATATTATGCGTAACGCAAAAAGGTTACATTTCGTTAGCCGGAGTCACTCCCAGAATACCAAGGCCGGCCGCAATCACAAGCTGCACGGACCGGATCAGCGCCAACCGCGCTTCTGTCACCTCAGGCGCATCCTCGCGCAGGAACCGCAGTTCCGGCTCCATCTTGCCCAAATGCTGCAAAGCGTGGAAAGCGCTGGCAAGGTCATAGAGGTAGAAAGCGACGCGGTGCGGTTCATGTGCTGTCGCCGCGGACTCTACCAGCCGTGGCCATTCCGCCGCCTTGCGCAACAGGCCCAGTTCAGCCTCGTGTGACAGCGCAGAAAGATCCGCCGCGGCAAGCTGCGCATCCGAAATGTCACCCTGTGCCTTCCGCATCACCGACGCGATCCGGGCATGGGCATACTGCACGTAAAAAACCGGATTGTCCTTCGACTGCTCCGTTGCCTTTGCAAAATCGAAATCCAGCGGAGCATCGTTCTTGCGCGTCAGCATCGTGAACCGGGTCACGTCTGCGCCAACCTCGTCGATCACGTCGCGCAGCGTCACGAACGTCCCCGCCCGCTTGCTCATCTTGAACGGCTCGCCATTCTTGTAGAGCTTGACCAGTTGCGTCAGTTTGATGTCGAGCGGGACCCGCCCGTCCGACAGCGCGGACACCGCCGCTTGCATCCGTTTGACATATCCGCCGTGATCGGCACCAAAAACATCGATCAGCGCATCGAAGCCGCGCTCGACCTTGTCGTAGTGATAGGCGATATCCGGCGCGAAATAAGTCCAGGCTCCGTCGGATTTCTTCACCGGCCGATCTACGTCATCACCATGCGCGGTCGAGCGGAACAGCGTCTGCTCCCGCGCCTCCCAGTCCTCTGGCAATTTGCCCTTCGGCGGCTCCAGCCTACCCTCGTAGATCAGCCCCTTGCCGTCCAGCGCCGCAATCGCGCCCTCGATCCGGCCGGTGCCGTACAGCGATTTTTCGGAATAGAACACGTCCATCTCGACGCCGAGCGCCGCCAGGTCATCGCGGATCAGTTGCATCATCGCTTCGGTTGCGAATTCCCGCACCTCTGCCAGCCAGCCCTGCTCGCCCATGTCGACGAAAGCGTCGCCGACCTTGTCCTTCAGCGCCTGCCCGACAGGGATCAGGTAGTCGCCGGGATAGGTGCCGTCCGGGAACGCAACTTCCTGCCCGTGCGCCTCCAGGTAACGCAGGTAAACCGACCGGGCCAGCACATCGACCTGCGCACCGCCATCGTTGATGTAGTACTCCCGTGTCACCTCGTTGCCGACAAACTCCAGCAGCCCCGCCAGTGCATCACCGAAAACCGCGCCACGGGTATGGCCGACGTGCAGTGGCCCCGTAGGATTGGCAGAGACATACTCGACGTTGATCTTCTGGCCACTGCCTGCCGGTGCACTGCCGAACGCGGCCCCCGCCTCCAGCACCGCCGGGATCACCGAAGCCCAGACCGAAGGCGCCAGACGCAGGTTCAGAAAGCCCGGCCCTGCAACCTCGGCAGCGTCGATCCTGGCATCCGCCACCAGGCGCGCGGCAAGGGCGTCGGCAATGTCGCGGGGCTTCTGACCGGCAGGCTTGGCCAGAACCATCGCGGCATTGGTCGCCATATCACCATGAGCGGCATCGCGCGGCGGTTCCACCGTCACGTTGGCGAGGGACAGGCCCGCGGGCAATGCGCCTTCGGACATCATTGCTTCCAGAGCCGTCACCACCATGGCCCGGATATCGGCAAACACATTCATTTCATCAGCCTCTCAGACGTTCGCTGCTGCGCATAACACAGCCCCCCCAACGCTTCCAGACGCGAAAGATCGCGCCCTGCGCCGCCGCCCTGCCCTCAATTGGTGCCGAACAGCCGTGCGTGCAGATCGATCGCAAAACGATCAGTCATACCCGCGACGTAATCGGCCACCATCCGCGCCCGCCCCGTTTCCTCGCAGGCCTCCGCCGCCGCCTGCCAGTCGTCCGGCATCAATGCTACATCCGCCATGATCGCCGCGAAAAGTTCTCGCACGATCCGGTCGGAGCGTTTGCGCATCTCCGCAACATCCGGGTGCCGGTACATCCGCGCGAACAGAAAGGCACGGATATGCTTCAGATCGGCAAACATCCCATCAGAAAAGCAGATTACCGGCCGCCCCAGCGCCCGAACTCCGGCAGCGCTCTGAGCGCCGGAGTCTTCCAGCGCATCGGCGCTCGTCTGCAAAACGTCTTCGACCATCGCTCCGAAGACGCGCCTTAGCCCCTCGTAGCGGCGTTTGCGCGCCGGGAGCCCCGGATAGGCGCGATCCACCGCCGTGTATGCCGGGCCGATGATCGGCAACTCCGCGATCTCGCCCACGGTGAACAGCCCTGCCCTTAACCCGTCGTCCAGATCGTGGTTGTTGTAGGCTATGTCATCGGCCAGCGCCGCTACCTGCGCTTCGGCGCCAGCATGGGTGGACAGCTCGAGATCGTGCCGCGCGTCATATTCGGACAGCGCGAAAGGCAGATCCCCCGTCACCGGCCCGTTGTGCTTGGCAATCCCTTCCAGCGTCTCCCACGTCAGGTTCAGTCCCTCGAAATCTGCGTAATGCGTCTCCAGCGAGGTCACGATCTTCAGCGCCTGCGCATTGTGGTCGAATCCGCCGTAGGGCTCCATCACCTCTGCCAGCGCATCCTCGCCGGTATGACCGAAAGGTGTGTGGCCGAGGTCGTGCGCAAGCGCCACTGCCTCAGTCAGCTCCTCGTCGAGGCGGAGCGCCTTGGCCAGTGTACGGGCCACCTGCGCCACCTCGATCGAGTGCGTCAGCCGGGTACGGTAGTAATCGCCCTCGTGCTCGACAAAAACCTGCGTCTTGTGCTTCAGCCGCCGGAACGCACTGGAATGAATGATCCTGTCCCGGTCGCGCTGGAAAGGTGAGCGGTGGCGCGACGGCGGCTCGGCCACCAGCCGCCCCCGGCTGTCTTCGGGGCGGGTTGCATAGGGGGCAAGGGCCATGGTCTCTCCGGTCTTGTTGCGGGCCGGGATCGGCCCTACATTCCTTATAACGATGTGATTGCCGTGAGAAAGGCGAACAAACGATGGACCTGAACCTGCCCCCTCGCGTGACGGACCGAGCCTTTGCCCAGTTGAAGGCGATAACGGAGAACGCGGGCACCACCAAGTTTCTGCGCGTTGCCGTGGAAGGCGGCGGCTGTTCCGGTTTTCAGTACGACATCAAGTTGGAGGACACGGCCTCGGATGACGACATCGTGCTTGAACGGGAGGGCATGGCCGTCCTGATTGACCCGGTGTCGCTGCCGTTTCTCGCCGATGCGGAGATCGACTTCTCCCGCGAACTCATTGGCGCGCGTTTCGTCATCAACAACCCAAACGCGACGTCCAGTTGCGGATGCGGCACGTCGTTCTCTATTTAAACGATGCTGAAGCAGGCAGCCGCACTTATGCGCTAAGCGGTCCCAGTTCGTCGATTCTGCGATCCCAGTTGGCACCAAGGCCGCTCATCTCCAGCGCGATCCGTTCGGCATGGTCGGGTGCCAATTGCTCGGGATAATCGGCCGGATCGCGGCGGCGATAACCCAGCCCTTCCGCAACACTCCAGTCCACATGCGCATTTATACCCGCCACCAGCGGTCGCGTCAGGTCCTCCCGCCATCCCTCCACCCTGTACCAGCGGGCCAGCGCCTGTGGGTCGGGATCGCCGGACTTGCTGTTCAATGAAAGGTCCGACAACCCCGACAGCGGAACATGCATGTCCGTCAAGGCCTGCTCGACAAGCGCGAGACGGTTCTGAACAAACTGTTCGAAGTGTATGAATTCACAGAAACATCCCGCCTGCACCGCTTCATTTCGATAGCGCATCGCCGCCCGGGATTTTTCGCTCCACAGCAGCATCGGGCTGGCGAGGATCGCAGCAAGACCCTCTCGCCTTTCCGTCATCCAGGGCCGATGCACGAACGCCTCGAGTGATCGGGCTGGCGGCCCCTTCAGGTGGTAAGGCCGTCGCGCGAACGACAGAAACCATGAGTAGGGGTTGCGGAACATGCAGATCGTTCTCACCCCCGCTGCCCGCATCTCGGGTGTTAAAACCGGCGCTGCATGTTTCCACGGATCAGCAGCGCTTTGCAGCGCCGCGGCCTCGTCGCGCAATGCATGCAGATAGAGCCGCCGCCAACTGCCGCGCATCTCGGAAAGGATCGCGGCCTCTACCCGCCCATCGGCCTCGGGAACAGTGCGCTCCACCACCCGGCGCCGGACATGCGGCATACCCGCCAGCATGGCCCCAACGGCTCGCGTGCCGGTGTTCCGTTCCCCGAAAATCTTGATCACGACCGGCTCCATGCTGCCCATCAGGCCGTTGCAAGGATTAATATTGGCTTAACGTGGCACGGGTGGTAGCACCTGCCGAAAAGCGGGAGACCTGCCATGAAGATCGCGACATTCAACATCAACGGCATCAAGGCTCGCCTGCCCGCCCTGCTGGCCTGGCTGGAGGAGGGAAAGCCCGACGTCGCAATCCTTCAGGAAATCAAGTCACTGGACGAAACCTTTCCGCGGGAACCGATCGAGGATCTCGGCTACAGTATCGAGACGCATGGTCAGAAAAGCTTCAACGGTGTCGCCATTCTCTCCCGACTGCCTTTGGAAGATGTCACCCGCGGACTGCCCGGCGATGACAACGACGACCATGCGCGCTGGATCGAAGCGACGGTCGTGGGCAAACAGGCACTGCGCATTTGTGGCCTCTACCTGCCGAACGGCAACCCGGCGCCCGGACCGAAATACGATTATAAACTAGCCTGGATGGAGCGCCTGAAAAAACGCGCGCAAGCGCTGTTGGAATCAGAAGAAATTGCGCTCATGGCTGGCGACTTCAACATCATTCCCCAAAGCGAGGACGCCGCCAACCCGCAGAACTGGACAGAGGATGCCCTGTTCCTGCCCGAAAGCCGTGCAGCCTGGCGGCGTATCGTCAATCTGGGCTTCACAGATGCGCTCCGCGCCACATCCACTGCACCGGAAACCTATACTTTCTGGGACTATCAGGCTGGAGCATGGGAACGGAACAACGGCATCCGCATCGACCACTTTCTGCTGACGCCACAATGCGCCGACCGCTTGATCACCTGCGAAATCGACTCCCATGTCCGCGGCCGCGAAAAACCGTCAGACCACGTGCCGGTCTGGGTGGAACTCGATCTATAGTACCCGCTTCAGGAAGGTCCGGTCCTCCCGCAGCAGAAACCGCTCTTCCATCGCGAATTCGAAATTCTCCCGCCCCAGTGGGTCACACGCCAATCGCGCCCGGTACTGTTCGTAGTCGGCAAGACTGGCAACATTGTAGATTCCGTAGGCCAATGTGCTGGAGCCTTCGTGCGGCGCGAAGTACCCGATGAGGTCGGCACCGCAGCGTGGAATCGCCGTGTTCCAGTTGCGCGCATAGGTCTCGAACGCGGCCCGTTTCGTCGGCTCGATATGATACCGGATGATGCAGGTCAGCATGACACACTCCTCTGTTGCTGCCCAAGGGATAACTGGTTGACAGACCTTCATGCTTCGGCGCAGATCAAACTATGAAAGAAGGTCCGGATATTGCCCGCATCGCCGCCCTGATCGGCGACCCCGCCCGCGCCAACATGTTGTCGGCGCTCATGGGTGGGCAGGCGCTGACCGCAACCGAACTCGCGGCTGAGGCCGGCATCACCGCCTCCACCGCCAGCGGCCATCTCGCCAAGCTGCAATCGGGCGGGCTCATCGGCGTCCGATCTCAGGGCCGCCACAAGTATTTCGCCCTCGCGCATGAAGATGTCGGTCAGACGCTGGAGAGAATGATGGGCCTCGCCGCAGTCGCAGGCCACATGCGCTCCCGCCCCGGCCCGAAGGATCCGGCGCTGCGTAAATCCCGCGTGTGCTACAATCACTTGGCGGGTGATTTCGGCATCCGACTGTACGAAAGCCTGCTGGCCAACAGCCACATCCTGGAGGTGGCGGGCCATCCCGAACTCACAGCTGCCGGGGCAGCGGCCGCCACTGACTTCGGTATCGATACCGAAACGCTGCGCCAGCCCATCACCCTCTCCTGCCTCGACTGGTCGGAGCGGCGCAGCCACCTCGCCGGCAGTCTTGGCCGTGCCTATCTCTCGCGTTTTGAGAGCCTCGGTTGGGCAATGCGCCAGCCGGAAAGCCGGGTCATCAACTTCACCAGCCGGGGCGAAACGGAATTCTTCGCGGCCTTCCCGCTACCGGCCTAGGTCACATCACCGCCATAGAGCCAGCCGAACCGGCCGATCAGCCCGCCCGGCAGATGTGCCCGCACACCGATGCCGATATGCAATCCCCGCCGCAGCAGCGGATGGGCAATATGATACACTTTGCCATTGGCGACAGCCGCTCGCTGTACCCGCGTTGCACGGGGTTTGCGCAGGGCTTCGTACCGGCTCAAGCCATTCAGGCCGTCCGCGCTGACGCAGTCCGCCAGCACCCAGGCATCCTCGATCGCCATGGCGGCGCCCTGCGCCAGATAGGGCAGCATCGGGTGGCAGGCATCACCCAACAGCGCGACGTTACCCTTGCACCAACGCTCAAGCGGCGGATGGGCGAACAATCCCCAGAGAATGCACTGATCGACAGCGCTCAGAACCCCCGCGGCCTCTGCGCAGACATCACCGAACGCCATCCTCAACGCCTCCGGATCACCCTCCTGCCGCCAGCCTTCCGCTTGCCAATCGCCCCGTTCCGCCACGGCCACCAGGTTCCAGAACTCGCCGCCGCGCAAGGGATACAGAACCATGTGGCGTCGCGGCCCCATGAACAGCCGCGTGCGTCGGCCCCAGCCGTCGGGTACTGCGGCCGCCGGCACCAGCGCCCGCCATGCCACATGCCCGGAATAGGCCAGCGAACCCGGACCCGCAACGATTTCCCGAAAGCCAGACCTCACTCCGTCGGCAGCCACCACCAAATCCGCGTCCGGCGCAGCAGCGACCTTCTGGCCTAAATGGAACGTAGCGCCAGCCGTCTTTGCCGCATCCGCCAGCGCTGAAAGCAGGTCGGCGCGGTGCAACTGCCAGTAGGGCGCACCGAACCGCGTTTCCATATCCGGATTCATCGGCACGTGTGCAATAGCCCGTCCCGTCAGGTCGTCCACCATAACGATGGCTTCGGGCCCCTCCGCCGGAGGCGCGACCCCCAAGGCACGCAGAACTTTCACGGCGTTAGGTCCAAGTTGCAAACCGGCGCCGACTTCCCCCAGCGCTTCAGCCTGCTCCAACACCTCCACGTCATGGCCGCGCCGCGCCAGCGCCAGCGCCGCCGCCGCACCTCCGATGCCCGCACCGATGACCGCGACCTTCATTCCCGCCCCTTCAGACGCAAAAGGGGCCCGAAGGCCCCCGATGCACGTGGTTGCAACTCACGGTCAGTCGTCGCGATGCACCCGCTCCTTGCGTTCATGTCGTTCCTGCGCTTCCAGACTCAGGGTCGCGATAGGGCGGGCATCCAGCCGCTTCAGGCTGATTGGCTCGCCGGTATCCTCGCAATAGCCGTAGCTGCCATCCTCGATCCGGCGCAATGCCGAGTCGATCTTGGCCACGACTTTACGCTGGCGATCGCGCGTTCGCAGTTCCAACGCACGGTCGGTTTCTTCCGAAGCCCGATCCGTCACATCGGGTATGTTGCGTGTCCCCGCCTGCATATCCTCGATCGTGTTACGGCTTTCCTCCAGGATGGAGGCCTTCCACGTCAGCAACTTCTGACGGAAGTACTCAAGCTGACGCTCGTTCATGAACGGCTCATCCTCAGCGGGACGGTAATCTTTGTCAAAATTGTTTTCAGCTTTCATCGCCGCACTACCCCTGACCATAGTTAGTGTCTCCCACGGCGGGCCAATACCCTGGGGCGCTGGCCCTTCACTGCGCTTCGTCTAAACCCTTTGTTAGAAATTGTCACGCGCAAGATGGGCGGCAATATGGTCAAAACTACTTGAAAAGCGTGCGCATTGGGCTAGGCCTCATCGGACTCTGCTCCGAAGGACCACTGCATGAAATTTACCGGAACGAAAGACTATATCGCGACCGAGGATCTCAAGGTCGCTGTCAACGCCGCCATCACGCTGGAGCGGCCTCTGCTCGTAAAAGGTGAGCCGGGAACAGGGAAAACCGAACTGGCGCGACAGGTTGCACAGGCTCTCGGCGCTCCGATCACAGAGTGGTCGATCAAATCCACAACCAAGGCGCAGCAGGGGCTGTACGAATATGATGCCGTCTCGCGCCTGCGTGACAGCCAGTTGGGCGATCCGCGCGTTAACGATGTCGCCAATTACATCCGTCGCGGCAAATTGTGGGAAGCCTTCGTCGCACCGGAACGGCAGGTGTTGCTGATCGATGAAATCGACAAGGCCGACATCGAATTTCCCAACGACCTGCTTCAGGAACTCGACCAGATGCAGTTCCACGTCTACGAGACCGGTAAGACGGTGCAGGCCGTTCATCGGCCGATCGTTATTATCACTTCCAACAACGAGAAAGAACTGCCGGACGCATTCCTGCGCCGCTGTTTCTTCCACTACATCCGCTTTCCCGATGCCGAAACCCTCGCCCGTATTGTCGAGGTACATTACCCCGGTATCAAGAAGTCGCTCGTTTCCGCCGCTCTCGAACAGTTCTTCGAAATCCGCGAAACACCGGGCCTGAAGAAAAAGCCCAGCACCTCCGAAGTGCTGGACTGGCTGAAACTTCTGCTCGCCGAGGACCTTGATGCTGCCGACCTGCAACGCAACGCCAAAGACGCATTGCCGAAATTGCACGGCGCACTTTTGAAGAACGAACAGGACGTGCATCTGTTCGAACGTTTGGCATTTCTGGCCCGTCGCGGCTGATTTTTTCGAGCAGACGGTTTAAACTGGTTTAAATGCGCCTAAGTCGGGCGCATGAATTAGCGCAAAAGCGAATTGCAAAGGTCAGCCATGTTCCCCCCGATGCGCGCCATCATTTTTTCGGCGCTGATCTCGATCTTCGCGGCGGCAATCGCCACCGCCGACCAGCCGCTGGTGGTGGAGGTGGTCAAGGCACAGAACGTGTCCGATGACCGCACGTTTTCGCTGACGGGGGAGATCGCTGCGCGGGATACCCTTTCGGCTTCCTTTCCTTCCGGTGGACGCATTGCCGAAGTGTTGGTCGAAGAGGGCGACACGGTCACCGAGGGCACAGTGCTTGCCCGCATGCAGTCCGTTCAGCAGGAGCAGGCTGTCCGTGCCGCCGAAGCCGGTCTTTCGACCGCCGAGGCCGACCACCGGCAAGCGGTAGAGGATCTTGAACGCCAGACCGCCCTGCTCGAACGCGGTGCCACCACACGCATCAGCCGTGACGACGCCGAGGATGCATTGCGGATCGCCGAAGGCGGCCTCGCGCAGGCTCGCGCCGAACTCGACAGGGCGCACGATGCACTCGACGATACGGTGTTGCTCGCCCCCACCGACGCCACGATCATTGATCGCTCGGTGGAACCCGGTCAGGTCGTCGGCGCCGCCCAGCCGGTGATGACGCTGGCGTTAGGCGATGCCCTCGATGCCGTATTCGACGTTCCGGAGGTGCTGCTGACCACCGATCTGCCAAAACCTGAGGTCGAACTGACGCTGATCGACCATCCAGATGTAATCTTTGAGGGAATTGCCCGCGAAATGGCGCCCCTCGTCGATCCCGAAAAGGGCACCGTCGCCGTCAAGGTCACGATCACCGATCCTCCCCGGTTCGTAGCATACGGTGATGCCGTTCGCGGCACCGCCACCCGCACCGTTGCACCCTTTATCGCCCTGCCCTTCACATCGCTTTCGGCCAACTCCGACGGGCCTGCCGTCTGGATTGTCGATCCCGAAACGATGGCCGTGACGCTCAGAAATGTGGAGATCGACCGATTCGAGACCGGGCGCATCCTGCTCGCCAATGGCGTCGAAGAAGGTACGACCGTTGTCACCAAGGGGGCACAACTGCTCTATCCGGGCCGCATCGTTACTTACTCGGAGGCCGCACAGTGATACGCCGACTGGCCGCCATCCTCGTCTTCCTGCCGCTGTCCGCACTGGCCGAAGACGCCGCCGAGGTTTCGCAGGTGCCGCGTCCGGTGGTCACGGAGATCGTCAGTCTCACTGCCGCCACCGGCAACGACTACGTTGGCACCGTCGCCTCTCGGACCGGCACCGACCTGGGTTTCCCTCTGGCCGGACGCCTGGCGGAGCGCCCGGCGGGTGCCGCCGACCGGGTTGAGGCCGGCGACGTGCTGGCGAGGCTCGATCCCGAGACACTCGATGCCGATGTCCGTGCAGCCGAGGCCGGTGTCACCGTAGCACAGGCCCAATACCGTTCCGCAGAAGATGCCGAGGCACGGGCCCGTGAACTGGCGGCGCGTGGCGTTGATAGCGAAACCCGGCTGGAGGACGCGGGCCGCGCCCTCGTCGCCGCCGAGGCCCGCTTGGAACAGGCACAGGCAACACTCGCCCGTGCTGAGGACATGCGCAGCCTAGCCATCTTGCGGGCAGCGGAAAACGGCGTGATTACAGAAGTTTATGCCGAACCCGGTGCCGCCCTCGCAGCCGGCCAGGCAGTGCTGCGGCTGGCCGGCACCGACGAACGCGAGGTCGTCATAGACCTGACCGAACAGGATGTAGCCACTCTCGAAGTCGGCACCCGCTTCGATGCCCTGCTGGCGGTTGATCCACGCATCGCCGCCAACGCAATCCTGTCAAGGATCGATCCGGTGGCCGAACGTGCCACACGCACCCGACGCCTGCACCTGACACTGGTCGATCCGAGCGATGCCTTCCGCCTCGGCGCACTCGTTCGCGTGCGCCCCCAGGCCGATTCCGAAGCTACCTCGACACTTCCCCTCGCCGCCCTTGTCGACCCCGACGGATCGCCCTCTGTCTGGAAGGTTGACCGTTCCGACAGCACCGTTGTCCGCACCCCTGTGACCCTCGGAGAGGCCTTCGGCAGCCGCGTCCGCATCTTGCAAGGTATCGCGCCGGGCGACGAGGTGGTGATCAAGGGCATTCACTCGCTGTCTGACGGGCAGCATGTCGGCCGGAGAATAGAACCGTGAAATCCTTCAATCTCTCCGACTGGGCGCTCGATCACCGCTCCTTCGTCTGGTTCCTGATGATCGTCTCGGTCATCGCCGGCACGCTGTCCTATCTCAACATCGGCCGGGAAGAAGACCCGGATTTCTCGATCAAGACGATGGTGATCTCCGCCGCCCTGCCCGGCGCCGATGTGCAGGAGACCCGAACACAGGTAACCGACCGGATCGAGAAGAAGCTGGAGGATCTTCCCGAACTCGATTTCACCCGCTCGATCACCATACCCGGCCAGACGATCGTGTATGTCGAACTGCTGCCCACCACCGACGCCAGCGAACTGCCCCGTATCTGGCAGACGGTCCGCAACATGATCGGCGACATCCGCGGCGATTTCCCCGCCGAATTCGCAGGATTTCAGTTCAATGACACTTTCGGAGATGTCTTTGGCAACATCTTCGCCTTCACGTCGGACGGATTTTCCCACCGTGAGGTTCGCGACTACGTGGAAGATGTCCGCCGCACCGTTCAGGCGCTGGACGATGCCGGTAAGGTCGAGATTTTCGGCACCCGCGACGAGGTCATTTACCTTGAATTCTCCACCGAGCGCCTCGCGGCCCTCGGCCTCAACCAACAGGCCGTGCAGGCCACACTCTCCGCCCAGAACGCCATTCTCCCATCCGGTGTGATCGACGCAGGCCCCGAGCAGGTGCTCGTCCGCGTCGGCGGACAGTTCGCAGATGCCGGCAGCCTGGAGGACATCAACCTGCGCATCGACGGCCGCTTCTTCCGCCTGACGGACGTGGCGGAAATTCGCCGCGCCTATCAGGACCCGCCTTCGGAACTCTTCCATTTCAAAGGCAAAGAGGCGATCGGCCTCGCCGTCGGTATGCGCAAGGGCGCCAATATTCTCGAATTCGGCGAAGAGTTGAGCGACGTGATCGCGCGGGCACAGGCCGATCTGCCCATAGGCATCACCATCCATCAGGTCGCCGACCAGCCGCACGTGGTCGATGAAGCCGTAGGCCACTTCATTCAAGCGCTGGCGGAGGCCGTGCTCATCGTTCTCGCCGTCAGTTTCATCTCGCTCGGTCTCCGCGCCGGCTTTGTCGTCGCCCTCACCATTCCACTGGTGCTGGCGATCACTTTCGTCATTATGGAATACACCGGCATCACGCTGCAGCGCATCTCGCTTGGCGCGCTGATCATCGCCCTTGGCCTGCTGGTGGACGACGCGATGATCGCCATCGAGACGATGATCTCCCGCCTGGAAAAAGGCGAAAGCATGCGCAAGGCGGCCTCCTATGCCTGGACGAGCATCGCCTTTCCGATGCTTTCGGGCACGCTCGTGACCGTCGCCGGCTTCATCCCCATCGGCCTCAATTCCTCGGCGGCGGGCGAGTTCACCTTCTCGCTGTTCGTCGTCATCGCCGTCTCGTTGCTGGTCTCATGGGTCGTCGCCGTACTCTTCGCACCGCTGATCGGGGTGACGATGCTGTCCTCGAACATGCACAAACATGATGCGCAACCAGGTCGTCTGCGACGCGGCTTCCACCGCCTGCTGCGTGCTGCGATGCATTTCCGCTGGCTGACCATTGTCATAACCTTGGCCGTGTTCGCGCTCTCGATCTTCGGCATGCGCTTTGTCGAGCAGCAGTTCTTTCCCAATTCCGACCGCCCGGAACTGATTGTCGATATCACCCTCCCCCAGAATGCGTCCATCGCCGCGACAGAGGCGGAGATCGAGCGGCTGGAGACCTATCTCGACGGCAACGAACACGTCTCTTTCTGGTCTTCCTACGTCGGTCGCGGCGCTCCGCGTTTCCTACTCTCATTTGATACGCCGACCCCCGGGCCGAATACGGGCCAGATTGTGATCCAGACTCCGTCCGTCGAGGATCGCGATGCCCTTCGCATTCAACTGGACGAGGTGACACGCACCGAATTCCCGGGCGTCGATGCCTTCGTCAAACTGCTGGAAATCGGCCCGCCTGTGGGCCGGCCGGTCCAGTACCGAATTTCAGGACCTGACATCCTGATACTGCGCGACAGCGCCCGCGACTTCGCCGCCCTGTTAGGGCAGGACGAGCGGCTGACTGGCATCGTCATGGACTGGAACGAGCCCGCCCGCGTCGTCCGGGTAGAGATCCTGCAGGACAAGGCAAGGCAACTCGGCATTACCGCCAGCGACATCTCGACCGCGCTCAACGCAATCTACGACGGATCGAACGTCACCGAGTTGCGAGACCAATCGTACCTGATCGACATAGTCGCCCGCGGCAGCGAAGAGGATCGCAGCTCGGTCGAGGCCCTCGCAGACCTGCAACTCAATACCGCCAGCGGCACGACTATTCCGCTGCGTTCCGTCGCCACCTTCCCTGTCGCCACCGAGCAGCCCGTGATCCATCAGCGCAACAGGATACCGACGATTACCGTCAAGGGCGCCATCGCCACCGCCGATCAGCCGGCCACTGTCGTCGCCGATCTGGCCGACGCTGTCGCCGCCTTCAACGCCGATCTTCCCTTCGGCTACAGGGCGGAGGTCGGCGGCGCCGTCGAGACCAGCGCCGACAGTCAGGCACCCATAGCGGCCGTCGTGCCGCTCATGATCCTGATCATGCTCTTTCTTATCATGATCCAGATGCAGAGCTTCCGCCTCACCTTCGTCGTCCTCTGTGTCGCGCCCCTCGGCCTGATCGGTGTCGTCGCCGCCCTCCTGCCCTCTGGCGCACCGCTCGGATTTGTCGCGATTCTCGGCGTGCTGGCCCTGGTCGGCATCCTGATCCGCAATTCAATTATCCTCGTCCACGAAATCGAGGTCCTGCGCGAGAAAGGGCGGTCCGCATGGGATGCGGTCTTCGAGGCCAGCGACAGCCGGGCTCGCCCGATCCTGCTGACGGCCGCCGCAGCCAGTCTCGCGCTCATCCCCATCTCGCGCCAGATATTCTGGGGGCCGATGGCCTATGCGATGATGGGCGGCATCATCGCCGGCACGATCATCACACTGGTGTTCGTGCCCGCACTCTACCTCGCCGTCTTCCGTGTAAAACGCGAGGAACCGGCCCCGGCATCGGTGTCCGAATAGGCTTCAACCGCAATACGGGGTTGCCTGCGCGCCCGAAAACCGCACACTCTCCCACAAAACCAGAACAAGCGTAACAACCGGGAAAGTAACACCATGCGCCTCAAATCCACGCTGCTCGCGGCCAGCCTCGCCGCGCTCGCCACCGCTGCCACGGCAGACCCAGTCAAGGTCGGCATGATCACCACGCTTTCCGGCGGCGGCGCCGGCCTCGGCATCGACGTGCGCGACGGTTTCATGCTCGCGGTCAAGCAGTCCGGTAACACCGATATCGAGGTCGTCATCGAGGACGACCAGCAGAAACCGGACATCGCCGTGCAACTGGCCGACAAGATGATCCAGTCCGAGAAGGTGGACGTGCTGACCGGGATAATCTGGTCCAATCTTGCAATGGCCGTGATCCCCTCAGCGACCGCGCAGGGCAAATTCTACCTTTCGCCCAACGCCGGCCCGTCCCAGCTCGCCGGCAAGGGTTGCCATCCGCTTTACTTCAACGTCGCCTGGCAGAACGACAACCTGCATGAGGCGGCGGGGGCCTACGCCAACACTGCAGGTTTCACCAACACGTTTATCCTCGCGCCCAACTACCCGGCTGGCCAGGACGCTCTCACCGGCTACAAGCGCGAGTACGCAGGCGAGATCGCCGACGAGATCTATACGGATCTCGGCCAGACCGACTACGCCGCCGAAATCGCCCACATCCGCGCATCCGGTGCAGACAGCGTGTTCTTCTTCCTGCCTGGCGGAATGGGCATCTCATTCCTGAAACAATACGCAGACAGCGGCATCGACATTCCTGTCGTCGGCCCCGCCTTCAGTTTTGATCAGGGCATCCTGCAGGCTGTGGGTGACGCCGCACTCGGCGTGAAGAACACGTCGCAGTGGAGCAAGGATCTCGACGTGCCCGCCAACAAGGCCTTTGTCGAAAGCTTCCAGGCGGAGTACGATCGCCTTCCCTCGCTCTATGCTTCGCAGGGTTTCGACACCGCGCTGCTGCTGCTCTCAGCAATGGAAAAGGCGAATGTGAAAGACACCGCCGCCTTCCAGGCCGCACTGGAGGAAGCGGATTTCGACAGCACGCGTGGCACGTTCTCGTTCGGCCCGAACCACCATCCGATCCAGGATATCTACGTGCGTGAGGTCATCAAGGAAGGTGACGTCTACACCAACAAGATCGTTGACACGGCTCTGCTCGCCCACGGCGACGCCTATGCCGCCGAATGCGAGATGTAACCTACAGTTGCAGCCGTTTAACGATCCGATCAATGGGTGTGCCGTTCTTCAGCGGCACGCTCGGCACCACCGCATGATCCTTGAATCCCATCTTCGAATAGTAGGCCAGGCCCGGCACATTGTCGCCGCGGATGTGCGCGTCGATGGCCGTCAGCCCCGCGGCCTGCGACGACAGAACAGTGGCACGCAGCAGCGCCGTGCCGACGGCCCGGATGACCGGCGCCTGCCGCGCGAAGGTGGCGACCGAGCCGACGCCCGCCTCGTCTGTCGCGATCACGTACTGGAACCCGGCCACCGCCCCCTCGCCGTCGAGCGCGACATGCGCGAAGAGGCTCTCCGGCCGCTCCATCACTATGTCCGCAACCTCGGCCTCGCTCCGTTCATCCTCGAAGGCGGTCGTCCCGCCGATCGCGATGATCTCGTTCAGGATCGCCGCCATCTCCGGCACATCCTCCGCCCGTGCGGGCCGCACCTTTACACTTTCGCTCACCCCGGATCCTCCTTTTTCGGGCACAGTTCCGAAGCGATGCGCTGATGTCCAGTCTCCTTCTTGCCGAACAGGTGCTGAACGGGCTGCAACTGGGCATCATGCTGTTTCTCATGGCCGCCGGTCTCACGCTCGTCTTCGGCGTGATGGGCCTGATCAACCTCGCGCACGGCTCGCTCTACATGATCGGCGCCTTCGCCGCTGCAGCCACCGCCGCCGCCACCGGCTCGTTCTTTCTCGGGCTCATCGCGGCCCTTGCCGCCTCTGCCGCTGCCGGGGCGCTGGTCGAGGTCACGGTGATCCGTCGCCTTTATGCGCGCGACCATCTTGATCAGGTGCTCGCGACCTTCGCGCTGATCCTCATCTTCTCGGAAGGCACGCGTTGGGTCTTCGGCTCCTTCCCGCTCTACCTCTCGATCCCGCCCGTGCTGTCGGGCCCCGTCACCCTGCCCTTCGGCATCGAGTACCCGCTCTACCGCCTCGCGCTCATCGTCGCTGGCCTCGCCATCGCGGGCGGCCTGTTCCTGCTGGTGGGCCGCACCCGGCTCGGCATCCGCATCCGCGCGGGCGAAAGTGACCGCGAGATGATCGCGGCCCTCGGTGTCGACATCAGCCGCCTCTACACCATCGTCTTCGCGCTCGGCGCGGCGCTGGCCGGGCTGGCTGGTGCGCTCGTCGGGGCGATCCAGTCCGTGCAGGTGGGCATGGGCGAGCCGGTACTGATCCTTGCCTTCGTCACCATCGTCATCGGCGGCATCGGCTCCATCAAGGGCGCGCTTGTTGGCGCTTTGCTGGTGGGCCTCACGGATACGCTGGGCGGCCTATTCCTGCCCGCCGCCTTCGCCCTTTTCATGGAACCGTCGGCCGCCGCCTCCACCGGCGCGGCCCTCTCGTCCATGCTCATCTACATCCTGATGGCAGTCATCCTCATCCTGCGCCCCTCCGGGCTCTACGGCGCCCGCGCATGACCCGCGAGCGTATCCTCAACGCGGCCCTCCTCGCCGCCCTTGTCGCCGTGCCGCTCTGGGCATGGGTGGCGGACGAGCCTTTCATCATCACGCTTTGCACCAAGGTCGCCATCCTGGCGCTCGCAGGTGTTGGCCTGAATATCGCCCTTGGCCTCGGCGGGCTCGTCTCGCTCGGCCACGCGGCCTTCTTCGGTCTCGGCGGTTACGCGATGGGCATCCTCGCCAGCCACGCGCAAAGCTACACGCCCCTCACCGATTGGCCGGTCCTGATCGAGGGCACCAAATCGATGCCCATCATCTGGGCCACCGCCCTCGCCGCCTCCGGCCTTGCCGCGCTGGCCATCGGCGCGCTGTCGCTGCGCACCTCCGGCGTCTACTTCATCATGATCACGCTCGCCTTCGGCCAGATGTTCTTCTACTTCGCGATCAGCTGGCCCGCCTATGGCGGCGAGGACGGGTTGCCGATCTACGTGCGCAACGGCTTTCCCGGCCTCAACACGCTCGATCCGATCCAGTTCTACGGTCTTGCCCTCGCCGTGCTGCTCGCCGCCCTCGCCTTCGCAGCCATGCTCGCCCGCTCACCCTTCGGCCTTTCACTCAATGCCGCCCGGCAAGCCCACGCGCGGGTGGAGGCTGTCGGCCTCTCGCCCTACCGCCTCCGCCTTCTCGCCTTCACCCTCTCCGGCATGATCACCGGCCTTGCAGGCGCGCTCTATGCCGATCTCAACCGCTTCGTCTCTCCGGCCATGTTCTCTTGGCAAACCAGTGGAGAGATCATGATCCTCGTCATTCTCGGCGGCACCGCCCGCCTTTTCGGGCCGGTCGCGGGCGCGGCCCTGTTCATCCTGCTGGAAGAACTGCTCGGCGGCGTCTCGGATTATTGGCAGATCGCACTTGGCCTCATCCTGTTGGTGACGGTGCTCTTCGCCCCCGGCGGCCTGGTCGGCATCGCCGCCGGAAAGGCCCGGCCCCATGTCTGACCCGGTTCTGGAAACGCGCGGCCTCTCTAAGCGCTTCGGCGCACTCGAAGCCAGCAAATCTGTCTCCCTCACTCTTTGCCCCGGAGAAATCCATGCCCTCATCGGCCCCAACGGTGCGGGCAAATCGACCCTGATCGCCCAGATCGCCGGTGCACTGAAGCCAGACAACGGCAGCGTCCATCTCTGCGGCGAAGATATCACCCATCTTTCCACTCCTGCCCGCGCGCGCGCAGGCCTCGCCCGCACCTTTCAGGTATCGCAACTGGCGATGCAGGACACGGTACTGCAGAACGCTCTGCTCGGCGCAACCGCCACCAACGGTCGGCCCTTCCGTCTGTGGGGTCGTCCTGTGGACACTCTCCGCCAACGGGCGCAGGCCGCGCTCACCCGCGTCGGTCTTGCCGGGCAGGCCGCCACGCCCGTCTCCGCCCTCAGCCACGGCCAGCGCCGCCTGCTGGAACTCGCCATCGCCCTGACGCTGGAGCCAAAGGCCTTCCTCCTCGATGAACCCATGGCCGGGCTCGGCTCTGAAGGCTCCCAGAACATGACCGACTTTCTGGCCACACTCCGCACCCAAGCCCCGATCCTGTTGGTGGAACACGACATGGATGCCGTCTTCGCGCTGGCCGACCGCATCTCCGTCCTCGTCTACGGCGAAGTCATCGCCACCGGTACAACCGATGAGATCCGCGCCAATCCGGTGGTGCGCGAAGCCTATCTGGGGCAGGACGCATGAGCCTCTTGTCCCTTGAAAACGTCTCCGCCTCATACGGCCCCGCACAGGCGCTCTTCGGCGTTTCGCTGACTATTGCCGAAGGTGAGGCATTGGCACTCATGGGCCGCAACGGAATGGGCAAATCCACGACGGTGAAGGCGATCTGCCGCCTGCTGCCCGCGGGCGGCACAATTACCTTCGCCGGTCGGTCACTCGCCGACCTTCCCGCCCACAAGGCCGCCCGCCTCGGCATTGGCCTCGTGCCTGAAGGCCGCCGCTGCTTTCCGAACCTCTCCGTTTCCGAAAACCTCCTCGCCGCCGCCCGTCCCGGCCACTGGAACATGGCCCGTGTTACGGCGCTTTTTCCCCGCCTCGCCGAGCGCAGGGGCCAGAACGCCGCCACGCTCTCGGGCGGCGAACAGCAGATGCTCGCCATCTCCCGCGCCCTGATGACCAATCCGCGCCTTCTGATCCTCGACGAGGCGACGGAGGGCCTGGCCCCCCTTGTCCGGCAGGAAATCTGGGCAGCCATCGGCACGCTGAAAGCCGAGACCGGCCTTTCGCTCCTCATCATCGACAAGTCGCTGAAGGAACTTAGGTCGATCGCCGATACCGCCGTACTGCTGGAGCGCGGCACCTCCGTGTGGTCAGGGCCCATCTCCGGCCTGACACCCGATCTGGCAACCCGCTACCTCGGCATCTGAGACAGCAGCGCCGGCTGCAACCGGCCGATCACATCCCGTGCCAACGCCCGCGCCGCCGGCGTCAGGTCCGTCCCCGCCCGCTGGAAATAGGAATACCGCTCAACCTGCACCTGCATTGTCAGCGGCAAGGTCCGGATCTCGCTGCCCGGAAAGCCATCGGCCACAGAAGAGGCGATCGGCGCCACCGCGTTGGAATTGCGTACTGCCGCCAGCGTCGCGAGAAAGGAACTGGTGGACAGTACCGTCGCCGGCATCGCCAGCCCCTCAGCCCTCAGTGCCCGTTCCACCGTCTCACGCAACAGCGCCCTTTCGAACGGAAGAACCCACTCATAAGCCAGCGCCGCCTCCACCGGCAGCCGCCCCTGTCCAAGCAAGGGATGACCGGCACGCACGATGAAATCCACCGGCTCGTCAATCAGCGGTAATTCAACAAATTCTTCCGACGGCAGATGTGCGGGCCGCCGCGCCAGCGCGAAATCCAGCGTCCCGTCCAGCAGGCGCGGCATCAGGTCATCGCTGGTGCCGACGTCCACGCCTACCGCCACCTGTCCGTGGCTCAGACGGAAAGCCGCAATCGCCGGCAGCACGTATTCCACCGCCGGTCCGGTGACGGATCCCACACGCACCCGCCCCACGGCTCCGCTGCGCAGTTCCTCGATTTCCCGTCCGGCCAGATCGATCTCGCTCAGCATCCTCGCTGCCCGCTTCGCCAGCGCCGCCCCCTCCGCCGTCAGCCGCACGCCGCGCGCCGTCCGCAAATACAGTGGACAGCCCAGCAGCGCATCGAGTTCGCCGGCAAGACGCGACGCCGCAGGCTGGCTGATACCCACCCGCATCGCCGCGGCACTCAGGTTTTCCTCCTGCAGCACTGCGGCCAGCAGCCGGATGTGGGAAATCTTCAGGCCCTTATGCAATCTCTGGTCGAGCATGCCGAATCTCATATCAAAATTGGTATGACTCTATCTTATTTTCGCATTTGACTGATATGTCCACCCATGCCCATGATGCCGCAGGAAGCGGCCCAAGCAACGAGTCGCTCCGTTCAAAGTTTTACCCGTCACCGAGGCGGGTCTGGGAGGACATTATGAAATTTTTGACAACGGCCCTGGCCGCGACGGCACTCGTTGCGGGTATGGCAATTACCGCCCCCGTGGCGGCGCAGGACAAGGGCACCATTGGCATCGCCATGCCCACCAAATCCTCCGCCCGCTGGATTTCCGACGGTGCGTCCATGGTGGAACAGTTCGAAGCCGCCGGCTACGAGACCGATCTTCAGTATGCCGAAGACGACATTCCCAACCAGCTCGCCCAGATCGAAAACATGATCACCAAGGAAGTCGACGCGCTCGTAATCGCGGCCATCGACGGCACGACCCTGTCCAATGCCCTCGCCAACGCCGCCGCGCTCGACATCCCCGTCATTGCCTATGACCGGCTGATCCGCGACAGCGGCGACGTCAGCTACTACGCCACCTTCGACAACTTCAAGGTCGGCGTCCAGCAGGCGACCTCGCTCGTAGACGGCCTGAAGCAGCGCTTTGGCGACGGCCCCTACAACGTCGAACTCTTCGGCGGCAGCCCGGACGACAACAACGCCTATTTCTTCTATGATGGCGCCATGTCGGTCCTCCAGCCGCTGATCGACGATGGCACTGTCATCATTCAGTCCGGCCAGATGGGCATGGATACGGTCGGAACCCTCCGTTGGGATGGCGCGGTTGCGCAGGCGCGGATGGATAACCTTCTCTCCGCCCACTATACCGACCAGCCCGTCCACGGCGTCCTTTCGCCGTACGATGGCCTGTCCATCGGTATCCTTTCCTCGCTGAAAGGTGTCGGCTACGGCTCCGGCGACCAGCCGATGCCCATCGTTTCCGGTCAGGATGCGGAGGTACAGTCCGTGAAGTCCATCCTCGCGGGTGAGCAGTACTCCACGGTCTTCAAGGACACACGTGAACTCGCACGCGTCACAGTCGGTATGGTCGAGGCTCTGCTGGAAGGCGGTGAGCCGGAGATCAATGACACCGAAACCTACGACAACGGCGTCCTCGTCGTTCCCTCCTATCTGCTGGAGCCGGTTTCCGTCGATGCCTCCAACTGGGAAGAGATCCTGATCGGGTCCGGCTACTACACCAAAGACCAGATCGAGTAATCTGTCCACGCAACGCCGGGGCCCGCCGCGACATCTGCGGCGGGCTCTGCTGTCCTGAAGCAGAACCAGACATGCCAACCCTCCTCGAAATGCAATCCATCACCAAGACCTTTCCGGGCGTGAAAGCACTGGACGAGGTCTCTCTCTCGGTGGAGGAAGGCGAAATCCACGCTCTTGTTGGCGAAAACGGCGCCGGCAAATCGACGCTGATGAAGGTGCTTTCCGGCGTCTACCCCCATGGCTCCTACGAAGGCACGATCTCCTATGCAGGTGAGGAAGCCCGTTTTGGGTCCATCGGAGACAGCGAGAAGAAGGGCGTCATCATCATCCATCAGGAACTTGCCCTGATCCCGCTCCTCTCCATCGCCGAAAACATCTTTCTCGGCAACGAGGTCGCCACCAACGGTGTAATAAGCTGGCCCGAAACATTCGCCCGCACCGAGAAGCTCCTGCGCAAGGTCGGCCTCCGCGAAGCACCCACAACCATCGTCGACAAAATCGGCGTCGGCAAACAGCAATTGGTAGAGATCGCCAAGGCGCTCTCCAAAGACGTGCGACTGCTGATCCTCGACGAGCCCACGGCGGCCCTGCAAGAGAATGACAGCGCCGCCCTGATGGACCTGCTGCTGGAACTGAAGCGCCAGGGCATCACCTCCATCCTCATCAGCCACAAACTCAATGAGGTCGAGCGTGTGGCCGACACCATCACCGTCATCCGCGACGGCCGTTCCATCAGCACCCTGAACGCCAAGGCCGGGGAAATCAGCGAGGAACGCATCATCCGCGACATGGTCGGCCGCGACATGTCCCACCGCTACCCGGACCGCGTGCGCAACCCCGGCGAGACACTCTTCGAGGTGAAGGACTGGTCCGTCTGGCACCCCGAGCACGCCGAACGTCAGGTGATCAAGAACGCCAATTTCACGGTGCGCGCCGGAGAGATCGTCGGCATCGCCGGCCTCATGGGCTCTGGCCGCACCGAACTGGCAATGAGCCTCTTCGGTCGCAGCTATGGCAAGAACATCTCTGGCGAAGCCCGGCTTCGCGGACAGCCCATCGACATCTCCACCGTTGATCGCGCCATCGCCGCCGGCCTTGCCTACGTGACGGAGGACCGGAAATCGCTCGGGCTGATCCTGGAGGAGCCGATCAGCCGAAATATCACGCTCGCCAATCTCGCCGGCGTCTCGCAGAACGCCGTTCTTTCCGAGGGGCGCGAGCAGCAGGTGGCCGAGAAATACCGCAAGGCCATGAACATTCGTACGCCCGGCGTTCACCAGAGAGTGATGAACCTCTCGGGCGGCAACCAGCAGAAGGTCGTACTGTCCAAGTGGCTGTTCACCGAACCCGACGTGCTGATCCTCGACGAGCCGACACGCGGCATCGACGTCGGCGCAAAATACGAAATATACAGCATCATGAACGATCTGGCCGCCGAGGGCCGGGGCGTCGTCATGATATCCTCGGAAATGCCTGAACTGCTCGGCATGTGCGACAGGATATACGTGATGAACGAAGGCGCACTGGTTGGTGAGCTTTCGGCCGAGGAGGCCAGCCAGGAACGCATCATGTCGTTCATCGTGCGCAGGTAGGAGAGAGTAGATGGCAGACGTGATAGACGCCCCGGCCCCGGCTGACAGGACTTCGATGAAGACCTACCTCGCCGATCACATCCGCGATTACGGCATGCTGCTGGCATTGGTCGTTATCATGGGCTTCTTCCAGATCGTGACCGACGGAACCCTTCTGCGCCCAGTCAACATCACCAACCTTTTCCTGCAGAACAGCTACATCATCATCATGGCGCTGGGCATGCTGCTGGTGATCGTCGCGGGCCATATCGACCTCTCCGTGGGCTCGGTCGTCGGCTTTGTCGGTGCCCTCGCGGCCGTGATGATCGTGCAATGGGAATGGCCCATTCTCATGGCCGCGCCCGCCTGCATCCTTACCGGCATCCTGATCGGTGCCGCGCAGGGTTACTGGATCGCCTACTGGCGGATTCCGTCCTTCATCGTCACCCTCGCGGGCATGCTCGTCTTCCGCGGCCTGTCGCTCTGGCTGCTCGAGGGCCAGTCGGTCGGCCCCTTCCCTGTCGAGTTTCAGCGCCTCTCCACCGGTTTCATTCCCGATTTCATCAGCCCGTTCGGCGCGCTTCTGGCAGAAATCACCGGCGCGAAACGCGTCAATGGCTTCGCAGTTGCCTGCGGTATCATCATCGCCGCCGCCA
The DNA here is from genome assembly GCF_009931615.1 of Algicella marina. Lineage (NCBI taxonomy): Bacteria > Pseudomonadati > Pseudomonadota > Alphaproteobacteria > Rhodobacterales > Paracoccaceae > Algicella > Algicella marina. Next base: position 615,313 of record NZ_CP046620.1, on the reverse strand, counting down.
TCGTCTGGGTCGGCTACCGTTCCCGCATCCGCAACGCCCGCTATGGCATGGCTGGCGAGCCGATGGCATTCTTTGTCATCCGCAACGCTCTCGTGGCCGGTGCCATCGTCTTCATTTCCTACAAGCTCTCCACCTTCCGTGGCCTGCCGAACGTGCTGATCACAATGGGCGTCCTGACCGTAGTCTACGCCTTCCTGACGGAGAAGACGACGCTCGGCCGTCGCATCTACGCACTCGGCGGCAACGAGAAGGCGGCCAAGCTCTCTGGCATCAAGACCGAACGGCTCACCTTCCTCGCCTTCGTCAACATGGGTATGCTCGCGGCACTCGCGGGCCTCATCTTCGCCGCCCGCCTCAATACCGCAACACCCAAGGCCGGCGTCGCCTTCGAACTCGACGTCATCGCCGCGGTCTTCATCGGCGGTGCCTCCATGTCGGGCGGCGTGGGCAAGATCGTCGGTGCCGTCGTCGGCGCCTTCATCATGGGCGTCATGAACAACGGCATGTCGATCATGGGAATCGGTATCGATTATCAACAGGTCATCAAGGGTCTCGTGCTGCTCGCCGCCGTCATCTTCGATGTCTACAACAAGAGCAAACAGGGCTGAGGCCCGGAACAGGACGCGCACAATGGACGCCACCAGCTTCAAACCAGCCACCTGGCCCCGCAAACTCCGCTCCCAGGAATGGTTTTCGGGCTCCACCAAGGATGCCATCTACCACCGCTCGTGGATGAAGAACCAGGGCTTCCCGGCCGACCTGTTTGATGGCCGTCCCATCGTCGGCATCTGCAACACCTGGTCGGAACTCACCCCCTGCAACGCGCATCTGCGCGACATCGCCGAGCGGGTGAAGAACGGCGTGTGGGAAGCGGGCGGCTTCCCCGTCGAGTTCCCGGTATTCTCGCCCTCCGAAAGCACGCTGCGCCCCACGGCCATGATGTTCCGCAACCTCTGTTCGATGGATGTGGAAGAGGCGATCCGCGGCAAGTGCATCGACGGCGTGGTCCTTCTCGCGGGGTGCGACAAGACCACCCCAGCCCTGCTGATGGGTGCAGCCTCAGTCGATCTGCCCGCCATCGTCGTCTCCGGCGGCCCGATGCTGAACGGCTATTTCCAGGGCGAGCGAGTAGGCTCCGGCACCCATCTCTGGAAGTTCTCCGAAGCCGTGAAGGCCGGTGAGATGACGTCGGAGGATTTCGTCGAGGCGGAAGCCTCCATGTCCCGTTCCCCCGGCTCCTGCAACACCATGGGCACCGCCAGCACGATGGCCAGCATGGCCGAGGCTCTCGGCATGGCACTCTCCGGCAATGCCGCCATCCCGGCGGTCGACAGCCGTCGCCGCATGATGGCGCAACTTACCGGACGGCGCATCGTGCAGATGGTCAAGGACGACCTGAAACCTTCAGACATCCTGACGAAGGACGCCTTTGAGAACGCCATCCGCACCAATGGCGCCATCGGCGGCTCCACCAACGCCGTCGTGCACCTGCTCGCCATCGCCGGCCGCGTCGGTATCGACCTCACGCTCGAGGACTGGGACCGCTGCGGCCAGAACGTGCCCACGATCGTCAACCTAATGCCTTCCGGCAAATATCTGATGGAAGAGTTCTTCTACGCCGGCGGCCTGCCCGTTGTTATCAAGCGTCTGGGTGAGGAAGGCCTCCTGCACAAGGAGGCCATCACCGTTTCCGGCGCCTCGATCTGGGAAGAGGTGAAAGACGTCAAGAACTGGAACGAGGATGTCATCCGGCCGAAGGAACAGGCGCTGACAGCCTCTGGCGGCATCGCAGTCCTGCGCGGCAACCTCGCCCCCGGCGGCGCGGTCCTCAAACCGTCCGCCGCAAGCGAGCATCTGCTGACGCACAAGGGCCGCGCCGTCGTCTTCGAGGACATCGACGACTACAAGGCCCGCATCGAGGACGAGGATCTCGACATTGACGAGACCTGCATCATGGTGCTCAAGAATTGCGGCCCGCGCGGTTATCCCGGCATGGCCGAGGTCGGCAACATGGGATTACCGCCCAAGGTCCTGCGCAAGGGCATCACCGACATGATCCGTATATCCGACGCCCGCATGTCCGGCACCGCCTACGGCACCGTCGTCCTGCATACCTCGCCCGAAGCTGCGCGCGGCGGCCCGCTGGCAGTCGTGCAGTCCGGTGACATGATCGAACTCGACGTTCCGAACCGCCGCCTGCATCTCGACATTCCGGACGCCGAACTGGAGGCCCGTCTCAAGGCCTGGCAACCGACTGTCGATGTTCCCGATGGCGGCTACGCCCAACTCTACCATGAGCGGGTGATGGGCGCCGATACCGGGGCGGACTTCGACTTCCTCGTCGGCTGTCGCGGAAACGAAGTGGCACGGGAATCGCATTGATGTCCACGCCTGTCGCGCTCGTCGGCATCGGCAAGATCGCCGAGGACCAGCACCTCCCGGCCATTGCCTCCAGCGATGACTGGCATCTGGCAGCCACTGTTTCCCGCTCCGGCTCCGTGCCGGACGTCGAGGGTTTCACCGGCATCGAGGAAATGCTGGCCACCCGGCCCGACATCCCTGTCATCTCCCTCTGTCTGCCGCCCGCGCCTCGCTTTGCCTATGCGCAGGCCGCTCTGGAGGCCGGTCGTCATGTGATGTTGGAAAAGCCTCCAGGTGCGACACTCGCGGAGGTACATACCCTCGCCGCGATGGCGCGGGAGCGCGGCCTGACGCTCTTTGCCTCATGGCACAGCCGTGCCGCCTGCGGTGTCGCTCCTGCCAGGGAATGGCTCGCCGACAAACGCATCACCCGCGTGCACATCGACTGGCAAGAAGACGTCCGCGAATGGCATCCGGGCCAGGACTGGGTCTTCGAACCCGGGGGCATGGGCGTCTTCGACCCCGGTATCAACGCCCTGTCGATCCTCACGGAGATCCTGCCGCACCCGGTTCACCTCACCGCCGCCACACTCGATTTCCCCGCTAACCGCGCGACCCCCATTGCCGCAAACCTCCGCTTCACCGGCAACACCACGGCGCATTTCAACTGGCTGCAGGAAGGCCCGCCAACATGGGACATCGACGTGGAGACGTCGGAAGGCACCCTTCACCTCGGCAAGGGAGGCTCGACCCTCAGCATCGGCGGTGCCGACCACCCGCTGCCGCGCAACACCGAGTATGCCGGCCTCTACGCCCGCATGGCCGAATGCATCGCTCTGGGGATCAGCGATGTCGATCTCGCACCGATGGTCCACGTGGCGGATGCCTTCACTCTCGGCCAACGGGTGGAAGCGGCGGAGTTTTCGTTCTGAGCGCCGCTCAGTGCACAACCCGCGCCAGTTTTTCGGGATTTCGGGTGATGTAGATCGCCGTGATCTTCCCGCCTTCGGTATCCAGCGCTGTCGTCTGCACCTGCCCGCCCATGGCACTGACAAATCCCGGCAGACCGTCGATCATCACGAACCGCTCGAACCGCATGCCGCTGCCATACTTGCTCGCGTGGCCAAGCAGCAGCCGCAGCATCCGTTTCGACCCCCGGATCAGGTTCGGATAGGCCAGAACCTTGCCGCCACCGTCCGACTGCAGCGTCACACCCTCAGCCAGCATCCGGGACAGGGCTTCCGCATCTCCCACCCGGCAAGCCTCGAAAAAGGCCCGCACGATATTCTCACCTTCATCCCGTGCCACCGGGTAACGCAGCTGGTCCACCCGCACATGCGCCCTCGCCCGTCGCGCCAGTTGCCGCGCCGCTTCCGGGCTGCGCTCCACCACCGCCGCCACCTCGTCCAGTGGCTGCCCGAACACGTCGTGCAGCAGGAAAGCCGCACGCTCCAGCGGCGAAAGCCGCTCCAGCGCCAGCATCAACGTCAGCGTCAGGTTGTCGGCGCGCAGATCGTCGTCCTCGGCTTCTACCAGCGGCTCCGGCAGCCAGATGCCGGGATAGCTCTCCCGACGCGACCGCGCCGACTTCATCATGTCGAGACACAAGCGGCTGACCACCCTCGTCAGCCATGCCGCCGGCTCACCGATTTCGGCCTGCGCCTGTCGGTCCCAGCGCAGCCAAGCCTCCTGCACCACGTCCTCTGCCTCAGAGGAGGAGCCGAGCATCCGGTAGGCGAGACGCAGCAGCCGCGGCCGCTGCGCCTCGAACACATCCACCCCCGGCTCAGGCGGCAACCGGCAACTCCAGCGGATGCGCGGCACGGAAACCCACCTGCATCCGGTTCCAAAGGTTGATCGCCCCTATCGTCAGTGACAGCCAGGCCCGCTCATCGGGGTCGAAGGCGGCCTCCACCAATTGCCAGTCACCATCCGGCGCGCCCGACTCCGCCACCAGCGTCAGTGCCTCGGTCCAGGCCAGTGCCGCACGCTCCCGCTGGGAGTAGAGCGACGACTCCCGCCACGCCGGCAGCATGTGCAGGCGCAGCGGCGTGTCGCCGTCGCGCAGCGCTTCGGATACGTGCATATGGATGCAGAACGCACAGCCGTTGATCTGCGAAGCCCGCAGCTTCACCAGATGCACAAGCTCCCGCTCCAGCGGCGAGTTGCCGATCGCCGCTTCCATCGTGAACAAGGGCTTCATCCCTGCCGCCGCCCGTTCCATGTAATCGGTCATCCTCGGTGTCATGTCTCTGTCTCCTTCTTCGAACTGACACCCCTCTGACGAGGCAGCGAAGCGGAATGTGACATGCAGCGGGAAATTTATCCTGCTCGCGCAGCCACCGGTTGGTCCAGAGGCTGCAGTTGCAGCCACAGTTTGCCGTCACGATACCCACCCCGGTTCAGATGCCCGCGCGTTTGCACCTCGGGATATTCATCCGCCCAATCGCGATAGCGGTCATTGGTGACAATCACGGCTCTCATATCACGCGCGGCCCTCAGGATATACGCGTCCGCCGGCGTCCCCTTGGGCACCACCATCACGCTCGCCTCCGGCAGTTTCAGGTGCCGGGCGAATTCACGGTGATGCTGATAGCGGCCTTTCAGCAGATAGCCGGCATTGGCGTCGAACATCACCCCCGGCATATACCCCAACGCTGAGATCCTGCGCACCACGTCACGCACCGTTTCGATATCCGGCACGCCCTTCTTCCAGTACATGATGTTGGAACCATCGATGATGACGTAGTTCTCCGGCGCGGCGCGCGGACGACGCAGCAGCGCCCTTATGAACAGTATGGCGCTTGCCAGCACTCCTGCCGCAGCCAGCGGTATCGCTTCCGTCCATTCGGGCCGGACGATACCGGCACCGAGGGCGGCAAGGCAGACAACCAGAAACAGTAAAGGTATTTTCAAATCACGTGCCGGGCAGCTTCATCGCCTGCCCGCCTCAAATCCGACTGTCGGACCAGCATGGCACCAGCCTTCTGCGGCCGTCAACCGGCCGCTGCGCAACGGTTCACCCGGCAGGCATACGCGCCTCGACCAATTCCGCCCAGTAGGAGGCACCCACCGGGATCAACTCGTCATTGAAGTCGTACTCGGGGTGATGCAATCCCGCCCCCGGGCCGCCGCCAACCTGGATATAGGCCCCCGGACAGGCCTGCAGCATGTAGGAAAAGTCCTCGCCACCCGTCGTCGCCGGTGCATTGCGCTCCACCGCGCCAGTCAATCTCTCCGCAACATCGGCGGCGATCTCGGTCTCGCGTGGATGGTTGATCATGCTGGGGTAGCTCGGCATCCACTTCACATCCGCGCGCGCGCCATGCGCCTCTGCCGTCAGCGTGGCGATGTTCCTGAGGCGGATTTCGACCATCTCCCGCGTCTCGTTGGTGAAGGTGCGCGCCGTGCCTCGCAGAACCACACGCTCCGGGATCACGTTGAACGCCTCGCTCTCAGTGCGGAAACTGGTTACCGACAGCACAGCCGCCGTTTGCGGGTCGGCATTGCGCGACACCACCGACTGCAACGCCACCACGATAGCCGAGGCCGCCAGCGTTGTATCGACCACCATCTGCGGACGTGCCGCGTGTCCGCCCTTGCCCGTCACCAGGATCTCGAACGTATCGACAGCCGCATAGAAGGCGCCGGGACGGATGGCGAAGCTGCCCAGCGGCCTGTTCGGAACATTGTGCATCCCGTAGATTTCCCGGATGCGGAACCGGTCGATCAGCCCGTCCTCGACCATGGCCTCGCCCCCGGCGCCGCCCTCTTCCGCCGGCTGGAAGACAACGGCCACCGACCCGTCGAAATTACGCGTTTCCGCCAGATACTTCGCGGCCCCCAGCAGCATTGCAGTGTGGCCGTCATGTCCGCAGGCATGCATCTTGCCGGGTACCTTGGAGGCGTATTCTTTGCCCGTCGCCTCGGTGATCGGCAATGCATCCATGTCCGCCCGCAGGCCGACGACATGCCCGCGCGTATCCTTCTGCCCCCGGATCAGGCCAACGACACCAGTACGCCCGATACCTTCCACCACCTTGTCACAGCCGAACGAACGCAGCTTTTCGGCCACCATCGCCGAAGTCCGGTGCGTGTCGTACCCCAGTTCCGGGTTGGCATGCAGGTCGCGCCGCCATGCGGTAATCTCGCCCTTCATTTCAGCCATGCGGTTCCTGATTGGCATCGGCTATTCTCCCTCTCCGGCAGCCGCCGCTTCGAACTGGGCATAGGCCTTGGCACTCAGATCATCGCCCAACAATGCGCGGGCGACCGCGGGCGCGATGGTGAACACGTCGTGCCCTGCGAGAGAAAGCGCCGTCACCTGCTCCGGATTCCGCAGGGAGGCCGCCATCACCCGGCAGGTACCGCCACCGGCCCGGGAAATCGCAAGCATCCGCGCCATATGCGCATCCGCATCCATTCCTGCCTCCACCATCCGCCCGTAATACGGCGCGATGTAGTCGGCCCCCAGCGCCACTGCCACCAGCATCTGCTTTGCGTCGTAACAACATGTCATCAGGATCTTGCCGCCCAGCGCCTTCACCGCCGGCACCTGCCGGATCGCATCCGGCACCAGTGGTACCTTCACCACGGTCTCGATGCCCTCGGCCCGTCCGGCCTCATAGAGAGCCGCGGTGAACTCAACATAGCCCTCCACAGGTCCGGCCGCCTGCGCATGCAATTCCTGTGCCCCCAGGGCCCTTGCCCGGCCTGCCATCTCTCGCCAGTCGATAGCGCCGTATTCCAGACCCGCGCGATGCGCCAGCAGCGGGTTTGTTGTGATACCGTGGAAAATTCCCAGCGGCATCAGTTCTTCCCAGGCCGCCCGTTCCGCCGTGTCGAGGTAAAGTCTCATCCTGCCGCTTCTCCTGCCTTGCGCCCCGAGAACAGGCAACCGCCGAGAAACGTGCCTTCGAGAGCGTTGTATCCGTGGTAGCCTCCGCCACCGAACCCGGCTGCCTCGCCCGCGGCATAAAGCCCGCCTATCGGCTCTCCGCCATCATCCAGCACCCTTGCGTCTAGGTCGGTGTGGATACCGCCCAGTGACTTGCGCGTCAGGATATGCAGCTTGACTGCGATCAGCGGCCCGGCTGCCGGGTCGAGGATGCGATGCGGTCTTGCCGTCCGCACCAGCCTGTCCCCGAGATACTTGCGCGCGCCGCGAAGTGCAATGATCTGCGCATCCTTGGCAAATCGGTTTTCCAGTTGCGCATCACGCGCTTCGATCTCGGTGCGTAACGCCTGCGCATCGAAGCGCCCGCTCAATCGGTTCATGCCCTCGACCAGTTTCGCAAGATCTTCGGCAACCACGAAATCGGCGCCCTTTTCCTTGAAAGCCTCCACAGCGCCGGTCGCGCCCTTACCCACCCGTTCCTTCAATACCGCCCGCCAAGATGCGGAGGTCAGGTCCGGGTTCTGTTCCGAACCGGACAGGGCGAATTCCTTCTCGATAATCTTCTGCGTAAGCACAAACCACGAATGCCCATGCCCACGGCGGCAGATTTCGCGCAATGTGGACAATGTGTCGAACCCCGGCATACAGGGTGCAGGCAGCCGATTGCCCTCGGCATCGAACCACAGCGAGGACGGTCCCGGCAGGATGCGGATGCCGTGGCGCGGCCAGATGGGCGCCCAGTTGCGGATGCCTTCGGTATAATGCCACATCCGGTCGGTGTTGATCAGCGAAGCCCCCGCCGCCGCCGCCACGTCCAGCATCCGGCCATCGACATGGGCCGGCACCCCGCAGACCATCTCGTCCGGGGGCGGTCCCAGACGGTCAACCGGCCAGTTGCGCCGCACCATCTCGTCATTGCCGCCAATCCCGCCGGAGGTAACGATCACCTGCGCGGCGTCGATCCGAAAATCCCCCACCACGTCTCGGTTCGTCTCTGCCCCCCGCTCGGCCGCATCTTCCGCCAGCACATCACCTGCCACCGCTCGTACTGCGCCATCGGAACATTCCAGCGCAGTCACCCGGTGGCGAAAGCCGAAACGCAGCCGCCCTGCGCGTTCATGCTCCAGCGCCCGTGCCACGAACGGCGCCAGTACCCCCGGCCCCGTGCCCCACGTCAAATGAAATCGCGGAACGGAGTTTCCGTGCCCGCTTCCAAAGCTGCCACCACGCTCCGCCCAGCCGACCACCGGAAACCAGCGCAGCCCCAGGCCATGCAGCCAGTCACGCATCTCGCCGCTGGCGAAATCGAGGTAGGCCGCAGCCCAGCTGCGAGGCCACGCATCCGTCTCCCTGTCGAATTGGGCGGAGCCCATCCAGTCGCCCACCGCCAGGCCCAGGCTGTCACGAATGCCCATCCGCCGCTGCTCCGGTGTATCGACCATGAACAACCCACCCAGTGACCAGTGCGCCTGCCCGCCGAGGTTCTGTCGCCCCTCCTGATCAAGAACGAGTACCGATTTGCCCCGGTCCGCCACCCCCACGGCCGCCACAAGGCCCGATAGCCCGGCGCCAATCACGACGACATCAGCCTCCATGGGCAGCAACCCCGACGCCTGTCTGATTGTTCATGCCGATTTCCCCCGTGCCTTTCGCACCATGAAAGATCATTGCGGCGGAAGATCAATCGAATACTGGCCGGAATTTCCTGACGCCTGCAGCTCTCGCATATGCCGTGAAGATCAGGGGTTCGCGGTCTCCCGGCCACCCGTCAATCACTGATTTTCTTGTTTAAACTTATATGAATCAATTGCTTGAGGTAAAAAATTGATGTGCTCTCAATACTCGCCATCTTCCATGATATGGCTGAAGCCCAGCGCGTCCAGCCCGCTGGCGATTTCGTCGGCCACCTGCGGATGCGCCAGCAGGTATTGCGCCGTCGGGGCCCCGCGGCGCTCGTCCGCCAGCGCCAGCGCTTCGTCCCATTCGTCCGCCCCGAAGTCCCCCCGTCCCAGCCACATCAGCGCCACCAGTTCCAGCTTGTGGTCGAGGTCGAGCGCCCCGATCTCCTCCTCCAGTTCCTGGTTCAGGGGATCGCCATTCTTGCGGTTGACGTTGAGGTGCCATACGTCGCCCGCGGCCTCTTCCAGGGTCTCGGCCATCTGCGTGGCCTCGCCGCCGGTGACCACCCGCATTTTCACGATCAGGCGTCGCAGGTACTCGGGATCAAAATCCAGTTCCGGCATGGCCGAAAGCCCCCCTTCAGGGGCGCAGTCTGCCACAATTTGCGCTATCCCGCCAGCGTCAGCACTGCCTTCGTCGCAGCACAAACGATGTCCCGCGCGAAGGGCAGGTCGATCACTGTGTCCGCCTGCCGGTGATAGTTCGGGTTAGGGTCCGCCCCGGGCTCCGAGGCAAGGTTGGCAAAGAAGTCCTCGGACAACAGCACCGCCGGCCATCCCTGCTGGTGAAAGGCCGCATGGTCCGACCGGTTGATCGCCCCGTCATAAACATCCCTGTCCGGTGCGCCGGACCAACTCGTGCCACGGTAAACCTGTGCAGGTGCCAGCGTGCCATAGGCCGCGCCCGCGCTCTCGACCACCGCTGCCATCGGCAGGCTAGCGTCCCGCGCCGCCCCGTCGAACGCGCCGGCATGTACCTCCCACAACCGATGCGCGTCCGAGTTATGTCCGATCATGTCCAGGCATAGCGCCCCGCGCAAAGGCGCGTTCGCTGCCTTCAGATGGGCCGCATAGGCCTTGGAGCCGACAAGCCCCTGTTCCTCGGCGTTGAAAAAACAGAACCGCACCGTGTGCCGCAGCTTGCCGGCGTGATGCGCCTTCAGGTATCGCGCCATGCTCAGCACGCCCGCAAGGCCGGAGCAGTTGTCGTCCCGGCCCGGAGCCGGATCCACAGCGGAATTGTAGCCGCCGTCGTTTGCCGCGGTGCTGTCGAGGTGGCATCCGACGATCTGTATGCCAGCACCGAACCCGGCGAACAGGCAGAACCGGTGCCACCACGGATACCACGGCCGCAACTGGAATATCTCCTCCATTCGCAACCGCAGCTCACGCGGCTCCATCTCACCGAAATTTCCGTCTCGGAACCAGTCCGCCAGCTTCAGGCGTTCCATCTCGCCTTCCCAGGCCTGCACCGGTTTCAGCACCGGCCCGCGCAGCATGATCTCGCGCACCCGCTCCAGCACCTGCGGCTTCAGCACGAAATACCCCCGCCCCGGCAGATCGGCGATGATGTTGGAATGCATCGTTCCGCCGTGGAAGAAGTTGTGCCGCCACGGGCAATAGCCCATCGCCCGCAGATCGGAGAGCAGTTGCGCCTCCACCCGCTTGTTGTCGGCGTGGTTGATGTGGCGGGATACGATCACCCCCGCCGCGTCCAGCGGCGTCACCCCCGAATAACGGTCGATGTCGTTCTCGTAGCCTGCTGTCACGCTGGCACATGCGGGCAAACTCAATTGCCGGATCACGCTGTCGGGCAGCACCGCCTCCGTCACGTCGATGATCTCCGCGGGAAACCGCATGTAGTCACCGCTGCGGAACCCGGCGTCCTCCATCACCGGTGGCCGCAGCAGTCCGGGGTCGGGCAGCAACGCCTCGGTATGCCCGTGCTCGCCGTGCATGCCGATATCCTCCGCCGTCTCCCCCGGTCCCAGCGCCAGCAGAACCTGCCCCGGCTCACGGTACAGCACCTTGCGCCGTTCCGGTGGCTTACCCTCGTCCAGACGTTGCCAGACGAGGTCGCAGACGCCCGGATCGCACTCCAGCCGCTCCACCGACAGCCCCTTGCCACCATCCAGCGCCGACTCGCCCATCAGGGCAATCAACACCCACGCCCTGCTGCCCCCACTGGGCTGGAAATACAGCGGCACCGCACCGGTCTTTACCGCAAAGCGCCACAACGCATCCCGACCGCCGGTCAGACACGCCGCCACCACCGACTCTCCGGCACACACCACCGGCAGCAGCGCTGCGTGGGCCACCGGCAACATTCCTGCCTTGGCCGCATCTCCGCGCATTCGCCGGTCGCCGGACACCAGCGCGACCCCCTCGCCGCCGCGCATCTCCGCCGCCACCTGCACATCGTGCATCGGCACGGCGATCACCTCGGATCCGTCGCTGTAGGGCAGCAGTGCCCCCCGCGCCTTGGCCCCCTCCGGCGTCGGAACCACCAGCGCCGTCTTCACGCCGGTCTCGCGGGCCAGCGCCAGTGCGGCACGGGTCTCCGGCCACAGGTCCATCCCCATGGTTCCCTCTCCACCCTCGCGCAAGGCGCCGCTGGCCTGATCCAGCACCACCAGCGCTGCGTGTATCTTTTCCTTGGCCATGATCCCCTCCCCTTTCAGGGCGTGTCCGCGCCGTAGCGCAGCCGCGTCAGATGCGTCGCGCCGGAATGTTTCGTCACCACGAACAGCCGATCGAACTGGCTCTCCGCCAGTTCACTGACCCCGTTGACACCAAGCGCCGCGATGATGTCGTCCACCGTGTTGGAATGGCCGACGATCACGACCTCACGGCCGTTGAAATCCGCCAGCGCCGCGTCCACCGCTTCCGAAACCGTACCGGCATCATACTGCACCGGCGTCACTCCGGCCTCCGCCGCCACTGGTGCGCCGGTCAGTTGCGTACGCTGGAATTGCGTCACGTAGACCGCATCGATGCCCACATCGCGCAGCACATGCGCCAATTCCTGCGCCCGCGCCTCACCGGCTGTCGACAGCACGGGATCCGCCGGGTTGGCCGTGGCCTTCTCGCCGTGCCGCACCACGAATACCGTTGTCGTGATCGGGAAGAACCACCACCACCAGCCAATGATGATCACGGCAACGATCACCAGCCCGGAAATCAGCATCCTGCGAAAGCCGTGTCTGCGTTCCTTCATCGGTCCATCCTTTCACGTTTCGATAACCGGGGGGAAAGCCAGCCCCCGCAAGCTTTCCCCCAACGGTCCCGCCGCGGCATACATCGCCGTGACGGGACACCGGTTCCCCCACTCAGGTCTCGTCGTCGTCCAGATCGAATTCGATCCGCAGCCGCCGGACGCCGCCAGCTTCCGAAATCGTACCCCCCGGCAGCGCGGTGCCGCCGCGCAGAACGCCCAGGATGTCGCGGATCGTATTGCCCGTCAGCACTGGCTTTATCGGGTCGCGTCCGCCATCCGGGTCCTTGCCGTCGTCACCGGCATCGAAGGACAGCGGATAACTCATGCCGCCCGACAACTCGCCGTCCAGCCACACCTCGATCCGTATCTCGGCATCGCCCTCCTTGATCGCCCGGCGCACCAGGTCGTCAGAGAAATCCTTGCCCGGCTCCATCTGGAAGTAGACCTTGTTGCGTGCGCCTTCCTCCAGACGGAACTTCGGCCCACCTTCGGAAACGACACGCATCTGCCAGCCCAGCCGCCGCAGGAATTGGGGGAGGATGATATCGATACGGGCGATCCGCGGGTCGCAGAACGGGTTGCGGACGATGATCACGTGTTCACGCCACCACTCCACGATCCGGCGGAAAGATGGCAGGATCGGGTTGACGTTGCGCTGGCCGATGTTGTTGTCGAACGGCACCAGCCGGCTCTCCGGGATCGTGCCGTTGATCGTCGTGTCATTGCCCTCGTCGCCATCGGCGCGGGCAATCGCCAGCAGGCATTCGTGCCCCACTTCCGTAGGCACGAAGGCGAACGGTCCCGCGATATCTTCGCCGCCAGATGCGATGGCGGGCAGGCCCAGCGTCGCCGTCGCCATTGGCATCCAGTCGTCGGGAAAGGCCAGCCCGGTGCCCGGAATGCAGTGATACGCATCCACGGAAACCCCGTTTGCCGTCTGCGTGCCCCGGTTTTTCACCCTGACATACATGTAGTTAGTCTGGCCGACGATCGGCTGCTCGTGCGTCAGGCCGCCATCGGCGCTGCGGCGCACCCACATGTCCTGGCAGGACCAGTGGTTTGCCTGCCACTCGTATTCCCCGTTGCGCCCGTCATCAATGTATACATCCACATCCGGCGGGTTGCCCACAGTCGTCACATTGCCCGGCGTCCCCGGTGCCGCCAGTGGCTGGAAAAGCCCCTGCTGTTCAAAAGACCAGCGGATCACCTTGTGCAGATGTCCGCCGGGTATGCCGTTGAACATCGGAATATTGCGTTCGAAATCCTCCATCGCCGCCTCGAAAACCTCGGGGTTGCTGGTTGTGGACGTCAGCGCACCACAGCCGCCAAAGATCAGGTTCATCACGTAGTTGGAGGCCTCGCGCTGCCGGTTCACGTTCCCGGAATCGCCGCCGTAGGAGCGGTAGAGACGGAACAGCGTCGAGGAAAGCACCTGCTCGCCGTCGTAGCCGGAACCGTATTGGCTGCCAAACCAGCCCCAGCCCGCCGCAACCGTCCGGTCATGCCTCCGGGTAAAGCCGGAGCCCGCGTCCACCCACGGGAAGGTCAATCCGCGATCGGGCGCCGCGGTGCCCGGGTCATTGGAAATCGCAGCCATGCTGTCGCCCGCACTGTGGGCGAAGCCGAAATTGGGTCCGCCGACGCTTTCATACAACAGTGCATGGCCGAACTCGTGCCAGCACACCCGGTTCGACGTCGAAATCCCCACCGGCTCGCCCGTCTCGACAAGGCCGAAGGTGTAATGCCCCATGCCGTCGCCCGTCCCGTTCGACCATGCGTGGGCGTTGCGTCCGCCGAATTCACCGCGATGGTCGACCGGCACCGGGAAAGTCGTTCCGGCAAAATACGTGGGAATGTCGAAGCCGAAATCCTGCACCGTCCGATAGCATCGATCCATGCTGAAATAGGCATTCACGGCTGCAAAATCGTCGGTCGTCACGTTGAAGTTGAACGTGCCACCCGGACCCGCAGCTTCCGGCGCGGCCACCACCGGATCCCGCGTCTCCTGAACGGACACGAACTCACCGGCCAGCGGCTGCGGCGTCGCCGCCGTCAGGCCCTGCAACGTCACGCTCGTCCGGAATGGGTTGAGCTGTGCGTCGCTCGCGTCCGGCCCCAGCGCCGTGCCCGTCTGCGTCTGCGGATCGCGATCATAGACCATTCCGGTCGCGCCGCCGACCAGCGCCCGGATGTACAGCACCGCACCCGTCTCCGGCTCCACCAGCGCCCGCCAGTTCGCGGTGTGTCCGGCCTCGGAGTACGGCGCCTCGAACAGTATCTCATCGGCGATGTAATGCTTTCCGGCCTCGATACCCTTCGGTACGGCGGCCAGCTTCAGTGGCAACGCATGATCACGGCCGAAACAGCCACCTTCCTCGCGGTGCGGCTCCTCCACCCGCTCATCCGGCTCGTAGCGATAGATGACCTGGCGACGCACGCGCCCGTTTTCGGCCTTGTCCGGCGTCGCGCCGATCATCTTCTTCAAGGTCGTCTTGGCAATCCCGTCCATCGGCTCTCGCGCGCTTTTGGCTTTCGGGTTCTGCACGTCGATCCCGGCATGGACCGATGATTGCAGCGAGGTGACGGCTTTCGTTTCCTCGGCGATCCGAATGCCCACCTTCGCCCCGAAAACCGGCATCCCCATCGCCTCCTGCTCGTAGACCACCATCATCGTGCCGGGCAGCGGCTTTTCCTTCACCATCCGAAGGATCGGTTCATCAGCGCGTTTTGCATCCTCGGCTGCCGGATCGCTGTCCATCCGGGTCTTTTCCAGCCCCATCTGGCCCATCAGTTCCTTCAGAGCCCAATTTGCCATGATAGTCGGGCTGGCCCCGGCAAAACCGTCAGGCACAGCCATCGGCGCATCGAAGGTCATGTGTTCGACTTCGCCATACTTGTTCCGGATAATCGTCTCAGACATGGCATTTCCCCCAAAAAGCGATGTGTGAATTTCTTTCTGGGACAAGGGTGACACAGTGCACGCATGCCGGATGCGACATTTGTCACTCCCCACAAGGAAGCGATCAAAGCGCTATGGGTCAGACAACCAGTTGAATTGATGAACGGATTGCCGGCAAGGCCTCAATCCGCCGCCAGCGCCGCCACCTCCTCGGCGTATTCTGCCAGCCCCTCCACGCCCTTCGGCGTCAGCGCATAGACGCCACGCTCGACTCTCTCGAACCAGCCGTAATGATCGGCCCGCAACATCGCTCCCGCTTGCGCGAATCCTGTCGCTGCCGCCACGTCGCGCGCCCGCGCCGGGCCCGAGGCCGCCAGAAATTCTGCCGCCCGCAGCGCCGATTGCCTGTAGGCTGTGACCTGCTTCACGCCTGTTACGCCACCCGTCACCGGATCACCCACACGCCGCTCGAACTCCCGCAACAGCCGCCCTGCCCGCTTGCCATTCCGGCGCGGCTGATACGGCCCCGGATCCAGATGCGCCGTCACCCTGCCCGTTTTCACATCAACGGCCAGCAGTCCCAACCCCAGCCTGCGGCACAGCCGCAGGACATCCTTGTAACGCAGCTTCCACCCCTTCGCGCCGGACACCGGCACCGCCAGGTAGACATCATCAAACAGCGCCTGCCGCGCCGTCCCCTGCATCACCAGCGCCAGCGAGAATGTCAGCTTCAGTTCCACCACCACCGGCGGTTCCTGCCCGCGCCGGGCCAGCACGTCGCAATTGCCAATCTCGCCCTTCACCTCGAAGCCCTGACCTTCCAGATAAGCCTTCACCGGCGCGTAGAGATCGGTTTCCCGCATTCGTCGTCCCCGTTTTTTCCGCACAAAGATTGACCCGCATCAAGGCGCCCGGCAACCACCTGCGCCAGACTTGGTGGCGAAACGATGGAAGGAGACCACAATGCAGGACCGAAATCAGATCAGGGCGCGGCTCGAACGCCGCATGGCTGAACTCGATGGCCGCCTCCACAGGATCGAGGACACTCTGGAGGAAACCCCGCCCCGCGACTTCGAGGATTTCGCCACGGAGCGCGAGGAAACGGAGGTACTTGAGGGGCTCGGCACCGCCGGCCAGCAAGAGATGCGCCGCATCCAGGCGGCACTGGACAGGCTTGCGGCCGGGCTCTACGGTGTCTGCACCGGTTGCGGCGAAAGCATCGACGAGGACCGCCTCGCCATCCTGCCAGAGACGCCGATCTGCCGGACCTGTGCAAAGGCGTGTTCATGAGCTTCGAGACACTGAAAGCCAGTATTTCGCTCCTGCTTGACCAGATGGTCAACCAGCCGGAGGACGCACATCAGATCGAGGAGAGTATCCGCGAGAAGATCGCGGAATTCCGCTCGCTCGGTCTGCCGGTGCCGGAGGATTTCAAGAGCTTCGAGGCAAGCCTGTCCCGCGATCTGGCCCGCCACCGCGGCTAACCCTACTTTTACTGACGCAAAATCGCCGCGTGCCGCGCAAGATAGGCCTCCCGCTCGGCCTTGCAAAGTGTGCCCTGCATGGCCTTGCGGTCGTCGATCACCGCCCCAAGCCTGTCGTCGACACAGTTCAGCAGGGCTTGTGTCTCATTGCGCAGCAATGACCGCAGAGTGGCTGAAATCTCCGCCCACCGCGCCTTCTGAACCGCAAACCCCTCCGGATCGCTCATGTCGTGCTCGGGGTCGGAAAAACGCGCGAACGCATGGTCGAACATGCCTTTGGAATTGATCCTTACTCGCTCCATCAAAGCCGCGATCTCGCCCAGCGTGTCGCCGTCCCCCGCCAGTTCCAATGCGTCGATCTTCTGTTGAAGCCGGATATACAGGGCCTGCACATCCGCGCGATTGGTGACAATCTGCTCGGGTATCAGCCTGATGTCAGGCGGCGGCGCTGCCAGCGTGTCCCACTTCTGCAGCGCAACCTCGAAGTTCTCAAGCTGGCTGTAGATCCGCTCGCCATACATCGAATCCCGGAGCGCCTCCGCCACGCTCCGCACTTCCTGCACATTGTCGACGAAGGCCGCCCTGCGGTCACGTTGATCGCCGTAGAGTTTGTACGCTCCACCAATCAGCGTCAGCATCCCGACCAGGATGCCGACCCTTATATCCCACCGCTCAAGCCTGCTCTTGGACATCGCACTCACACCATCCGCGTGTTGAAACCAATCACATTCACATCTTTAGCATTTCAGATATATTCTGGCGGCACAGTTCCCTGCGAGACAATGGCATTCGTCACAGTTCGGTATTCTCCAGGATGTCACCGCGGCCGCCTTCCTCGGAAATAGCGTTCCGCCGCGGGGTCGCTTCAGGCGATCTGCTCGATCCGCGCCCTTTGGCAGAGCGGATATTCGGCCACGAACCCTTCGATCGCCGCCCGCATCTCCGCAAATGACGGCCCATAGAAATACAGCGCCGTCTCACGCGATCCCTGCCAGTGCCCACGAAAAGAATCACCCTGCGCGATCAGCTGCTGACACTCCGTGATCACGTGGTTGACGTCTGAGGTGCTGTATATTTCCTCGTCCAGATCGGTGCCGTTGAGGAACAACCCCAGTCCTTCCAGAACCCCGAACGGCAGTTCCTCGCTGCCCTCCCGGATCAGACGCGAACCCATCGGCGCCCCCAGCCCCTCCAGGTGGCCGATCAGCAGTGCCACGGTCTCGTCGCTGTCATCAGTCAACCTGATCTCGACGTCGCAGAACTCGATCCCCGCCGGCTCTTCCGCCATCTGCGTGCCGCCGCCGGTCACCTCTCCGAGGCCCGCCTCCCGCAAAAACTCGTCCAGCGGATCCTCGAAATACTCGCCGCGGTCGATCGGCTGCACCCGTGCATTCAACCGCGCACGCACATAAACTCCCTCGGCCTGCTTCTCCGGCACACCCCCGCCGAAAAGCCGCCTGAGCCCTGAAATCACCCCCAAATGTCACCCCTTTCCAAACACTTTGTTCACCCGGCGCGCAGGGTAGCGCCGGATCGGACGGGTTACACCATCAATAGGCGGGTATATCGACGAAAAATCACGTTTGGAGACGGAAATTCGCCGGAATCGGCCTCAAGCCGGGCAGACTGCGGATAAATCGGCAATTGCTGCCGGGCACGGCCTCGCACCGGGCCCGGCATTTCACTCACTCGATCATCGAAGTGATCTTGTCCGTCCATGCGCCTTCCGGCCGCTTGGTAATCACCGGTGCTTCTCCCCCGGACAGCAGGCTGTCCACGGTGGTCTCGGCGGCCGAAACGTCCAGTGTGCCGTCGGACCCTTCCGTCAGTTTGTTGATCTCGCGCATCATCCGCCGCTGGTGCTCCTCGGTCTGGGCGCCGGTGGCATCATACTCCAGCACGATATCCGCCGCCTCGTCGGGGTTCTCGCGGGCATACTCCCACCCCTGCATGGAGGCGGCAACAAACCGCGCCAGCTTATCGGCCATCTCCGGATCTTCGACATTCTCCTCGGTGGTGTAGATCCCGTCTTCCAGCGTCGCCACACCCTGATCCGTGTAGTTGAAAACGACGAGGTCATCCGGGGTAAACCCTGCGTCGATCACCTGCCAATACTCATTGTAGGTCATGGTGGAGACGCAATCCGCCTGCTTCTGGATCAGCGGATCGACGTTGAACCCCTGCTTGAGGACTTCCACGCCCTCGTCGCCGCCCTCGGTCGGAATGCCGAGTTGGCTCATCCAGCTGAGGAACGGGAACTCGTTGCCGAAGAACCAGACGCCCAGCGTCTTGCCCTTGAAATCCTCGGGACTCTCGATCCCCGTCTCCTTCAGGCACGTCAGCATCATGCCGGAGCGCTTGAACGGCTGCGCGATGTTCACCAGTGGCAGCCCCTTCTCGCGCGCGGCAAGTGCCGCCGGCATCCACTCGATGATCACATCGGCCCCGCCGCCCGCGATCACCTGCGGCGGCGCGATGTCCGGCCCGCCCGGCTTTATCTCTACATCGAGATCAGCGTCCTCGTAGAACCCCTTCTCCAGCGCCACGTAGTAGCCGGCGAACTGCGCCTGCGTCACCCACTTCAGCTGCAGCGTCAGTTCGTCCGCCGCTTCCGCCGCTCCGGCCGAAAGCCCGAGCGCCATGATCCCTGTCAAAACCCGTTTCATCTCAGTCTCCTTGTTGAACACTAAATGGCTCCTCACCTCTCCCGTTGGGAAGGATGCCAGAAGGTGGCCGCTCTCTCCAGGAGCGCTATCCCACCATAGAACGCGGAACCGGCCACCGCCGCCACCGCAATCACGGCCCAGACCATGTCGAGCGAAAGCCGCCCCACCTCGGTCGAGATCCGGAACCCCATGCCGCGCGTCGGTGATCCGAAGAATTCTGCGACGATCGCCCCGATCAGCGCAAGTGTGGATGCGATCTTCAGCCCGTTGAAGATGAACGGCGCCGCTGCCGGCAACCTCAGCTTCAGTAATGTCTGCCAGTAGCCGGCCGCATAAGTGCGCATCAGGTCACGCTGTAGCGCGTCCGTTTCCTTCAGTCCGGCGACCGTGTTCACCAGCATGGGAAAGAACACCATGACGACGACGATGGCGGCCTTGGATTGCCAGCCGAAACCGAACCACATCACCATGATCGGCGCCATGCCGATGATCGGCAGCGCAGCCACGAAATTGCCCACTGGCAACAAGCCGCGCTGGAGAAACGGCGACCTGTCGGTGACAACCGCCACCACGAAGGCCGCGCCGCTGCCGATCACGAAGCCGGACAGGGCGCCCTTCACGAAAGTCTGCACGAAATCGCCCCAGAGCAGACCTTGCGTCGCCGGGTCCGCCAGCCGCGCCGCGATGGCCGAAGGCGGCGGCAGGATCACTGCCGGCACGGCCAGCCCCCGCACCAGAAGTTCCCAGATCAGCAGCAGCGTCGCTCCGAAGATCAAGGCCGAGATCAGCGGCACCCACCGCTCCCGTCGCCGCGCCAGCCAGTGGTTGAGCGCCCAGCCCGCAATCCAGACAGCCAAGGCCGCCACGATCAGCATGCGTTTCTCCCTGCCGCCGGCGTGGCTCGCGCCACGGTCATGGGTCCGCGCCGATGGCGGGCATGTCCTTGACGCGGGCGTGACCCGCAGAAAACTGAAGGTGGCGCGTTCAGGGCAGACTTGCCCCTGAACCGCTTCCCGGCAGAATTCTGTGCCCGCACCCCAAGCCCGACCCGCGCCAAACTCATCGCACCATCCCCATCCGCGCCAGCACCACCCGCTGCACCAGCCCGATCAGCCCCACCATCACCGCGGCCAGTGCCGCCGCGGCAAAGAGGGCGGACCAGATCTGGATCGTCTGCCCGTAGTAGCTGCCCGCCAGCAACCGCGCGCCCAGCCCGCCGGCCGCTCCGGCAGGCAATTCGCCAACAATCGCCCCAACCAGCGCGGCCGCGACCGCGATCTTCAGCGAGGCGAAGAGATAGGGCATCGCCGACGGCCAGCGCAGCTTGGCGAACGCCTGAGAGCGGGACGCATTCCACGTCCGCATCTGGTCGAGTTGCATCGCGTCAGGGCTGCGCAAGCCCTTCACCATGCCGACCGCAACAGGAAAGAAACTGAGATAGGTGGAAATCAGCGCCTTCGGCAACAGCCCCGAGATGCCGACGGAATTGAGCACGACGATGATCATCGGCGCGATGGCCAGGATCGGGATCGTCTGGCTCGCGATCAGCCACGGCATCACCGAATTGTTCATCGCCCGGTCATGTACGATCCCGATGGCCAGTAGGATGCCGAGCCCGGTGCCCAGCGTAAAGCCAAGCAGCGTCGCCGACAGGGTAATCCAGCCATGATACACAAGGCTGCGCTTGGAGGTCACATTCTTCTCGGCCACCGTCTCCCACAGTTCCACGGCCACCTGGTGCGGCGCCGGCAGCTTCGGCTTGTCCTGAGAGAGAGTGTCAGCGACCAGGGCGCCGAGGCTCAGCTCCACATCCGCCCGGGCCGCCCGGTCCTGTGCCCAGGCGGAGTTCAGCCAGACGGCCGCGCCGTACCAGATCACGAGGATCGCGGCGACAACCGTCAGTACGGGCAGGACCGACCTCATCGCAGCCAAGCCCGCCGGACCGGAGGGTTCGACCGGGCTCCGCTGAAATGTTGCATTTCAGACGGGGGCAAAGCCCCCGTGCCCGCCCTGCGGGCCGGAGCCCCTGCGCCGCGCCCGACCGCCCTAATCATGCCCCGCCCTCAGCCCTTCTCGCACCCGATGTGCCACGGCAATGAACTCTGGCGTATCGCGAATTTCCAACGGCCGTTCCTTCGGCAGCGGGCTGTCGATCACGTCGCGGATTCGCCCGGGACGCGGGCTCATCACCACGATCTTCGTCGAAAGATACACCGCCTCGGGAATCGAATGCGTCACGAACAGCGTCGTCTTGCCTGTCCGCGCCCATAGTGCCAGCAACTCTTCGTTCAGCCGGTCGCGCACGATCTCGTCCAGCGCACCGAAGGGCTCGTCCATAAGCAGGATGTCGGCATCGAACGCCAGCGCCCGCGCGATGCTCGCCCGCTGCTGCATGCCGCCCGAAAGCTGCCACGGGAACTTGCCCGCGAACCCGCCGAGTTCCACCAGTTCCAGCACCCGCGCCACCCGCTCCGCGCGTTCGGCCCTGGAATATCCCATGATCTCCAGCGGCAAAGCCACGTTGCCGCCGATCGTCCGCCACGGATACAGGCCCGCCGCCTGGAACACGTAGCCATACGCCCGCGCCTTGCGCGCCGCTTCCGGGCTCATTCCATTCACCGTCACCGCACCGCCGGTCGGCTGCTCCAGATCCGCGACCACCCGCAGAAAAGTCGTCTTTCCGCAGCCCGACGGGCCAATGAAGCTCACGAACTCGCCCGAGCCGATCTCGAGGTTCACATCGGAGAGCGCCTGTACCGGCCCGTCTCCCGTCTCGAATACGAGGTTCAGACCACGTGCCGATACCACACTTTCAACCACGCTCTTTCCTCATCGCATCAATGGCGTCTTTCGCCTCCTTCAGACCCACGCCGTGTTCCTCTCGGTAGAGCCTGATCGCGTCGATCACCCGTCCCTTGGCCAGCGCAGCCTCGATCTCCGCCGATGCCCCGGTGTGATCGCGCGAAATCGGGCCCGGCACGTTGCCTCTGCCTATCGCTTCGACAGCCTCCTTCGCATCCTTGAGCCCGGCGCCCGTCGCCTGCCGGTAAAGCCTGATCGCCGGAATCATCCTCCGGGCCGCAAGCATGGCCTCGATCTCCCGTCGCAACTCCGGGGTCAGGCCCTTTCCCGTTGCCGGCATGCCGTCGCCGACCCGGCGGGATGGCCGGAACTGGCCGGCAACAAGCAGGACCACAACGATGCCCGCCGCAATCGCGATCCACATCATCGCGCCACCCGGCACGACGGCCTAGACCCCGCTCGCCGGAATGCCCGAACGCTCGACCTTCCGTGGTGCCGTCAGTTCCTTCCACGTACTCAGCGCCTTGTTCACCGCGTGGAACGGCTCGCGCTTGACGAACTCGCCATGGCCCTCCTGCGCCTTGAGCGTGCCATCCTCGACGGCGACGAAACCGCGGGTCAGCGTGTAGCGCGGCAGGCCCTTCACTTTCTTGCCCTCGAACACGTTGTAATCAATTGCCGAGACCTGCTTGGACGCCATGATCGTCTTCTCCGCTTCCGGGTCCCAGACAATCAGATCGGCATCTGCGCCCACCAGAACGGCGCCCTTTTTCGGATAACAATTCAATATCTTGGCAATGTTTGTTGATGTAACAGCCACGAATTCGTTCGGCGTCAGCCGCCCGGTGCCCACGCCATGGGTCCACAGCATCGGCAGCCGATCCTCCAGCCCGCCGGTCCCGTTCGGGATCTTGGTGAAATCGCCCACGCCGTATCGCTTCTGCTCGGTCGTGAAGGCGCAATGATCGGTGGCGACCACCTGCAACGATCCCGCCGCCAGCCCGGCCCACAAGCTGTCCTGATGCTTCTTGTTGCGGAAGGGCGGGCTCATCACCCGCCGTGCCGCATGGTCCCAGTCGGGGTTGGCGTATTCGCTCTCGTCCAGCGTCAGATGCTGGATCAGCGGCTCGCCGTATACGCGCTTGCCATTCTGCCGCGCCCGCCGGATTGCCTCATGCGCCTCCTCGCAGGAGGTATGCACCACGTACAGCGGCACACCCGCCATATCGGCGATCATGATCGCGCGGTTGGTCGCCTCACCCTCCACCTCCGGCGGGCGGGAATAGGCATGCGCTTCCGGCCCGTCATTGCCCGCCGCCATCAACTTAGCCTGCAACTCCGCCACCACGTCGCCATTCTCCGCATGCACCAGCGGCAGCGCGCCCAGTTCGGCACAACGCTGGAACGAGGCGTACATCTCGTCGTCGTTGACCATCAGTGCACCCTTGTAGGCCATGAAGTGCTTGAACGAGTTGATGCCCTTTTCCTGCACCACCGTCTTCATGTCGTCGAACACCTGCTCGCCCCACCAGGTGATCGCCATATGATAACTGTAGTCGCACGACGCGCGGCCCGATTTGTTGTGCCACATGTCCATCGCCTGCAGCAGGGATTGGTCGGGCGAAGGAAGCACGAAATCAACGACCATCGTCGTGCCGCCCGAAAGTGCAGCGCGCGTTCCGCTCTCGAAATCGTCCGACGAATAGGTGCCCATGAATGGCATTTCCAGATGCGTGTGTGGGTCGATCCCACCCGGCATTACATAACAGCCCGTGGCGTCCAGCACGGTATCGCCGGAAAGTCCCTCACCGATCTCGATAATCTTGCCGCCATCAACCAACACATCCGCCTTATAGGTGAGATCCGCCGTGACGACCGTGCCGCCCTTGATAACCGTTGTCATGATACGCCTCGTTTTCCCTGTTGTCCGGCACGGCCGGGGCATCGCCGGCCCGCCGCCTTCCGCCACTCTAATGAGCAGTCCGGAGAGTGCAAGGAACGAGAACGCCCCGCAAGGGGCATGAACGACAAAGTGCCTTTCCGTCAGGCACTTGCCCGCATTGCGTCAGGGGCAGCGGGTGATCGCCGCCGAAAGGTCGCGATCCTTGAGGATGAGGGAAATGCCCATTTCCGTCGCCGCCGAACACGCAGCTTCCCAATCGAGCTCAGCGTTGGTGAATTCGGCCCCGTAGACGGGCTTGCCCGCATCAAGATAGGGCTGGAGCTTGTCGCACCAGACATGTTCAAAACAGCTTTCGGCGATGGCGAAATCCATCTCGCCCACCAGATCAGGCACCAGATCCGGCACGTTCTTTTGTCCGATGGCCAGTCCCATGCCCTTGGCGACCATTACCAGTGCCTTGGCATAGGCAAGGCTGTCGGCAGCCGTGATGGGAAATCCGCTGTCATTGAAATGCACATCGAGATTGTCAGGCTCCACCGCATCAAACCCCTTGTCCCTGCACGCGCGGAACCGTGCTTCCATCAGTGGCAGCAACGTGTCGATCTCCCGGATGTCGAGGAACCGCTCGTCCGGCCAGTCACCGTAGATTTCGCCGATCACCGCCGCCGGAAACTGGTTGGCATCGTGGCGATAGCTCTCCAGCGTCCCGACCGAAACGTAACAGATCAGATACGTGCCCCGTTCCTTCAATGCGGCAACGTCGGAGCTGACAATACTGTCGGGATCAACATCCATCACATCGACGACGCGGTCATAGGCAAACGGGGCGGAGAGTTGCCAGTCCCAGCTCGGCAATGTCGGCGGTTTGGCAGTTGCCTCTTCGCTCTCCACCACGGTCGCCGCCGTCGCTTCCGGCACCACGTTGGCTTCCTGCGGCATGCCGGTCGGGGGCAAGGCCACTTCGCCCTGCCCCGGACCCGTTTCTGTGGTCGGCATGAAGATCACGAGGAAAATTGCGATAGCCACAATGGCTCCGCCGGATATCAACCACTTTCCCCAACGCAGCCCGCGTTTCAACGCGCCGCGCTTGCCTCTTCGCGCCACGGTCAGTCCTTACATGCAGGGAAGGCTGGAAATCGCCTTGCTAGACCCGGCCAACGAGAAGGTGAAGAAAACTTCCTTCGCCTTGTCATTGAAGACGATGCGGTCGCCACCTTTCAGTCCGTCCTGGAAAGCCTGGATCACCGGGCCCTGATAGAACTCGCGCGGGAAATACTTGTTGGTCACCAGTTCCTTTTCGAACCGCACCTGGCCGGCATCCCGGATCGTCACGGTCGGCGTGAACCCCTCGCCGGCGAACTGCTTGTTCTCGGCGGAACGGCTGCCAATGCGATAGAACAGGCCATCCTGGTCACCCGTCCGGCACCCGATCTCCAGTACGATCTCCTTCGGTCCGCGCACAAAGGCCACCTGCTCGGCGCCACCCAGTGCCGTCGTGGCATTGCCATCAGCATCATAATAGCCGACTTCCCACTGGTTGCTGAAGTGCTTCGGCGGATCCTGCGCCACTGCTGCACCGCCGAACCCGAGGGTTGCGGCCAGAAAGGCCCCCAAAAACTTTCGCATCGTTCTCTCCTTTGTGCCCGGCCCTTGTCCCGGACCGGTCTGCTTGTTGCGTTACAATGACAGACAGGAACGCTCAAGGCTACAGCTACTCGTTGCAGGTGCGCCGCGATACGTTCGTCTGATCATTCCCGAGGATCATGATATCGACCTCTGCTTTCAGCAACGCACAGCTGGCCCTACAGTTCAGATGTTTTTGCGAGTGCCGGCTCTGGCAACGGGCCGCGAACAGCGGCAGAAGCAGCCGACGTTTCACATAAGAAACGGGCTGCAAGCAATTGATAAAATAAGGGCTTTCGCGGTTTCTTCAGCGCGCTGCACTGTTTGGAGACCGTCGCTGTCGCTGCGATGATCCACCACCGCGCCCCTGGCCGACGCGAGGAGAAGCCATCCGACACTTCGGGAGAGGTCGAATGGCTCCCTGAATTATGCGTCCCGACTGGGACTGGTACCGACGATCAACGGGCGAAGCAGAAAAGTTGCCCCACTCATTGCTCAACCCCCCGATCGAACTCCGGGGCCCCCAAACCCCGGCTTACTCGTTACGCGTGTTATGTTGAACACAAGGGAAAGCTACCGCATCCCGGGCTGGCAATCTGTTCTCTCCGGAACATAGTGAACAAATCGAAAGTTCAGCCGGTCACATCCGCCGCCGAAAATCCGCACTGTTCTGCCACCTTGCCATAGGCCGCCGTGAATCCCGCCAGCGATGCGGCATGGATCACCTCGCCATCTGATGTCACCCACAGCTTCCCCGCCTGCCGCATCTCCCGCAACAGCGCCAGGTTGGCCGCGCTGCCGCCGAAGATCACTGCCCGCGCATGGGCAAACCCCTCATCATCGCGCCAGGCGGCCACACCGGCATCGCTCTTCCAGCCGCTGTCGGTCTCGAAATACACCGTCATTGTCTCGTTCATCACTGTCGGATAGCCGCGTATGGCGCTCTCCTCCAGCGCCACCTCGGGGTAGTAGCCCGGCGGCAAGGCATCGCCGTTGGAAACCTCCAGCTTCAGCGTCGGCAGCCCGTCGCCGCCAGTTCGCGCCGTGCAGGTCACCCGCAAATCCTCACCGGTATCGACGGTCTCCACGATCACCGTCCAGTTCCGATAGTCGTACCAGACCGCTTCCGCCCGAGCAGAGGCCGATATCAGCAGCGTCAGGGCAAGAAGCAGCGCGCGTTTCATCGCGGCATCCACCCGGCACCACGGCGCGGCTTCGGCACGCCTATAGCTGCGCTAACGCCGGCGTGCCTGTTCCGCCTCATCCGACGATTTCCGCCGTTTCCACCACTGCGTGAAACAGCACATCCGCCCCGGCCCGCGCCCACTCAGCGCTGATCTCCTCGGCCTCGTTATGGCTCAGTCCGTCGACGCAGGGGCACATCACCATCGCAGTCGGCGTGACGCGGTTGATCCAGCAGGCATCGTGCCCCGCGCCACTGACGATATCGAGATGCGAATAACCCAGACGCTCCGCCGCATCGCGCACCGCGCCGACGCACCCCTCGTCGAACGTGACGGGATCGAAATGCCCGACCGGCTCGATCTCAATGCCCAGCCCCAATTCCTCCGCGATCCGCGCCGCCTCGACCTCCAGTTTTTCGCGCATCGAGGTCAGCTTCTCCAGATCGGGCGAGCGGAAGTCGATCGTGAACACCGCCTTGCCGGGAATGACGTTGCGCGAGTTCGGATAGACATTCGCCTGCCCCACCGCGCCCACGGCATTGGGCTGATGCTCCATCGCGATCCGGTGAACCGCTTCGGTGATCCGCGCCATGCCCAGCCCCGCATTCACACGCATGTTCATCGGGGTGGAGCCGGTATGCGCATCCTTGCCTGTCAGCGTCACCTCCAGCCACCACAGCCCCTGCCCGTGCGTCACCACGCCGATATCCTTGCCTTCCGCTTCGAGGATGGGTCCCTGCTCGATGTGCAACTCGAAGAAGGCATGCATCTTGCGTGCGCCCACCTCCTCCTCGCCCTTCCAGCCAATACGCTCCAGTTCCGCGCCGAAACTCTTCCCGTCCGCATCCTGGCGGTCGTAGGCCCACGCCTGCTCATGCATGCCCGCGAATACGCCAGAGGCCAGCATCGCGGGCGCAAAGCGCGTGCCCTCCTCGTTGGTCCAGTTGACCACCACCACCGGATGCTTCGTCTTGATGCCGAGGTCGTTCATGCTGCGGATCACTTCCAATCCGCCCAGCACACCCAGCACCCCGTCGTACTTGCCACCGGTCGGCTGCGTGTCGAGGTGGGAGCCGACATAAACCGGCAGCGCATCCGGGTCTTCGCCCGCGCGCCACGCGAACATGTTGCCCATCTGGTCCAGCCCCATCTCGCAGCCCGCCGCCTCGCACCATTTCTGAAACAGCGCCCGGCCTTCGCCATCCTCGTCGGTCAGCGTCTGGCGATTGTTGCCGCCGGCAATGCCCGGCCCGATCTTGGCCATCTCCATCAGGCTGTCCCACAGCCGTTCGCCATTGATCCGCAGGTTCTCACCGGGTGCCGCCATAACGCTCTCCTCACTTGCTGTCGCAGGCAGGCTACCGGGGGGCGGGGCGCGGTCAAGCGGATTCCGCGCCCTCGAACCGCTCTTGACCTGGAGCGTACTCCAACTCGTAGGTTGGCCGCATCACTCGGGGAATCATGCAATGAAAATAGGCGCACTCGCGGCCCGCACCGGCCTTTCTGCCCATACGATCCGCTATTACGAGCGCATCGGCCTCCTGCCGCGTGCGGGGCGCGACGGTTCCGGAAGGCGCGACTATGACGAGACGATCCTGACATGGATCGACTTTCTGCGCCGCCTGAAAGCCACCGGAATGCCGATCCGCCAGATGCTAGAATACGCGCGGCTGCGCGGCGAAGGCGATGCCAGCGCCGCCGCCCGGCTTGCCCTGATGGAAGCGCATCGTGTGAAGGTCCGCGCCGATGCCGCCGAACTCGCCTGCAACCTCAGCGCCCTCGATACCAAGATCGCCGCGCTGCAATCCCTCGTGGAAAAGGAACCGACATGACCGAAACCAGATACGAGCGCGGCGCCCGCGCCCTCTCGCAGATCGACGGCGCGGCTGGCGAGAACGTCGTCGCCGCCCTCGCCGACATCGCCCCCGATTTCGCCCGCCTGCTGATCGAGTTTCCCTTCGGCGATATCTACAGCCGCGAGGGTCTTTCCCTGCGCGACCGCGAGATCGCGACCATCGCCGCCCTGACGGCGATGGGCACCGCCACGCCGCAACTCAAGGTCCACATAGAGGCTGGTCTGAATGTCGGCCTGACCCGCGCGGAAATCACCGAAGTGCTCATGCAGATGGCCGTCTACGCAGGCTTCCCCGCCGCCCTCAACGGCCTCTTCACCGCAAAAGAGGTCTTTGCCGAGCGTGGCGTATGAACCCAGGCAGGCCGTGGCACGCCTACCCCTTCGGCACCGACATCTTCTCAAACTTCGGTAACCCCGGATCGAAATGATCCCATGTGACGGCGGAGGTCATGTAAATTACCCGCGCCGGCACCGCGACCTCCGGATCGTCCAGCGACGAGGTGCGCAGCACCACCAGCCCCTCCATCCCGTCGCGCGTGTGATAGACCTGCGCCCCGCACACCGGGCAGAACCGCCGGTTGATACGGTTGCCGCTGTCGGCCACCTTTTCCCAAGCCGTCACCGCGCCGCTGATCTCGAAGCCCTTCGCCGGCACCACGCTGTGCGTCGAGTGCCCCGTGCCGCCCAGCTTGCGGCAATCGCTGCATGCGCAATGCACCGTCACGCTCGGCGCTTCCGCCGCCCGATAGCGCACCGCACCACACAGGCATCCGCCTTCCACTCCGGCCATCGCCGCCTCCCTCGACACTTCCGTTCCGGAATTCAGCACGGAATTTCCCCTCGGTGAAGCGCCCATTTGCGCTACCATCAACAGGATTCGCACGGGATGTGTGAACGAAATTCGATCGTGCGCAGCCATTCAGGAGTTTCCAAATGTCCGAAAACACCCTTCTCGTCGCCGGTGGCGGTGCCATCTTCGGTGCCTTCATCACCTGGCTCGCCAGCCCCTCCGTGCCCGATGTCGAGGAACTGCAGCAGAGCCTCGCCGGCCAGATCGAGGCAATCGGCGCCAGCACCGACAGCCTGTCCGCCGAAATTACCAACCTGTCGGAGAAGGTCACCGCGATGGAAACCAGCGTCGCCGAAGCCAATACCGCCAGCACGGAAGCGACGGAAGGTCTCGGCGCCAGCTTCACCTCCGCCTTCGAGGGTTTCTCCGGCTCCGTCAGCAGCGCTCTGTCAGAGGCCGCCGAGAACCAGAGTCAGGCCCTCAGTACCGGGCTGGAGGGTTTGCAGGGCAGCGTTGCCGAAATGCTTGCCGCAGGCGGTGCCGCCACCAGTGCCGATGCCGCAGCCGACGCCCCGGCGGGCGAGCCCGAAGGCACCCGTCCCGGCTCAACGATCGCACTGGCCGATGGCAAGATCCGCGCCTTTGTCTCGCGCGTTGCCGCTGACGGCAGCGGTGCCACCGTCGCCCTCAACGGTTTCAGAACCGTCTCCCTTGCGACCGGTGAAGAAGCGACAGTCGAACTCGAAGGCGAAAGCTGCACCGTCACGCTCGACGCGGTGGATCGTGGCCACGCCAGCCTGTCGGCAACCTGCGGCTGATACCACCCAGCGCCCCGGCTCACGCCGGGGCGCGCTCCTTCAGTTCCACCTCGATGAACCGCATCGGCGCATCGCCGGCGTTGACGACATTGTGCTCCACGCCCGCGTCGCGCCGGTAGGCACTGCCCGCCGGCACCTGCACCCGCCGGCTCCCGCCGCCCGGCTCCTCCAGCAGCATCTCGCAATCAGTAATCGCCGTGATCACGTAGTCATGCCCGTGCACATGCCACCCCGTCTCGGCCCCCGGCGCGAAATCGAACCGCGTCACCCGCACCCGCGCATCATCCACCAGCGTCTCGGCATGTGCCGCTTCCCGTTCCGTCATCAGAACCTCCCGAAAACCGCAATGTAGCCTTCACCCCACCGTCCATATCCGCCGCACACCCGGCCCGGAAACAAGGGCGAAGCCCGCCGGGCCAGCGGCAGCCCACACTCACCCCAGCTTCTTCAGCACATCCCCCAGCGTCCCGATCAACTGGTCGATATGCGCCTTCTCGAAGATCAGCGGCGGCGACAGCGCGATGATATCGCCCGTCGTGCGGATCAGGCACCCCGCCTCGTAGGCATCCAGAAACGCCTGAAAGGCCCGCCGCGTCGGCTGTCCGGCGATCGGCTCCAGTTCCACCGCGCCGATCAGCCCGTCATTGCGGATGTCGATCACATGGGGCAGCCCCTTCAACGAATGCAGCGCGTCTTCCCAATAGGGCGCCAGGTCGGCCGCCCGCTCGAAAAGCGCTTCCTCGCGATAGGTCTCCAGCGTCGCCAGCCCGGCGGCGCAGGCCATCGGGTTGCCGCTGTAGGTGTAACCGTGGAACAGCTCGATCATGTTCTCCGGCCCGGTCATGAACGCGTCGTGAATCTCCGCTGTCGCCAGCACCGCGCCCATCGGGATCACCCCGTTGGTCAGCCCCTTGGCACAGGTGATCAGGTCCGGCGTCACCCCGTATCGCTGCGACCCGAAGGCCGCACCCACGCGCCCGAACCCGGTGATCACCTCGTCGAAGATCAGCAGGATCCCGTGCTTTTTCGTGATGTCCCGCAGCTTCTGCAAATACCCTTTCGGCGGAATCAGCACACCCGTCGAGCCCGCCATCGGCTCCACGATCACGGCGGCGATGGTCGAGGGATCGTGCAGGCCGACGATCCGCTCCAGTTCATCGGCCAGATGCGCGCCATGCTCGGGCTGGCCGCGCGAATAGGCGTTCTCGGGCAGATGCGTGTGCGGCAGATGATCCACCCCGTTCAGCAGGCTGCCGAAATGCTTGCGGTTGGCCACGATCCCGCCCACCGAGATACCGCCGAAGTTCACCCCGTGGTAGCCCCGCTCGCGCCCGATCAGTCGCGTGCGCCCGGCATCGCCCCGCGCCCGGTGATAGGCAATCGCGATCTTCAGCGCCGTCTCCACGCTTTCGGAGCCGGAGTTGGTGTAGAACACGTGTTCCATGCCCTCGGGCGCGATGTCGATCACCCGGTTGGCAAGCTCGAACGCCTTGGGGTGCCCCATCTGGAAGGCGGGTGCGTAATCCAGCTCCTCCGCCTGCTTCTGGATCGCCTCCACGATTTTCGGCCGCTTGTGGCCCGCGTTGCAGCACCACAGCCCCGATGTCCCGTCCAGCACCTGCCGGCCCTCGGCCGTGGTATAGTGCACGCCCTCGGCGGCCACGAACATGCGCGGCGCCGCCTTGAACTGGCGGTTGGCGGTGAAGGGCATCCAGAACGCCCGCAAATCATTCGGCACCCGCGCCGTCCTGTCCGACATCTCGTCTCTCCTTATCGTCGCGCGCCCTGCGCTCAGTTCGCCAGAAAATAGGTCTGGTTGCCGACACCGCCGGACGCCTCGATGAACGTCACGGCCTCTCCTGTCAGCAGCACCGTCTGGCAGCCATCGCCTACCGGCCCGCCCGAGGCGATGATCCGGCAGAACCGACCGTCCTCCCAACGCCACGTGCCCACCACCGGCCCGGAGTTGCCAAGACCGCCGACAATGCCGTTGGCGAAAATCCGCAGTGTCGTCGCGCCGTTGGAAAGCGTCTTGCCGACGATCTCCTGCCGGAACTGGGCCTCGGTCAGCACCGGCTGGGCAATGGGGCCATCGCAGGCGGCAAGCGTCAGGGCGGCAAAGGCGCAGGCAATGGCGTTCCGCAACATCGGGTCTACCTCTCTATCCCGGGATTCTGTCCCGGCGAAGCTACTCCCAGCCGCCGGGCCGCCGCAAGGGGCGCATCCGCTCTTGCACAGCCCAGCGCCTTCCGCAAAGCTGCGCCCATGAAAGCCCGGACACGGATACAATCGGAAAAGACAGAGGCGATCCTCGACGCCGCTCTGGAGGTGTTCTCCACCCACGGCTTCCGGGGTGCCACCCTCGACCAGATCGCCGACGCCGCGGGCCTTTCCAAGCCCAACCTGCTCTACTACTTCGCCTCGAAGGAGGCGATCCACCGCGCGCTCCTGTCCAATCTGCTGGATATGTGGCTGGCCCCGCTGCGCGCCGTCGACGCAGACGGCGATCCGCTGACCGAAATCACCGCCTACATCCAGCGCAAGCTGGAAATGGCCCGCGACTATCCTCGCGAAAGCCGCCTGTTCGCCGGCGAGATCGTACAGGGCGCGCCCCGCATGATGGACGTGATCGAAGGGCCGCTGAAGGACCTCGTTGACGAGAAGGCCAACGTCATACGCGGCTGGTCCCGCTCCGGCCGCATCGCCCGCACGGATCCCTACCACCTGATCTTCGCCATCTGGGCCACGACGCAGCACTACGCCGATTTCGATGCCCAGATACGCGGCATCCTCGGCACGCGCGAGGATGGCCACATCCATGACGCCGCACACTTCCTGACACAGATGTTCACCAAGACCCTGCGTCCGTCAGCGATAACGGGTCTTTAACCAGATCCGGAAATATCGGTTGGCCGCGCCATGTCGCTAACCATCCGGTAACATCCTCAGCCGCAATATCACCGTGTTAAGCCGCGCGCAGAAGCGACGCTCTGATTGGAAGAGGATACGATGATACCATCAGCCAGTATCGATCCTGCTCCGGCAGCGTCCGGAGCGATCACCAACGCCGCTGCCCGAAGTGAGGCAAAGGGCGAAAAGACGGAACTGCCGCCATCAAAAGCGGTGCGGGAAGCACCTTCCGTGCCGCCCACCGCTATCCAGAAGATGGTTCGCGACCTGTCGGAGGCGGAGGCCAAGGCGCGGGAAGCCGAGGCCCGTGCCGATGCCGCAAGGCAGGCGGCCGTGGAGGCCAGGGCCGAGGAAGTCGCCAAGTCCGAGGAAGTCTCGCAGGCAAGGTCCGACGCCAGCAATTCGGCGGACGAATCCGTCGGGACAGCGGAGACCGGCAATTCAGCACCATCCACCGAAACCCGGCCTCCCAATCCGGAGACCGTTACGGGTGCTGCCACGGAACCGGTCGGTGGGCGCATCGACACGGCAGAAAGCACCAATCTTGCCAACCAGCGGGAGGCGGCGCTGCGGGAAACCACGGGTCGCATTGATCCCGGAGAGGCTCCTCCCCCGTCGCCCTTCGCCGTCACCGGCCCATCGGCAGCCACCCAAAATGATACAGATGCCGGAGTGAATGCCTCCTTGGCCAGGGATGTGCCGGAACGTCAGCAGACACCCATCGAGCGTGACGTGGAGATCGTCAACGGCACCGGCAAACCGGAACCGCAACTTTTTGATGTGGCGGCCTGATAACCGGCACGCCCCTTACGCTGGCACTGCCGCGGCGTCGAACTGAGCCACGAACTCTCCGCTGGGCGGGATCGGCGTAATCACATCGATCAGCACACCCGCCGGATCGCGCGTGATGAAATGCCGTTGCCCGAATGCCTCGTCGCGCAACTCAAGCAGCATGGGCAATCCTGCCGCGCCAAGCTCCGCGTAAACTGCATCCACATCCTCCACCTCGAAATTCAGCAAGACACCCGCAGCCCTGCCTCGCGCCACCTCTGGGATCGTCTCGTGATCGCCAGCAAGTATCGCCAGGTTAACCGCCTCATCTTCCACCGATTGCAAATGGACATACCAGTCGCTTTCAAAAAGCGGCCGGAACCGGAAGTGCCGCACGTAGAACGCTGCCACCGTCGCCACATCCTCGACCATCAGCACCGGATAATACTGGCTCGTCTTCATCCCTTGTCCTTTCCGAAATAAACATACACACTGTATGTATATCGCAATTAACATACAGGCTGTATGTATGCAAGAACGTCGTTCCAACGCCGACCGCCGTGCGGAGACCCGCACAGCCCTCGTCCGCGCCGCGCGGGAGCGCTTCGCCACCCATGGCTATGCCAACACAGGCACACCGGATCTCGTCGCTGCCGCCGGCGTTACCCGCGGCGCGCTCTATCACCATTTCCGCGACAAGCAGGACTTGTTCCGCGCCGTCATCACCGCCGAAGCGGAGGCCGTGGCCACAACCATCGACCGCGCCACCCAGGGCACTTCGCCCGGTAACGAGGCGTTGAGAACCGGCGCAGACGCCTTCTTCGCCGCAATGGCCATCCCCGGACGCACCCGGCTTATGCTTGTCGAGGGGCCCGCCGTCCTCGGTCCGGCGGCGATGCGCGAAATCGACACCGCCACGGGTGCGGCCACCTTGCGTCACGCGATCGCCGCGGCTGCGCCCCCGGGAACGCCATCATCGGATATCGACGCCCGCGCCGACCTCGCCTCCGCCATGTTCGACCGTGCGGCCCTCGCCATCGACACCGGCACCCCGGCCGAGCCCTACCGCCAAGCGCTGCATGAGATCCTGTTCGGACTGATCCTGAATCACACCCGCGGCCCGGACGGATGACCCGACGATCTGCCCGAACAGCTTTATCAACCTTTGATTGTATTTTTCTGCTACATACTGTTCGTGCCCCGGCTGCCTATAGCCTGCCTGCCGGGCCGGAGTGCAGAACGATGATTGACGACACCAACATATTTGCCACCTCCGAAATTTCCCGTGACCGGGACATTTTCCTGCGCGAATTGATGAGCGAACTTGCCAGCGTGCTGGAGGATTCCGTCGGCCTGAGTGAGGCTGAAGGCTTCATCGCCCTTGTCGGCAACCGCATAGGCGAAATGATGAACGCGGAATACCTATCCGCTGCCGACACCGCCAAACTGGATATCCATCAGGTCGCCAATGCGCTGGTCGATCTCAAATCCCGGATCGACGGAGGTTTTTCCATCGAGAGCATCGATGCCCGCAGGATCGTCCTCGTCAACACCCGATGTCCCTTCGGCAGATACGTCAACGGCCGCTACTCGCTCTGCATGATGACATCCAGCGTCTTCGGGCGCATCGCCGCCAACAACCTGGGTTACGCCCGCGTCGAACTGGCGCAAACAATCTCGCAGGGAGATCCGGGCTGTCGGGTCATCGTCCATCTGGCAGAAGGCGGGGGCGGTCGTGAGTATTTCGGCTGATCCCACCCGATCAACCGCCGATTACCGGGCGATGGTAGAGAGCCTGCCGACCGCCGTTCTTGCCATCGACGCAGACGGCAGAATCACCACCGCCAACCGCCGCATGCGCCAGATCCTGTCCTTCTGCATGCCCGCCGGCACCTGGCCCGGCGCGCGGATAGATACCCACTTCACCAGCGGTCGCGCCGACCTGATGGCCGACATCCGTGCCACCGCATCCGGCGGCAGCCTGCGCCTGCGGCACCGCCAACGGCCGGAAATCAGCCTTGATATGCGGGTTTCGGCGCTCAAGGGTCCGGATGGTCCCGCAACCGCCTACACACTGCTGGAGAACCCGGAAAAGCCGATCGACAAGACATTCGAGGCTCTCAACACCCAGCTTCGCCGCGCCAACCAACTCGCCGCCGAACAACGTCGCCTGATCCGGCAGATGGAAACCAACATCCACGATCTCGAACGCTTCAGCTACGTCGCCGCCCACGATCTCAAGACACCGCTCAATCACATTGCCGGCCTGATCGACATCGTCGAGGAGGATTACGGCGAAGCCTTGCCACCGGAAGCCACCGAAACGCTGGACATCGCCCGCACCGCCGCCGAGCGCCTGCAGAAACTCATCGCCGACCTGCTCGAACACGCCCGTTCCGGGGCCATGATGCCAACGAAGGAGACCATCTGCATCGAAGACGCGATCGCCCGCGTTGAGGAGGCGATGC
The DNA here is from genome assembly GCF_009931615.1 of Algicella marina. Taxonomy (NCBI): domain Bacteria; kingdom Pseudomonadati; phylum Pseudomonadota; class Alphaproteobacteria; order Rhodobacterales; family Paracoccaceae; genus Algicella; species Algicella marina. Next base: position 578,986 of record NZ_CP046620.1, on the reverse strand, counting down.
TTCCTCAATTCCGTGGCACCGATGCCCGGATCGACATCATGGGCCACCTGGGCGAGGCACAGGCCGATCCCGTACTCCTTGACCAGTTGCTGATCAACATCTTCGGCAATGCCATCAAGTACCGGGCCGAGAGCCGGTCACCCCTGATCCGCGTCCGCCGCCTTCATGGAACCAACGGCAACAGCCGCCTGACCATTCGCGACAACGGCATCGGCTTTCACTGCCGGGATCGCACCCGCCTGTTTGAACCGTTTGAGCGGCTGGTAGTGCCCGAGGCGGTGGAGGGCAGCGGCATCGGCCTCGCAACCTGCCGCTCCATCTGCGAAAAGCATCAATGGCACCTCACGGCGGGCGGCATCCCCGGCAGAGGCGCGATCTTCCAGATCGCCATGCCCGACGGCTGACAGGCGGCGGCATCCTTGCCCGTTCAGTACCCGCAATACGGCGAACCGAAGAACCGATAGGTGAAAGGCTCCCGGCTGATGACCTCCACATCCGGCCGCTCCGACACGGCGATCACCGCGTTGTTCGCGCCCATCAGGCCGAGACCTGCACCGTTGTAGAACTCCAGCAACTGGGCCTCCGTCATCACGCAGCCATTGGCCTCGAACGCCGCCACCAAAGTCGCGTCGGCGTCGTCACCTTCGGTCACAGGCGCCCCCGCTCCGGCATTGCCGCCACCGGTGCAATCACCCAGCGCGAACGCCTTCGCCCGCGGCAGCCCTTCGGTGCGGAACGTGTTTTCCGCCCGTCCGTTTTGCAACCAGATCACCGGCTGGCCCGGGTCCAGCGCAGCCATGAACCGATCTGTCAGCCCGAAGACAACCGATCCCTTCTCGCCAAAACCCGGCAGGCTGAAGAGTTGTTCGCCAATCCGCAGCTGCACCGGATACAGCGCCCCCTCCGTCACCAGCATCGGGTTCAGATGCCCCATCGGCCCGCCATCAACGCCGCAATGCAGTCCGAAACTCATGCCGTTGCGCTCATCTATGCTGCGTGAAACTGGCACGAGGAAATGCTCCGTCCGCGGCCGCAGCATCCACGCTCCCTCGAATACCATGTCCTCGCCATTGGGGAAGCTCTGCACCGCACCCGCCGGCGTGGGCCCGTCCCCGCACTCAGCCAGCACATGCGCATAGCCCGGATTATTGGCAGAGCCGGGCACCCGCCCCACCGGTATCGCAGCCCCATAGTCCCCATCAGGCGCGATCATAACGTCGACATCCGCGCCCGCATTCAACAAGGCCAGCAGCCGCACCTGCCCGTCCCAGCGCGCGGTCATCCGGCCCGGGTCGCCACCCGTGGTCAGTGTCTCGTGAAAGGGCAGCCGGAAATCCTCCCCGCGCAGTCGCAGGAACACGTCGTCCTCCGGCCCGAAATCGGGGTTCAGTCCCGTTAGCATCGGTGCCGCCGCCGTCACCGTCAGTCCCGGCAGCGTCGGCGCGCATCCCAGCGTCAACGACAGGCCCGTCAGGTCGACATAAAGGCTGAAAACCGCGCCCATCGCCCCCTCTGGCACCAGCGAACTCCACTGGCCCGGCACAATACCGGCCTGCGCCAGTTGCTGCCCATAGTCCGGGCCTGCCCCTTGGTACTGAATACCCTCGCCCTGCACGGGCGCGGCCGCTGGCGGCGCCTCCGCCATCGGCGCAGGGACAGGCACGGGTGATGGCTCAGGCTGCGAAGCTGTGCTTTCCACCGGCGCATCCACGACCGTCGGCACCAGCTCCGCCCCGTTCCACCGCCACACCGCATGGCACACCTGCGCAAACGGACAACCGCCGCCGCTGGAGGTCGTCTGCAAGGCGAAATCGTCACCCGGCCCCGCCAGTTCATAGGACACTGTCAAAATACCCTGCGGATACCGCGAAGGTGTCCACACAGACGACGCGTACACATCGACGGAGCACATCTGCATCCCGCAAAAACCGCCACCCCGCCCAACGGACCGGTCCGCACAGTCGACCTTGGACCAGTCCAACAGGTAGTCTGCGCGCCCGTCCCGGTCGATGTCGCCCGATGCGATCGCCCCCTGCTCCAGCGTCGATGGCCCTCGGCACACCTCGCGGATACGCGCCGCAAGCAGGTCCGGCGAAAGCTCGCCACCGCCGCCCTGACCGCCAGCACTCGCCACGGCCTGCCCGCCGCAGGCCCGCACCGCCTGGCTGATTGCCGCGCTCGACCCGCGCAGGCTGAAACTGAAGGCATCGCCGCGGTTGTCTGACACCACCGTTACCGTACTCCCCGCCATCAGTGCATCCAGCAATCCAGCGCCGGGATCGACCTTCCAGAAGGATACATGCCCATGTGGAATGAACTCCGCCACCCGAGAAAAATCCCGCCCGTCTACCGAAATGGACAACCGCCCCTGCCGCGTATCCCCCTGATAAACCTGGCCGTCATCGAACAGCACGAACGGCTGGCCGCCCTCGCAAAACACTGCGATCTCGCTGAAACTCCCGGTAAGCCGCCCCAGATTCCAGGCATAGTCCTGAAAAAACTCGGTATCGGCGAAGCTCCATCGCTCCCCCGGCCGGCCCTGTTGCGCAAGGGCCGCGTCCGTACCGGCAACCAGCATACCCACCCAAAGCAGCCACTTGAACGCGCGCATCCGTTAACCCCCAAAGCCAAACCGCTTTCAGATCAGCGCATCTCCCGATTCAATGCAACACGGACGATGGCCGGAACTTGCCCGAAGCCGAGCCTGCGTGCATCATGGAGGCCGGGAGACTGAAAACATGTCAAAAGGCGGGTTAACCGAACGCAAGGCATTCGACGCGGCCGAAATTGGCGCTGTCGCCCACCTCTACCGGGGCGAGGTCTACCGCTCCACGATCTGGCGCACCCGCCTCGACACCACCACCAACTGGGCCGTCGTCACCCTCGGCATCGCCCTGTCGATCTCGTTCTCTTCGCCCGTCGCCTCACCGCTGCCGCTGGTTCTCGTCGGCATCCTCATCGTCTTCTTCCTGATGCTGGAGGCCCGGCGCTACCGATACTTCAACGTCTGGCGTGCCCGTTGCCGCTGGATGGAAACGCATTTCTACGCGCCGATGCTGCACGACGGCGATCTCCACATGGAGGAAGGCTGGCAACGCACCCTGGCGGAGGATTACTGGCAGCCCCGCTACCACGTCTCGATCTGGGTCGCGATCGGCCGCCGCATCCGGCGAAACTACCTGTGGATACTGCTGATCCAGACAACAGCCTATTGCGGCAAACTGCTCGTCCACCCCGAACCGCTGGAGAGCTTCTCACAGTTGCTGGAACGCGCCGCCATCGGCCCCGTCAGCGGTACCGTCATTCTCGGGCTGGGCGGCGCCTACTGCCTGACATGGGCCGTCGCCGCCTACTGGAGCTGGCGCGACGACACCCGCCGCGCCGCCCTCCGCCGCAATCAGGCCAGTATGGGCTGACGCCTATTCCGCCGCACGCGCACTCGGATTGTTCGGGTGCGTGGTCCAGTTGGCATAGTCCTCGCGCACCGTCTGCCCCGTGCGCGCATCCACCTCGCCCGCCGGAAGCTCCACCATCGAGATGCAGTCCTCCACCGGGCAGACGTTGACGCACAGGTTACAGCCCACGCATTCCGCGTCGATCACCTCGAAATGCCGCTTGCCGTCCACCATGTTGGTGATCGCCTGATGCGAGGTATCCTCGCACGCGATATGGCAACGCCCGCAACTGATGCACTTGTCCTGGTCGATCCGCGCCTTGGTCACGTAGTTGAGGTTCAGGTACTGCCAGTCCGTCACGTTCGGCACCGCACGGCCCCGGAAATCCTCGATACTCGTGAACCCCTTCTCGTCCATGTAGTCGGACAGGCCCGAGATCATCTCCTGCACGATCTTGAAGCCGTAGGTCATCGCCGCCGTGCACACCTGCACGTTGCCGCAGCCCAGCGCGATATACTCCGCCGCATCGCGCCACGTAGTGATCCCGCCGATGCCCGAGATCGGCAGCCCCGCCGTCTCCGCATCCCGCGCGATCTCGGCCACCATGTTCAGCGCGATCGGCTTCACCGCCGGGCCGCAATAGCCGCCATGGGAGCCCTTGCCGTCGATCGTCGGCTCCGGCGCGAAACTGTCGAGATCGACCGCCGTGATCGACGACACCGTATTGATCAGGCTCACCGCATCGGCCCCGCCCGCCTTGGCCGCCCGCGCCGGATAGCGGATATCCGTGATATTCGGCGTCAGCTTCACGATCACCGGCAGGTCGCTGTACTGCTTGCACCAACGCGCCACCATCTCGATGTATTCCGGCACCTGCCCCACCGCACTGCCCATGCCGCGCTCGCTCATCCCGTGCGGGCAGCCAAAATTCAGCTCCACCCCGTCCACACCGGTTTCCGCCACACGCGCGAGGATCGCCTTCCACGGCTCCTCCTCGCAGGGCACCATCAGGCTGGCGATGATCGTGCGGTCCGGCCAGCGCTTCTTCACCTCCGTCATTTCCCGCAGATTCAACTCCAGGTCGCGGTCGGTGATCAACTCGATGTTGTTCAGCCCCAAGAGCCGCCGGTCCGCCCCCCAGATCGCGCCATAGCGCGGCCCGTTCACGTTCACCACCGGCGGTCCGGCCTCGCCCAGCGTCTTCCAGACGACACCGCCCCACCCCGCCTCGAACGCCCTTTCGACGTTATAGGCCTTGTCCGTCGGCGGGGCCGAGGCCAGCCAGAAGGGGTTGGGGGATCGGATCCCCAGAAACTCGGTCGTCAGGTCCGCCATGGCTGTCTCCTCATCTATCCCGGCTTGGCGAAGATCATCTCGCAGGGCGCGATCAGCCCCGCTTCGACACTTCTCATGTAGTTCTGCAATTTCGGTCCCGCGGTCCCGCGCATCAGCAGGTGTAACCCCACCGGCGGCGGCCCGCCCATTTCCTTGGTTTTTGCGAAAACGTTGCGATAGAAGGACAACGCGAATTCGGAACGGTCACGCTGCGCCACCGGCAGCAAGCCTGCGGCCTCCGCGCCTGCAAGGTAGTCTTCCGGCGGTGCCACGAAGGAAAATCCCGCTTCCTCCGCCCACGGGTAAGGAAACTCCAGCGCGCCCTCGCCCGTCCGCATGACGTCGAACACCGCAAATCGCCCGCCGGGCGCCAGCACCCGCGCCACCTCCGCCATCAGCGCCGCCTTGTCCTCGATGTTCATTCCGACATGCAGCATTGTCTCCAGATCGATGCTTCCGCTCGCCGCCGGCAAATCAAGGGCGGAACCGGTCTCGAACCGCACCGCCTCCTGCAATCCCACCGCCGCACTCAGCCGCGTCGCCACGTCCACGAACTCCGGCGTCAGATCCACGCCAGTCACCCGTACCCCGAAGCGCTGGGTCAGAAACCGTGCGGTGCCACCCAGCCCGCTGCCGATGTCCAGCACCGCCATCTCAGGCGAAATCTCCAGTTGCGACAGCAGGTCTTCCGTCGCCTGCAACCCACCGGTGTGAAACTCGTCAACAGGTTTGAGGTCGGCAGGCATCAGCGCCGCCAGATCGGCCCCCGCCTCCACCAGCGCCGCCTCGATCCGTTCCATCAACCCGTCCACGCCGTAATGCGCGACCACCCGGTCCTCTGTCCGTTCCATCGCCATGTCCCCCAACATTTCAATGTTGGCAAGCATACCACGATTTACCCCGTATTCGCGTGCAGTATGCCACACGGCGCCCATGTCAGGCCCTTCCCGGACGTCGCGAGCAGTCAGCCGCTCCGCTCATTCCATCAGCGCCTTGTGGATCGCCTCGGCGGCATCCCGGCCCTCGGCCACAGCAGTCACCGTCAGATCATCGCCGGAGGCAGTACAGTCTCCGCCCGCCCAGATCTTCGGATGGCTGGTCCGCCCGGTCTCATCCGTCACGATCCGGCCCTTGGCCATATCTATCCCGGCCCCTGCCAGCGGCCCGGCATCGCCCGCCTGCCCGATGGCCTTGAAAACCTGATCCGCCGGCAGACGCACCATCTCGCCCGTCTTCCGCAGCCCTTCTGGCCCCGCCGTCGTCGCCGCGAGGTCGATAGCCACTACAGCGCCGTCCTCGACGATCAGCGCTTCGGGCTGCATCCAGTGGCGAATGGTCACGCCCAGTTTCCGCGCATGGTTCTGCTCGTAGACACTCGCGTTCATCGCGTCCTGCCCGCGCCGGTAGGCAATCGTCACGCTGTCCGCGCCAAGAAGCTTCACCTGCGCCGCAATGTCGATCGCAGTCATGCCACCGCCGATCACCACCACGTTGCGCCCAACCGGCAGCTTCGACAGATCGTCCGATTGCCGCAGCGTCTCGATATAGGCCACGGCATCGAGGCACCCGTCCGCTTCCTCGCCCTCCAACCCCAGCCGGTTCACATCCGGCAATCCCATGCCGAGAAATACCGCGTCATGCGCCTCCAGCAGATCTTCCAGCGTCACGGCGTTGCCCAACGGCTGGTCATATCGCATCTCGATCCCGCCGATCTTCAGGACGAACTCCACTTCCTCCTGCGCGAAGTCGTCCACCGCCTTGTAGGCCGCGATCCCGTATTCGTTCAGGCCGCCGGGCTTCGGCCGCGCTTCGTACACCACAACGTCGTGGCCGAGCATCGCCAGCCGGTGCGCCGCCGCCAGCCCTGCTGGTCCCGCACCAACCACGCCGACGCTCTTGCCGGTCGGCGCGGCACGGCTGAACGGGTGTTCGCCCCGGGCCATCAGGTGATCCGTCGCGTATCGCTGCAATTCCCCGATCTGCACCGGCTGGCCCTCGGCCACCTCCCGCACGCAAACCTCTTCGCACAGCGTTTCCGTCGGACAGACCCGTGCGCACATACCGCCGAGAATGTTCTGGCTCAGGATCGTCTTCGCCGAGCCATCGGGGTTACCCGTCGCGATTTCACGAATGAACAGCGGTATATCAATATCCGTTGGGCAGGCCTGAACGCAGGGCGCGTCGTAGCAGAAATAGCAGCGGTCGGCTTCCACCCGGGCCTCGTGCGCATCGAGCGGCGGATAGATTCCGGCAAACAACTCCCCGTAAGCCTCCGCCGGAAGTCGCGCCCCCGCCACATCCCTTCTGCGCTCCGTCTCACTCATGGCCCTGGCTCCTTCCGCTTGCGCCGCTCGACAGAAGTCTGTGAGAATTTTATCAAAAGGTCAAAAATTTTTTTCGCGGTGCAAAATCGGCGGGAAATCAGCGGAATATGGTTTCGCAGCCATACCAAACCCATACCGAAACCATACCAAACCCAGCTTTCGGATTTCCGGGTTTCGGATAACGGGGCGACGCCACGAAAATACCTCAAAAAAGTGAATTGAGGTCACATTCAATTAGTACTAACTCGACCGAAACCTTGCGATCGGATGGACAGATCTGATAATTTGCAAGTGGCGGGAGGGGCTGTAGTGCTTCGCAAATCTCTGGGGGCCATCGCTCTTCTCATGGCAGTTTCCGGCATGTCTTCACAGGCCTCGGCGCAGCGAATCGTGATTGGCTGTGAGGGTAAGAACCCGCAGGCGAAAGCTGAAATTTGTTTGGCCTTGCAATCGGTTATGCAAGAGATGCTGCCCGCTTCCAGCGTCGCGCTGGCGCCCTCCTCCGACAAGGCGGCAGATGTGAAAGTCACGCTGACCCTGCTGTCCCACAGCCCCACCGAAGCCTCGGCCAGCCTCGCCTGGCACGGCGCAGGCGGCGGCCGGCAGGGCCCGGACCTCACCGTTTCGATCGTAGACAAGACACTGGACGCCGCTGCCTACAAACGCTTCGCCGCCAGCCTACTCCAAAGCGCCGGTCTCCCCGACGCCATCAAGAAGTAACCAGTTTTCTGGTGCCCGTTAGGAAAAGGATAACCAATCATGTGTACCCTCTGCGCCGAGTTCCGTCCCTACGACGAAGACTGCGTATTTGCAGAGCTCGCTGACACCGGTCGCGACTATGCTGCACGTAGCGAGAGCGGCTCCGATGCCGCTTCCAACACGGGCACGGCCTACAGCATGAACGTGGGTGACACGTTCACGGGCTACCTCAGCGTCGGCGATACCGATTGGGTCCGCATCAACCTGACAGCAGGTCAGCAATACGAGATTACGCTGGACGCCACCGGCGGCGATGGTCTCGACGACCCTTACCTGCGCCTGTTCGATTCCGGCGGCGGGTACATTACAGAGAACGATGATGGTGGCGCAGGATACAACTCGCGCCTCGTATTCACCGCCAGCTATACCGGCACCTACTACATCGAAGCGGATTCCTGGAACAACAACTACGACGGCGACTACATCATCGAGGTCGACACCCCGGAACCTCCCCGCAACTACACCTACGATGAAATCGCCGAGCAACTAACAGAGGGCTATTGGGGTGGCAGCGCCCGCTCTTTCAACGTCAGTGCTGGCGGCGAACTGACCGTTGACCTGTCCGGATTGACCAGCGCTCGCGCAGCCCTCGCCACCCACGCCCTCGAGGCATGGACAAATGTCACCGGCATCGCGTTCAGAAGGGTCACTTCCGGCGCCGACATCACGTTTGACGACAACGAAAGCGGTGCCTTCGCGCAGAGCAACCTGTCCGGCAGCCGCATCGTTTCCAGCCACGTCAACGTATCTTCCAGCTGGGATGGCGGCGGGTCCGAACTGGACAGCTACACCTTCCAGACCTTCATCCACGAAATCGGCCACGCCCTCGGCCTCGGCCACGCCGGTAACTACAACGGCTCCGCCATCTACGGTCAGGACAACGACTACCTAAATGACAGCTGGCAGGCGACAGTGATGTCCTATTTCAGCCAGACAGATAACACCAACGTCGACGCCGACTACGCCTACATCATGTCACCCATGATGGCAGATATCATAGCGATTCAAGACCTTTACGGCAGACCGACCAACCAGAGAACCGGCGACACCACCTACGGCTTCAACTCCGTCGGCGTTTCAGGCTATTTGAATCAAATCACCAACCAGAACGACCCGGTTGCCTTTACGATCTACGATGACGGTGGCATCGACACGCTCGATTTCAGTGGCTACGTCTACGATCAGCGGATTGATCTGCGGGCCGGTCGCTCTTCGGATATCGGCGGTCTTGACGGCAATATGTTCATCTTCCGCGGCGTGGACATCGAGAACCTCGTCAGCGGCAGCGGCAATGATACCATCCAGGGCAACAGCCTCCGGAACGTCGTTCGCGGCGGCAACGGCAACGACGTCATGAACCTCGGCGGCGGTAATGATCGCGCATTCGGGGACGACGGCAACGACACGATCAATGGTGGCGCCGGCAACGATGTCATCGAAGGCGGAAACGGCATCGACACGCTCAATGGCGGAGACGGCATCGACACCGTTCGCTACGTCAGCAGCTACGACACCGATGTCCGCCTCAACATCTGGGGTCTGCAGGATCTCGGATACGGCAATGGTTCCGACTACGTGCGCAACTTCGAAAACGTCACCACCGGCTCCGGTGCGGATTCCGTCTGGGGCACTGGCGCAAACAACGTCATCAATCTCGGAGCAGGCAACGACCGCGCCTTCGGCAAGAACGGCAACGACACTTTGATCGGCCTCAATGGAAACGACAATCTTTTCGGCGGTCAGGGCAACGACAGCCTGCGCGGCGGCGACGGCAACGATCTGCTGATGGGCGCTGCCGGGAACGACAATCTTCAAGGGCACGCCGGCGACGACACGCTGGACGGCGGATGGGGCAATGACATCTACAACGGCGGTGGAGGCATCGACACAGCGCGCTACCTTTCAGGCGCCAACCTGCGGATAAACCTGAACATTTCCGGTTCTCAAAACACGAACTCCGGCCAGGAAACCTTCATCAGCATCGAAAACGTCACCGGTGGATCGGGCAACGACATCATTCACGGCAATGGTGCCCGCAATGTCCTGCAAGGCCGCGATGGCAGCGATACACTGTTCGGCTATGCAGGTAATGACAGGCTTCGTGGCGACAACGGCGCGGATGACGTCCGTGGCGGTGCCGGTCGTGATACGATCTGGGGCAATGCAGGGAACGACACTCTTGCCGGTGGTACATGGGCGGATGTCTTCGTCTTCGATTCCGGCGACGGCACGGATCGCATTCTCGACTTCCAGGACGGCGTGGACACGATCCGCATCGACAGCGGCGCGGCGGCTTTCTGGCAGCTTTCCGTTTCCGACGCCGGTGCGGATACGCTGATCGATTTCAGTGATGTTCGCATCCGGCTGGTTAACTTCGATCACACGCTGATCGACGCGGGCGATTTCAATTTCGCCTAAGTCGCACGCTCAGCTTCGGAAATGGCGCCCGCCGGGCGCCATTTTTGTTTCCGGGCTAGCCGCCTGTAAGGGCATCAACGACCTTAGGCACAACGTCGTCGGCATTCGCGGCAACGATCACCCCGGCCGCACGCAACGCCGCAATCTTTTCGTTCGCACTTGTGGCGCCAAGTACGGCAAGCGTGCCGGCGTGCCCCATTCTTCTTTCCTTCGGCGCGTGGATGCCGGCGATCAGGGCAATCACGGGCTTGCCAAAGGGTTCAGATGCCAGATAGGCCGCTGCTGCCTCCTCCTCGCTGCCGCCAATTTCTCCTATGAGAACAACAGCTTTCGTTTCAGCATCTTCCCGAAACAGTTTCAGACACTCGACAAAACCGATCCCATGGATGGCATCGCCGCCAATTCCGACGGTAGTGGATTGCCCAAGGTTCGCGGCACTGGCCTGCGCAAGGATTTCCGAAGTCAGCGACGCCGAACGCGACGCAATCCCGACACTGCCCGCCTGTGCGTCGCGGGTGGGCATCACGCCGATCTTGCACTTGCCAGGCGTCAGGATACCCTGGGAGTTGGGTCCGATCAAAATGCTGTCGCTGCCACTCAGCGCGGCCTTCACTCTGGTCATATCGTGCTGTGGCACCCGTTCTGTAACGCAAACGATGACGCCGATACCGGCCTCTATCGCCTCGAGGATCGCGTCTGCGGCCCTATGCGCTGGCACCATCACGAGACTGGCGTTGGCACTGGTCGCTTTCACAGCATCTGCGCAACTGTCGAAAACCGGCAGGCCAAGATGCGTTGTGCCGCCTTTGCCCGGCCGCACGCCGCCGACATAACTGGCACCATAACGAATTGCCAAATCGGTATAAAATGTGCCCGAGCGTCCGGTCATGCCCTGAACGATCACCTTGGTGTTTTCATCGACAAGAATGCTCATCGCTTGGCCTCCCCAGTTGCCTTGGCAACAGCGCGTTCAATAGCATTCGTCATGTTGGCGGCCTTTTCCACCGGCAACATACGGTCGCTCAAGATCTTGTGGGCCCAGTCAGCACTCTGGCCCGCGAACCGGGCAACTATCGGCACCGAACGCTGCGCCTTTGAATAGGCAAAGGCGATGCCCTCGGCGACAGTATCGCAAACCGTCATGCCACCACCGTGAACATTGACGAGGATGATCGTCACGTTCGGATCCTCCAGCAGCAACTGCACACCGCGTGATATATGAAAACTCGTGGCCGTGGTCCGAATATCCATGAAATTTGCCGGCACTCCGCCAGCTTTGGTCAGCATATCGTTGGTAACAAGGCCAAGACCTGCACCGTTCACCACGACGCCAATATTGCCATCGAGTTTCACAAGATTGATCTCGTTTTCCTGCGCGACCTTTTCCGCCGGCGAGAGGTTTTGATCCTCCACCAAAGCTTCGAGTTCCGGATGCCGGAACATTGCATTGCCGTCCAGACTCACCTTTGCATCGACAGCCAGCCATCCGCCCGGTGCCGCAACAAGCGGGTTGATTTCAGCGAGCAGCATGTCATTGGCAACAAAGGCTTCCTCCATCTTAACGATCAGTCCCGCAGCGCCTTCGGCATCTGGCAATCCAAGGTCTGATAGAAAGGAAGTTATCTCTTTCACGGAGGTGCCACCCAGCAACAACCGGCGCACAATACCCGGATTGTTTGCGGCGCTCTTCTCAAACTCGACGCCGCCCTCCAGCGATGCAAGCAGGACGGGACGCGCGGTTTCCGGATCCAGAAGCAGAGCGACGTAATAACTCTGGCTCGCATCGACGGCCGCCTCTACGTAAACACCCTTCACGATCTGGCCGACGGGACCCGTCTGTTCGGTAACGAGCGGCTTGCCGATCATCGCGTCAGCCTCCGCACGCACGGCAGAAGGCGTTGCGGCAAAGCGAATTCCGCCCGCCAGCCCACGGCCTCCGGCGGCGATCTGCGCCTTCACCACGTATTTTTTCGCGTCAATCTCTCGGCATCTCGCCTCGGCTTCCTGCGCTGTTTCAGCGAACCTGCCCGCGGGAATCGGGATCCCGTATTGGGCCAGAAGTTCCTTCGATCTGTGCTCCGACAAGTTCATTATTTGGCTCCTCCCGGGCCTATTCCGACCCCTGTGGCATATGGTATACCACGGACTCGAGTCGGTCAAACGCTGGAAACATTGCAGCTATGCGGCGCCTCCTGTTTTTTATCAACCTCTTGAATTTATTATATAATGTCACATCGAAGCCAACGTGGCTCCGCGAAGATATTTGCGCGCCGCACAATAGATAGAAACGAAATCCAGACAAAAGTCTTAACCTTTCATTGCACGACGAAAATCCGTGGCGTATGGTATACCAGATAGCACTGAGTCGCAGCGGCAACCGCAAGGCCCAAACGAAGTCATGAAACTGAGCCCGATTCCAACAAACAATACGCTGAAAGAGCAAATCTACGAAATGCTCAGGGCGGCTATCATTGACATGAATATCTATGACGAAGACGCGAACCTTCGCCTTGACGAACGCTCGCTCTCCGAACAACTCGGCATTTCGCGAACCCCCCTGCGCGAAGCCCTTTCCCGCCTGGAACAGGAAGGCTTTCTTGAAGTCCGGCCTCGCAAGGGCGTGTTTGTCCTGCGGAAGACAATGGATGATGTGTTGGATATGATCGTTGCCTGGGCGGCGCTGGAAAGCATGGCAGCACGACTGAGCGTAACGAACGCGACCGACAAGCAGATAGCGGCACTGCGCAAACATGCCATGTCGCACAGTGCGAGTTCCGCCCGCGCCGATCTTTCAGAATATTCGGACGCCAACATCCGTTTTCACCAGATGATATTTGAGATGTGCGGAAGCGCACAACTCAAGGACATGGCGGAGCGGCTGTTCGTTCACATGTACGCCGTTCGTCGCCGCGCGTTGGCGGAAAATGATCGGGCGGCGAACTCCGTGGTCGATCACATGGGGATCATCGAAGCGCTGGAGACGCGCGAGGCCGATGTGGCTGCAAGACTTTCAAGAGAGCACACGATGCGGCTGCATGAGCATGTTCGCCGCGCTTGGACAAAACTGGACGCCCGCGCCGCGGGTGAAAAAAACGCGTGATAACAACGCGATAATAGACATTAGGGAGAGAGAATGTCTGCAACAGTGGAAAACTTGGAAGTGGCGGATCCACAAAGCCTGACAGACGGCTTTCATCTGCTGATTGACGCTCTGAAGATCAACGGCGTCGAAACCATTTACAACGTGCCGGGCATTCCGATCACCGATCTTGGGCGTTACGCGCAGGCGCAGGGATTGCGGGTTCTGTCCTTCCGTCATGAACAACATGCCGGATATGCCGCCGCCGCTGCCGGCTTCCTAACCAAGAAACCCGGGATCTGCATGACAGTGTCGGCCCCCGGCTTCCTCAACGGCCTAACTGCTCTGGCTCATGCCACGACAAATTGCTGGCCGATGATCTTGATTTCAGGCTCGTCTGAGCGTGAGATTGTCGATCTGCAGCGCGGTGACTACGAAGAAATGGATCAATTGGCTATCGCCCGCCCTCACGCGAAGGCCGCTTACCGCATTTTGCACGCCGAAGATATCGGGCTCGGTGTCGCCCGCGCCATCCGTGCGGCGTTGACGGGCCGCCCCGGCGGTGTCTACCTTGATGTGCCGGGCGCTCTGCTCGGCCAGGTCATGGACGCGGCGGAAGGCCAGAAATCCATGATCAAGGTGGTGGATCCGAACCCGGCCAGTGTGCCCAGCTCGGAAGCCTTGGACCGGGCTCTGGAAGTTTTGAAAAGCGCCGAAAAGCCTTTGATTATTCTCGGAAAAGGTGCGGCTTACGCACAGGCCGACGAACAGGTCAAAGAGTTGGTCGAAACGCTGGGTTTCCCATATTTGCCCATGTCGATGGCAAAGGGCCTCCTGCCCGATACCCACCCGCAATGCGCCTCTGCCGCGCGCTCGCTGGTACTGAAGGAGAGCGATTGCGTCTTCCTGATAGGTGCGCGTCTGAACTGGCTTCTGAGCCATGGGCAAGGCAAGGCATGGGGTGAGAAAGGCGCGAAAAAGTTTGTTCAGATCGACATTGAGCCGACAGAGATGGACAGCAACCAGGCGATTTCTGCCCCGCTGATTGGCGATATCGAGAGCACCACTACCGCACTTTTGGAAAAGATCGGTGGCAATTGGCAAAAACCCTCGGAAGACTGGACAGGTGCCGTCAGTTCCAAGGTACAGGCCAACATCGAGCGTATGGCCCCCCGACTTAAAAACAACAATTCCCCGATGGACTATCCCGGTTCGCTCGGCGTGCTGAAGGACTTGATCGCGGAAAACCCGGATGTGGTTCTCGTCAACGAGGGCGCCAACGCGCTGGATCAAGCCCGGTCGATCATCGACATCCACAAGCCGCGCAAGCGTCTGGATGTCGGCACTTGGGGCATCATGGGGATCGGAATGGGTTCCGCCATCGCCGCCGCCGTGGAAACCGGAAATCAGGTTCTCGCCGTAGAGGGCGACAGTGCTTTCGGCTTCTGCGGAATGGAGATCGAGACGGTCTGCCGCTACAACTTGCCTGTCTGCATCGTGATCATGAACAACAACGGTATCTATCGTGGTGACGGCGAGAACTGGTCTGGCGGAGAAGACCCGTCAACCACTGTTTTCGTCAAGGGCAGCAAGTATGAACTGATGATGCAGGCTTTCGGTGGCGTCGGTGTCACAGCCAATAATCCCGATGAATTGCGACAAGCCGTGAAGCAGGCTTTTGCCAGCCGCAAACCTACGCTGATCAATGCAATCATTGCCGAAGATGCCGGTAAGGAAAGCGGAAATATCGGCAACCTGAACCCGTCTTCGGTCGTGGCGCAGCAGCGCTACCCGCAGGCTCAAAAAATCAAGTAATGCCGGAGTTTCAGTGAAATGAAAGCCCTAGAAGGTGTCAAAATTCTGGACTTCACACACGTCCAGTCCGGCCCGACCTGCACACAGCTGCTTGCATGGTTTGGCGCCGATGTGATCAAGGTGGAGCGTCCCGGCGTCGGCGATGCGACACGCAAGCAACTCGTGGACGTACCGGGCGCGGACAGCCTCTACTTCACGATGCTGAACCACAACAAGAGATCGATCGAACTCAATTCCAAGAATGAGACGGGCAAGCAGGTTCTGACCCGGCTGATCGAAACCTGCGATGTAATGGTGGAAAATTTTGCCCCCGGAGCCCTTGATCGCATGGGCTTCACCTGGGAGCGCATCCAGGAGATCAACCCGCGCATGATCCTCGCCTCGATCAAGGGTTTCGGACCGGGCAAGTACGAGGACTGCAAGGTTTATGAGAACGTCGCACAGTGTGCGGGCGGGTCCGCTTCCACCACCGGCTTTCTCGATGGCCCCCCGCTCGTTACCGGTGCGCAGATCGGCGATAGTGGTACTGGCCTGCACCTTGCCCTCGGAATCGTGACGGCACTTTATCACCGGGAACAGTCCGGAAAAGGTCAGAAGGTTTCCGCTGCGATGCAGGACGGTGTTCTAAACCTCTGCCGCGTGAAACTGCGCGACCAGCAGCGCCTGGATGCCGGACCTCTGAAAGAATACAGCCAGTTCGGCGAAGGTATTCCCTTCGGCGAAGCTACGCCGCGCGCCGGCAACGACAGCGGCGGAGGACAGCCTGGCCGTATCCTCAAATGCAAGGGCTGGGAGACCGATCCGAACGCTTACACCTACTTCATCACCCAGGCCGCTGTCTGGGAGGCGATCTGCGATGTGATCGATGAGCCTGAGTGGAAGACGAAGGAGGGCTATGCCACTCCGCCGGAGCGGCTTGACAAATTGAACGAGATCTTCGGCCGGATCGAAGAGTGGACAATGACCAAGACGAAATTCGAAGTCATGGACATCTGTAATCCTCTCAACATCCCCGTCGGCCCGATCCTTTCCACCAAGGAAATTATCGAGGATGAAGGGCTGCGTGCCACCGGCACCATTGTCGATGTCGATCACCCCGAGCGAGGACGTTACACATCTGTCGGCTGCCCAATCAAACTATCGGAAAGCCCGGTGGAGGTGGTCAGATCGCCCCTGCTCGGCGAGCACACGACGGAGATCCTCAGCCAGGTGCTGGGCTATCAGGGCGAAGACCTCGCCAAGATCATCGAGAGCGGAGCGGTGGGCGACCCCAACAAGCTTGCTGCTGAATAACTGAGCCGGCGAGTCGGCCGAGATCGACCGCCGAACCCACACAGGGAGGGGTAAGAATGCGAATTGTAGTTCACGGCCAACAGGCCTTTGGTAAAGCCGTGCTGGAAAGACTTCTGGAGCGGGGCGAGAACGTCGTGGCTGTCTGCTGCGCCCCGACCAAGGAAGGCAGACCCGAGGATCCGCTGGTGGAATTCGCCCGCGAAAAGGGTCTGCCCGTCCACCAACCCGCGAGTTGGAAGACACCCGAAGCTCTGGAACTTATGCAGAGTTTCGAAGCAGACGTCTGCATGATGGCATACGTGCTTCTGTTCGTGCCGGAGGCGGTACGAGACGCCCCCAAATATGGAACGTTCCAATATCATCCGTCGCTCTGCCCCGAGCATCGTGGCCCGTCTTCTATCAACTGGCCTATCGCCATGGGCAAAACCCGTACCGGCCTAACAATCTTCTGGCCCGATGACGGGTTGGATGAAGGGCCGATCATGCTGCAGAAAACCTGTGAGATCGGACCGGATGAAACCATCGGGGACGTGTACTTCAACAAGCTGTTCCCCATGGGCGTCGATGCTATGATCGAAGGGCTCGAACTTGTGAAGGCCGGTGTCATCCTCAAGCACGATCAGCGTCTCGACGAAGGCTCCTACGAGAGCTGGTTCAAGGGCGATCACGCAGCTGTGGACTGGAGCAAGCCGGTTGCTGACGTCTACAACATCATCCGCGCGGCGAACCCAGCCCCCGGTGCCTCAACCACGATCAAGGATCAGCCGGTGCAACTCTACGATGCCGAGCGGCGCGAGGGCTCGGGCACGCCAGGCGAAGTCGTCGAAGTGACTGACGAAGGCATTGTCATGCAGGCGGAAGGCGGACGCGTGCTGATCAAGCGCCTTAAGCCGCAGGGCGGCAAGAAAATGTCGGCTTCAGAATGGTTCAACTCCCTCGGTTAAAATCAAGTCAACGCCACCAAATCCCTCACAAAGGCTAGATCACACAATGTCCGATATCGAAATTGCCCGCAAAGCCAACAAGAAACCGATCCAGGAAATCGGCGCCAAACTGGACATCCCCAACGAACATCTGCTGCCCTTCGGCCATGACAAAGCCAAGATCTCAGAAGAGTTCATCAAATCGCTCGCCGACAAGCCAAATGGCAAGCTGATCCTCGTAACCGCGATCAACCCGACACCTGCGGGAGAAGGCAAGACTACCACAACGGTTGGCTTGGGCGATGGCCTGAACGCCATCGGTAAGAAGGCCGCGATCTGTATCCGCGAAGCTTCGCTCGGTCCCAACTTCGGTATGAAAGGTGGAGCAGCCGGCGGGGGTTACGCTCAAGTTGTGCCTATGGAGGACATGAACCTCCATTTCACCGGTGATTTTCACGCGATCACTTCAGCGCACAACCTGCTGGCAGCCATGCTCGACAACCACATCTACTGGGGCAACGAGCTGGACATCGACATCCGCCGCATTGCTTACCGTCGCGTGATGGACATGAATGACCGCGCTCTGCGCGACAACGTCCACAACCTCGGCGGCGTTGCAAATGGCTTCCCGCGTCAGGGCGGTTTCGATATCACCGTCGCGTCGGAAGTCATGGCGATTCTTTGCCTCGCAACCGACCTGAAGGATCTGGAGAAGCGTCTGGGAGACATCATCGTCGCTTACCGCCGCGACCGCTCCCCCGTCTACTGCCGCGACATCAAGGCAGACGGCGCCATGGCGGTTCTGCTTCAGCAAGCCATGCAGCCCAACCTGGTGCAGACGCTTGAAAACAACCCGGCCTTCGTTCATGGCGGCCCGTTCGCCAACATCGCACATGGTTGCAACTCGGTTGTGGCAACGACGACTGCACTGAAACTGGCCGACTATGTGGTAACCGAAGCAGGCTTCGGTGCCGACCTCGGGGCCGAGAAGTTCTTCGACATCAAGTGCCGCAAGGCTGGTCTCAAGCCGGATGCGGTGGTTTTGGTCGCGACGGTTCGGGCCATGAAGATGAACGGCGGCGTTGCCAAGGCCGATCTCGGTACCGAGAATCCGGACGCGGTGAAAGCCGGTTGCGATAACCTTGGGCGTCACATCGAGAACCTGAAGAAGTTTGGCGTCCCGCTTGTCGTGGGCATCAATCACTTTGTCACCGACACAGATGCCGAAGTTGCCGCGATCCAGGATTATTGCAAAGAGCGCGGTGTCGATGCCGTACTCAACAAGCACTGGGCCGATGGTGGAGCCGGTATCAAAGGTACGGCAGAAAAGGTTGTTGAGCTCTGCGAAGGCGGCACCGCTGACTTCAAGCCGCTCTACCCCGATGACATGCCTTTGGCCGAGAAGATCGAGACCATCGCCAAGGAAATCTACCGCGCCGACAGCGTGGTGCTCGACGGCAAGATTCGCGATCAGCTCAAGCAGTGGGAAGATGCCGGTTACGGCAACCTGCCCGTCTGCATGGCCAAGACCCAGTATTCCTTCACCACCGATCCGAACCGCCGCGGCGCACCTACCGGCTTCGATCTGCCGGTTCGCGAAGTGCGGCTCTCTGCCGGTGCCGGGTTCATCGTGGCAATCTGCGGTGAGATCATGACGATGCCGGGCCTGCCCCGCGTGCCGTCCGCTGAGAACATCCGCATCAACGACAAGGGTGAAATAGATGGCCTCTTCTGAGGAGAAACTGTCATGATCCGCACGATCATGATGCCCGTTCGCGGCGATGGCAAAGCACCTAACGTGCTGTGCTTCGCCGCGGCACTGGCCAGAACCCATGGCGCGCACATCGCCGCCGTGCATTGCCGACCGCGCCCGGAAGATCTCCTGCCTTACGGCGTACCGATTTCAAAGAAGCTCCAAGAGCAGATCCTCAAGAACTCCGCACAAGTTGCCGAGCATGAAGACATGGCGGTGCGCAAGGAACTCATCTCGCTGGCGGCGGAGCTTTCGCTTCCGGTCGTCGATGGCCCGAACGGCGTCGGCGCGTCTGTCTCTTTTTCGGATGCGACGGGCCGCCAGGTTGATGTGATCAAGAGGAAAGGTCGTCTGGTAGACGTCATTGCAGTCGCCAAACCCGACCGCGACCGGAACATTGGCATCAACACAATGCAGGTGGCGCTGTTCAACTCCGGTCGACCTGTGCTGATGTGCCCGCCGAACGCCGAGGCGCCCGAGAAGCTCGGAACCCACGTGGCACTTGCTTGGAACGGCAGTGCAGAATCCGCACGGGCTCTCAGCCAGAGCCTGCCGGTAATACACGAGGCGCAGAACGTATCGATTCTCACGAATGGAACGGATGCCGGGCCCGGAACGACAGTTGATGAAGTTTTGCACTACCTGGCCGCCCATGACACGAAAGCGCAGGTGGTCAACTTTAAGGCGACCCGTAACATCGGCGCAGCATTGCTGGCCGAAACGTCATCAATCGGCGCTGACATGCTGATTATGGGCGCATATGGAGACAGTCACGAGCGGGAGACGCTGCTCGGTGGCAATACACAAACCGTTGTCGATCAATCGGACATACCTATCCTTTTTAGTCACTGACTTTTCAGTGGCTTAGGATAAACTTCTGGTTGAGGCACGTAACGATGAAGGAGGAGTGACCAACATTAATTGAGCAAGACCGGTTTCAAAGCTTCTCGGAAGAAGAAGTTCGCCGGATTGAACACTGAACCAATGGGAGTGAGATATGAAAACGACTAAACGTACTTTCGTAACGATGATGGGCGCCACGGCGCTTGCGCTTACAGGTTTTGCAAACCCGGCCCATGCTTGGGAGCCCACCAAACCGATAGATTTTGTCATCATGGCGGGTGCCGGCGGCGGCGCTGACCAGATCGCACGGTTTCTCCAGTCGGTCGCCGAAAAAAAGGACCTCACCAATCGTCCTCTGATCCCGAACAACAAGGGCGGCGGTTCCGGCGCGGAAGCCTTGATCGCTCTGCAGGGTACGGGTGATCCGGATCATACAATTTTGGTGACACTCAACTCTTTCTTCACCACGCCACTTCGGCAGTCCAACCTTGGTATCGATATCCAGACCTTCACGCCAATCGCGATGATGGGCGTCGATCCGTTCGTGCTCTGGGTGCACAAGGACCAGGGCATCAATACGTTCGAGGAGTACCTCGAGACCGTAAAAGGCGATGGTGAATTCGTCATGGGCGGCACCGGTAAGGGCCAGGAAGACAGCATCGTCATTGCGTACATGTCGGAAGCCTTCGATCTCGACATCAAGTACATCCCCTACGATGGCGGTGGTGCCGTGGCCAAGGATCTTGCTGGTAAGCAGATCATGGCGACGGTGAACAACCCGGCGGAAGCCAAAGGCTTCTACGAGTCCGGAGATTTCGTCCCACTTCTCGCGTTCTCCGATGAGCGTATGCCGGCCTATCCGGACGTCCCGACGATGAAGGAAAAAGGGCATGACTTCAGCTACTACAACCAGCGTGCGGTTGTCGGAGCGCCGGGCATGTCGGAGGAAGCCGCTGAATACTATCGGGACTTGTTCACCAAGATCTACGAATCCGACGAGTGGCAGGCCTATCTCGAATCCGAGAGCCTCTCCCCCCTTTGGATGAACGCCGACGAGCAGAGAGAGTACTGGGACACGCAAGTGGTCCGGCATACCGAACTGCTCGCCGCAATGGGCGAATAAGCCTGCTTTTTTAATGGCTTGGCACTGCTTTCTGGGAGGGTCGGATGCGACTTGGTGAAATTGTAACAGCTGGAATTCTTGCTCTCTTATCCATCTATCTGATGTGGGAAAGCACAGAACTCAATATCGGCTACATCAGGGGCGAAGGCCCCGGAGGTGGTGCCTGGCCATTTTGGCTGGCCGCGGTCATGCTTGTTTCGACGGTTCTGATCGCAATCAACTGGGCACGGCGGACTTCTCCGCCGTCCCAATCCGAAGAACCCGTGCTCGACTCACAGGGCAAGAAGACGCTCATCTTTGTCGGTGGCGGGTTGTTCGGCTTCATCGCGCTCATCAACATCATCTCGATGTACGGTGCGATGATGGTATTCCTGACGTACTATCTGAAGTTTCTGGGCAGGCATTCCTGGCTCCTGACGCTCGTCTTTGCGATCACCTTCCCCATCGCCTTCTTCTTCTTCTTTGAAGGTCTGATGCGGATCACGATGCCCAAGGGAATGGACTTCACGTCGCCTGTTTTCAACGTCCTGTACGATATCATCTACTGAGACGAAAAACATGGCTCTTCAAATGAACAAGATCACCGGCTGACGGGGCTAACCAATGGAAATCTTAGGACTTTTAGGCGACGGCATGCTGCTGTCACTGCAACCGCTCAACCTCGCGCTGATATTTGTCGGGGTTACGCTGGGGCTCTTCATCGGTGCCATGCCCGGGCTTGGCTCCGTCAACGGGGTGGCAATCCTCTTGCCAATCACCTTCCTGGTGCCCCCGTCCTCGGCAATCATCTTCCTCGCCGCCATCTACTACGGCGCGATGTACGGCGGGGCGATCAGCTCGATCACCCTTGGTATCCCCGGCGCATCCACGGCCGTGGCTACAACGTTCGATGGCCGGCCATTGGCCTTGAAGGGCAGAGCCAGCCTTGCGCTGGTGACAGCCGCGATTGCATCGTTCATCGGTGGTTCGGTCGCGAACATCCTCTTCACTCTGTTCGCTCCGCTGCTGGCATCGGTCGCGCTCAGCTTTGGGCCCCCGGAAATCTTCGCCCTTATGTTGCTGGCGTTCGCCACCTTCGTTGGACTTGGCGGTGATGACATCCCAAAAACGATCTTTTCGATCTGCCTCGGCCTCGTTCTGGCCTCTGTCGGCTTCGACCAGATTTCGGGCGCACCTCGCCTGGTGTTCTTCGACATCTCCGGCTTCCTCCACGGTATCAATTTCCTCGTACTGGCGATCGGTGTCTACGGGATCGGCGAAATGATCTGGACGATCGACAGCACTCGCGGAAAGATAACGTCCACCGAGGCCAAGATGTCCGTGAAAGGTATCGTCGCAGACAGCAAGGAGGGCATGCGTCGCGGCTGGAAGGGCACGGCTGTTGGCTCCTTCCTCGGCTTCTTCGTCGGGATTCTGCCTGCAGCCGGCGCAACACCGGGCTCACTCATGTCCTACGGCGTGGCAAAGATGCTGGCCAAGAACCCGCAGGAATTCGGCCAAGGCCATCCGGGCGGCGTCGCCGCACCAGAAGCGGCGAACAACTCCGCCTCCACCGGTGCTATGCTGCCGATGCTGACTCTTGGCATTCCGGGCTCTCCCACGACGGCAATTCTGCTTGGCGGCATGGTGATCTGGGGGCTAACCCCCGGACCCCGCCTCTTCGTCGATCAGAGCGAGTTCGTCTGGGGCTTGATCGGATCCTTCTATGTCTCCAACGTGGCGGCGGTGGTGGTCAACCTCGCGTTCATTCCGCTGTTTATCTGGATGCTGCGCATGCCTTTCACAATCCTCGCACCGATCATCTTCGTGCTTTCGGTGACGGGTGGCTACGCGGCAACCAAGGACATGCATGATGTCTGGCTGATGCTGCTCTTCGGTCTCTCAGCGTTCTTCCTGCGCAAGTTCGACTATCCTCTTGCGCCGGCGGTTCTGGCCATCGTGCTGGGCCCGATTGCGGAACCGACACTGCGGCAATCCCTTCTGCTGTCGTCGGGGGATCCCTCGATCTTCTTCACCCGCCCGATTGCGGGACCGATCACGGTAATCGCGATCATCCTGATCCTGTTGCCGCTCTTGAAGTTGATCAAGGATCGGATCGGGGGCAAACGGGCGAACGCCTGAGTCCCCTCTTCCGACTTTTCTATGCATTGGAGGGAGCACCGCTGTGGTTTATTTCAGATCACAGCGGTGTGTGCTTGGCACACACCGGCTGATTGGCAAAAGGAGCGACACCATGGCATACCGAATTCTCATCCTCGGAGCGTCCTACGGGTCCCTGCTTGGAACAAAGTTATTGATGGCAGGGCATGACGTAACACTCGTTTGCCGTTCTAAGACTGCCAGCCTGATCAATTCCAAGGGCACGGATGTCCGCATCAAGCTGAGGGGCGAGGATGAGGCACGCGCCATCCGATCCAACGAGCAGACCGGCAAGCTCGATGCTGTCGTGCCAGCAAATGTTGATGTGGATGCCTACGATCTTGTCGCCCTCGCAATGGCTGAACCGCAATACGGTACGGAAGAAATCCGCGCCCTGATGACCCGCATTGCCAAGGCCAACATTCCGTGCCTTTCGATCATGAACATGCCGCCTCTGGCCTATCTCCACCGGATACCGAAACTGGACGCGAATTCTCTTCAGAGCGCGTACACCTGCCCCGAGGTCTGGAACGATTTCGAGCCAGGTCTCGTCACTCTTTGCAGCCCGGATCCGCAGGCATTCCGAGTCCCAGGCGAAGGTGCCAACATCCTGCATGTCGGCCTTCCGACAAACTTCAAGGCCGCGGCCTTCCAGAGCCCTACCCACACGTTGATGCTGCGGGAACTGGAACAGGACATAGCCGAAGTACGCTTGGACGACAGCGATGTGCCGGTCAAATTACGGGTGTTCAACAGCCTGTTTGTTCCCTTCGCCAAGTGGAGCATGCTACTGACAGGCAACTACCGCTGCGTCACCACGTCCGGCGTCCGCCCGATCAAGGAGGCCGTTCACAGCGATCTCGAACTTTCGGAAGCGATCTATCACCATATCGATGCCATCGCGCTGCGTCTCGGCGCATCTGAGGATGATCAGGTCCCGTTCGAAAAATATGCCCGTGCCGCCAATGGCCTGCTAAAACCTTCGTCTGTTGCCCGCTCTATCGATGCCGGCTCGACGGATGTGGAGCGGGTTGATCTGCTCGTGAAACTGATCGGCGATCAATTGGGTATGTCCCACGAAGCGGTGGATGAAATCGCGTCCACCATCGACAGCCGCCTTTCGCAAAATCGGAACGTCGCGGCCTAGATGATGGGGCACCTTCTCTTCGCGTTGTCGAGCCGGATCGAACCACTACGCCATATGGCTCTTTGGCTGCTCCGACCAGATGTCGTATTTCCAGACACTCCATACACCCATCGCAGCTAGTCACTCTCGGACAATTTGAAATCGCCGGTGTCCAGTACCGGCGATGCGTCTATCTCCTCGGCGTCAAGCATTGCCGCCACACGCTCCAAGCTTGCGACCAGCATCATTTGTTCCCAGTCCGCCATCGCGGAGAACTTGCGTACAAAGCGCTGCTGGAGGGGATCGGGAGCTTCAGTGACGGTCTTCACACCCTTTGACGTGATATGAATGTTGATCTGGCGCCGATCTGCCGTGGATTTCTCACGCTCGACCATCTCTTCGCGCACAAGCTTGTCTACAAGCGACGTGACCGTGGCTTGAGTAACGCGCATGCGGAGTGCGATCGTTGTAGCCGTCGCATATCCATGTTCAGAAATAATTTGCAACACCCGGAACTGCGCCGGTGTGACGCCCGCGGTTTTCTTAATTTCCCTGCCGAAAAGTTCGGTGGCGCGAAGGATACGGCGAAGCGCGACAAGGCTCGAGTCGATGCGATCCATTGAGACCTGAAACAAGTTTGGCGTCAACGCTACACGGATAGTTCTCGAATGGGAAGACCAAACTATTTAGTCTTTCTAATGAATTAGAGGCAGCCCTACTGCCCACTTTCAGCTTCCGCACCAACAATCTAAGTTTTTTACACCAATATTCCATATTTTTCGGTAAATTCGCTTAGCCTCTTGAAGCTGTGGGGCGCCGATGATATTTAGATGCGCGAAGCAAAATGGAGAAACTTGAATGCAACACCCACGCGACCTTGCCAGCGTAAAGATTCCCTGTCTGCGGACGCCACTCTCAGAAGATGGCGCCGACGTCTGGGAATTGGTCAGGTCGTGCAAGCCTCTTGATGAGAACTCCATGTATTGCAACATGATCCAATGCGACCACTTCTCAGAAACCTGCGTTCTGGCAGAACTCAGAGGTGAAGTGGTCGGCTGGATTTCTGCATATGTCCTGCCCGACGATCCGGATACACTGTTCATCTGGCAAGTTGCCGTCTCGGAAAACGCCCGCGGAATGGGCCTCGGAACAACCATGCTTCAGGAGATTCTGGAACGAGATGCCTGCGAGGGCGTTCGACGCATCCAGACGACCATCACTGCCGACAACGAGGCATCTTGGGCACTCTTCCGCAAGTTTGGCAGACTGCAAGGTTCCCCACTGGATATTCAGCCACATTACAAGAAATCATCGCACTTCCAGAACAGGCACCAGACAGAAAACCTGGTGACCATTCCACTGGCCGAAAGCCTTGCGAACGCCGCCTGATCGCGGCGCACTCAACCCTTCCACATTTCAAAACCTGAAAGAGGTCGTATGTCTACGAAAACCTCCCACATGCCCATTTTCAAACGCCGTGAATCCAATGCCCGCAGCTATTGCCGCGGCTTCGATACGGTCTTCTCAACAGCCAGCGGTGCCGAGATGACCGATACGGCGGGCCGAACATATATAGATTTCCTGGCCGGCTGCTCTTCGTTGAACTATGGGCACAATGACCCGGATATGAAAACAGCACTGATCGAGCACATCTCCGGCGACGGCGTTACCCACGGCCTTGATATGCATACCGAAGCAAAAGGCGCGTTTATCGAGACGTTCGAAGAGCACGTCCTTAGGCCGCGCGCAATGGATCACAAGCTGATGTTTGTTGGACCAACAGGTGCCAACGCGGTCGAGGCAGCGATGAAGATCGCCCGCAAATCCACGGGCAGAACCAACATTATCGCGTTCACCAACGGCTTTCATGGCGTCACGCAAGGTGCTTTGGCAGCCACTGGCAATGGCTATCACCGAGGCGGTGCGGGCACTGCCCTCAACGATGTCACGCGCCTGCCTTACGATGGCTACATGGGCACGGATGTCGATACCTCCGACTTGTTGAGGGCGATGCTGGAAGATCCCTCTTCCGGTATGGATGCACCCGCAGCCATTTTGCTGGAGACGGTTCAGGGCGAAGGGGGGCTGAATGCCGCCAGTGCCGACTGGATCACTTCGATAGCAAAACTGGCCAGAAAGCATGGCGCACTCCTGATCATTGACGATATCCAGGCGGGATGCGGGCGGACGGGCTCGTTCTTCTCTTTCGACGACATGGGCATCACGCCGGACATCGTGACGCTGGCGAAGTCCGTTTCGGGCTTCGGCCTGCCGATGGGGCTCGTCCTGGTGCGACCGGAACACGATGTAATGGGGCCGGCCGAACATAACGGAACCTTCCGCGGCAATACTCATGCCTTCGTAACCGCGCGGGTCGCCATCGAAAAATTCTGGTCGGACGAACGCCTGAAAGCCGACATCGAGCGCAGAGCTTCTTTGATCGAAGACGGGCTCAGGACCATCGCCGGCATGGTTCCAGGTGCTTACCTCAAGGGACGCGGCATGATGCGCGGGGTTGACGTTGGTTCAGGTGAACTTGCAGGAGAGATATGCGCACACGCCTTCGACAAGGGCCTCATCGTGGAAACGTCAGGTTCTGATGACGAGGTGGTTAAGATCCTCGCACCTTTGACGATACCCGATGCCCTTCTGGAAAAGGGCCTGAATGTGCTCATTGATGCAGCCCAGAGCGTCACCAGTCAAACCACGATTGCAGCGGAGTAAGCAGATGATTGTCAGGGATTTTCACGAGATTGCCAAAACCGATCAGAACCGCGTTGTGTCCGATGCGAACTGGACCAGCGTGCGCATGTTGCTGGCAGATGACGGTATGGGCTTTTCCTTCCACATCACGTTTTTAGAAGCCGGTTCCGAGCACACGTTCGAATACAAGAACCATTTCGAAAGCGTATACTGCATGCAGGGGACCGGCTCGATCATCGATCTGGCCTCTGGTGAGACGCATGCGATAAAACCCGGCGTGATGTACGCGCTCGACAAGCATGATCGCCACACGTTGCGCGCAGATACCGAACTGGTAATGGCCTGCTGCTTCAACCCTCCGGTCACCGGAAACGAGGTGCACCGGGAAGATGGCTCCTACGCCGCTCCAGAGACCGCCGAGGCTTGAAATGACCCATAGTGTGGAAAAGATCGGTGGGACATCCATGTCTCGCCTGCATGAGTTGCGCGACACCCTTTTCCTCGAAGATGGTGTTGTGCGATACGGACGGATCTTCGTCGTTTCGGCATTCGGCGGCATCACCAACTTGCTGCTGGAACACAAGAAGACAGGCGAGGCAGGTGCTTATGCCGCATTCGCCAACGATGAGAATCATCATGGCTGGCACGACGCGCTGAGCCGCGCTGGATCAGCGATGGTCTCCGCGCATGAATCCGTACTTGACCATCCGGGCGATCAGGCTCAGGCGACCGCGTTCGTACAGGAACGTATCGAAGGCGCCCGCAACTGCCTGATCGATCTTCAAAGGCTTTGTTCCTACGGTCACTTTCGGCTGAATGCACACCTTATGCATATTCGCGAGCTACTTTCCGGTTTGGGCGAGGCACATTCCGCCTTCGTGACAACGCTGTTGTTGCAGCGCGCCGGAATTAACGGAAGGCTGGTGGATCTGTCGGGATGGCGCGACGACGGCGACATAACCTTGCGCGAAAGGATTGAGGGGGCGATGCAGGACATCGACCCGAGCATCGAAATGCCAATCGTCACTGGCTATGCACAATGTAGCGAAGGCCTGATGCGCGAGTTTGATCGCGGCTACTCAGAAGTTACGTTTTCGCAACTGGCGGCCATCACGGGCGCAAGCGAAGCGATCATCCACAAGGAGTTCCATCTGTCTTCCGCCGATCCGAAACTTGTCGGTGAAGATGCTGTCAGGACACTTGGCCATACAAACTACGATGTGGCCGATCAGATGGCCAACCTCGGAATGGAAGCGATTCACCCTTCGGCTGCCAAGACACTGCGACAGGCCGGCGTACCATTGCGTGTGACGAATGCGTTTGAGCCTGGCGATCCAGGTACGATCATCGACGACCAGCCTGCATCCACACCGGCAGTCGAGATGGTCACCGGTCTCGACATCATTGCGTTGGAACTGTTCGAACAGGACATGGTGGGCGTAAAGGGCTACGACGCCACCATTCTTGAAGTTCTGACGCGCCACAATGTCCGCATCGTCTCGAAAGTCTCGAACGCAAACACGATCACCCATTACGTCGATGCGTCCTTGAAAACGATGCGCCGCGTCGAAGCCGATCTTGCGGCGAAGTACCCGCAGGCGGAGATAACGACGCGCAAGCTGGCGATCGTTTCCGTTCTGGGGCGCGACCTCAGCGACCTGCGCGTTGTCTCGCGCGGCCTCCAGGCTATGGAACAAGAGGGACTATCACCATTGGGTGCAACCCAGGGTCCTCGCAACGTCGATGCCCAGTTCATAGTGAACCGCAACGACCGGGATCCTGCCATTCAGGCTATGCACGCCGTGTTCTTTGATCGCTCACGTTGTGCATCGATCTCGTTGGTAGCCTAGTGCTGATAGTGCCGAAGCCACCGGCAGACGTGAAGCAGTATCGGTAAGCTCTATCAGCGAACGCCGGCGCCGTTATCGGTGTCGGCGCTTTTACTCCCATCATCGGCGGAACGATATAATCGGATCATCCCGCGAGCCACTGCCGCCCCCCCTTCTTGCCGGGTGGCGGGTGAGCCTGCCGAACATGGCCAGACATGAATCTTCAAGTCATTGGTGTGCGGGGAAATTGGTAGCGGAGGAGGGACTTGAACCCCCGACACGCGGATTATGATTCCGCTGCTCTAACCACCTGAGCTACTCCGCCAAAGTGCCGGTTGTTTAGGGGTAGTGAACCTTGTGGTCAAGCGGGAAAGCGGCCCGTTCGCCCCGAAATTCCGGGCCGTCCTGCTCAGGTGCGGACATCGGGCGCATCCCGACCGGTCCGCGTTGAAATCCCGGCAATGTCATCCACTACTGTGATAAGTTCGCTCAGTGCATCCTGCGCGTCCAAATTCTGCTTTTCCGGGTCCGGCTCCGGTTTTTCGAGGTAGACACGCAAGGTCGCGCCAACCGTGCCCGTTCCTGACAGTCGGAACACAGCCCGCTCTCCGGATGTAAAGAATATCCGCATACCCTGGCTGGAGGAGATTGAGCCGTCCACCGGATCGGTGTAGCCGAATTCGTCGACGTTCGAGACGGTGAGACCGGCGAACGTCTGCCCCGCAAGTTCCGGTCCTGCCGCCTTCAAATCCGCCATCAGTTTGGTGGCTGCTTCCGCATCGACTGCCTCGTAGTCATGGCGCGAATAATAGTCCCGCCCGAACCGCGCCCAATGCTCAGCCACCAGCTCGGCAACGCTCATCCGCTTGACCGCCAGAATGTTGAGCCACAGGAGCACGGCCCACAATCCATCCTTTTCACGCACGTGGTCCGAACCAGTGCCTGCGCTTTCTTCCCCACACAGGGTCGCGCGACCGGCATCGAGCAGGTTGCCGAAAAACTTCCATCCTGTCGGTGTTTCAAACGCCGGAATGTTCAGGGCCTCCGCCACCCTGTCAGACGCGCGCGACGTGGGCATCGATCGAGCAATCCCGGCAAGTCCTCCGGCATAGCCGGGCGCAAGGTGGGCATTGGCCGCGAGAATCGCGAGACTGTCTGACGGTGTCACATAGACACCCCTGCCGAGGATCATGTTACGGTCTCCATCCCCGTCGGAGGCAGCCGCAAAATCCGGCGCGTCCGCCCCCATGACAAGGTCGACCAGCGGCTTGGCCCAAACCGGGTTCGGGTCTGGATGGCCGCCACCGAAATCAGGCAACGGCACGTCATTCATCACCGTGCCAGCAGGCGCGCCAAGCGCGCCTTCAAGAATCGACTTGGCATACGGGCCGGTAACGGCATGCATGGCATCGAACCGCATGGTGAACCCCGACGCGAACAATTCGCGGATGGCCTTGAAGTCGAACAATTCACCCATCAGTTCGGCGTAATCGGACACCGGATCAACCACCTCCACGACCATATCGGCCAGCATCCGCTCACCGGGACTGGCAATATCGACATCGCCCGCTTCGAGGATCTTGTAGCTGGTAAGCGTTTTGGTCTCGTCGAAAATTCGTCCCGTCACATCCTCCGGCGCCGGCCCACCGTTTGGAGTGTTGAACTTCACGCCGAAATCTTCCTCCGGCCCGCCCGGATTGTGGCTCGCCGACATGATGATACCGCCATCCGTGCGACGCCTGCGTATAAGATTGGATGCGGCCGGCGTGGAAAGAAGTGCGTTCTGGCCAGTGATGATCCGCGCGGCACCGCCCGCCGCTGCCATTCGCAGGATAACCTGCGCAGCCCTTTCGTTGAAATACCGCCCGTCGCCACCCAGCACCAGTGTCTTGCCCTCGACACCGCCAATGGCATTGAAGACCGCCTGCACGAAATTTTCGAGGTAGTGCGGCCCCATGAAAACCTTGGTCTTTTTGCGGAGCCCGGACGTGCCCGGCTTTTGGCCCTCGATCGGTTGCGTTGTGACGCTGGTGATGCTCATGGCGCTATTCCCCCTCTTCGGCCCTGCGCAAAGGTTTAGGCGGTTCTCTCGAAGACGGCAACGGAACTTGCCGGGATCGTTGTCTCATCCGCCGCTTCTTCCTCGGCGGTCGCGAAAACCCGGACCCATTCGCCAGCAGGCAGTGATACTGTCCGCTCTTCACCCGAGTTGAACACAAGGTAGAGTGCCTCTTCCGTTTGTCCGTGTACCGGCGTTTCGGCCGCTGCCCGCAACTCGAAAGCCACGAAGGTGCGTGACTGATCAAGCCAGTCTTCACGCTGCATCTCCGAGCCATTTGCACAGCGCCAAATTAAGTCCGGTTTGCCATCGGGTCGCCGTTCCGAGTGCAGGAAAAGCGACTGCCGCAACACCGGAAATCGTCGCCGAAGTGCCGTCAGCGCCGCTACAAACGAGCGGAGATCAGCACCATCCCAACGCACCCATCCCGTCGCGTTGCCCTGTGCATACGCGTTGTTATTGCCATCCTGGCTGTTGCCGGCCTCGTCGCCGGCCAGCAACATCGGTGTGCCCTGGGCAAGAAAGAGCGTAGCGAGCAAGTTCTTGCGCCGCCGGAGGCGCGCGGCAATGATGGCCGCATCCTCCACCTGGCCTTCGTGGCCCATGTTGTCGGAAAAATTGGCTCCGTGGCCATCGCGTCCGTCCTCGCCGTTGGCCTCGTTGTGGCGGTCGTTGAAAGAGGTGAGGTCCGCAAGTGTGAACCCGTCATGGGCAGTGATGAGGTTTATGGAACTGGTCGCCATCCGCCCCGCCCTGTCGAACCGATGGGCCGTGCCCGCCAGCGCCTCTGCCAGCGCCGGCACCATGCCCCTGTCACCCTTCCAGTAGCGCCGGACCCCGTCGCGAAACTGGTCGTTCCACTCAGCGAAGGGATGCGGGAACTGGCCGAGTTGATAGCCGCCGGGACCGATATCCCATGGCTCGGCGATCAGCTTCACCTGTGACAGCACCGGATCCTGCAGCATCGCATCGAACAGGCCGGCACGTGGCGTGAAGCCATGTTCCTCTCTTCCAAGAGTTGCGCCAAGGTCGAAGCGGAAACCGTCGACCCCCATGAACTCAACCCAGTATCGCAAACTGTCGAGGATCAGTCGTTGAACAACAGGGTGGTCCGTCCGCATGGCGTTTCCGGTGCCCGTCAGGTTGTCATAGTGAACATTGTCACCCAGCAGGCGGTAATAATTCCGGTTGTCCAGCCCACGAAAGGAAACCGTCGGCCCCTTGCCGTCCCCTTCTGCCGTGTGGTTGTAGACCACGTCGAGCAATACCTCGATCCTCGCTTCGTGGAACCGGCGTACCATTTCCGCAAATGCCGATATCCCGGCATCCCCAAGGTAAGGTGGATGCGGTGCGAAAAAGCCAATGCTCTGATAGCCCCAATAGTTTCGCAGTCCCCGTTCCACAAGGAAGCGGTCGGTCATGAAAGCATGGACGGGCAGGAACTCGATAGCCGTCACCCCCAGAGTCTGCAAATGCTCCAAAACCTGTGGCGAAGTTACCGCCTCCATCGGCGGCATTTCCTCCAGACCGGGCCACTGCCGCGTCAGTCCCTCCAGATGTGCCTCGTAGATCACGGTATCCCGCCAGTCCGTTCTGGGCCTCGGACCGTCGTACCGCGGTGGCGGTGACACCAGCACAGCCTTTGGCGCGGCTGATGCGCTGTCTCGCGGGTCCGGTTTTTTGGCCTTGCCGCCGGTCAGGATGTCAGACCATTCCAGCGGCCCGATTATCTGGCGTGCATAGGGATCCAGCAGCAGCTTGTTCGAATTGAAGCGCTGACCCTCTGACGGCGAATACGGCCCGGAAGCCCGCAAGCCATAGATCTGCCCCTCGCGCAGCCCTTCCACATGCCCGCACCACACGTGGCCAATCCGCTCCGGCAGCGGCAACTCCGCTATCTCATCGCCGCTGTCATCGAACAAGCACAGAGATATTCCCTCAGCGTATTCCGAATAGACCGCAACATTTGCACCCGTTTCCGTCAGGGTCACACCGAGCGGTTGGTCGCGCCCGGCACCCACACTGAACCGCTCGGTCATCTGTCCTCCACAAGCCTTGCATAAAGCTCGGAATAATCCCGCGCAGATGCATCCCATCCAACAGAGTGTTGCATTGCCCGCCTGACCATCTTCGCCCAAGCCTCACTGTCACGATACAGCACGTGCAAACGGTCGAACGCACCCGAAAGTGCTTCGGCCGTGACAGGGGAGAAAACGATGCCAGTCGCCACGCCGGCCCGGAGAGCAGCCGCATTGGCGTCAATGACAGTATCGGCGAGGCCGCCAGTCCGCGCCACCAAAGGAACAGCACCGTAGCGAAGGCCGTAGAGCTGCGTCAGGCCGCAAGGTTCGAACCGCGACGGCACGAGTACCACGTCGCCGCCAGCGAACATGAGATGTGAGAGTGGTTCGTCGTAGCCGATAATGACGCCGACGTCATCGGCGGACGCAGCATCAATAAAGGCCGCTTCCAGCGACGGATCACCAGAACCCAACAGCGCAAGTTGCCCGCCCCCTTCGCGCAGGGCCGGCAATGCGGCAAGCAACAGGTCCAGACCCTTCTGCTCGGTCAGCCGCGAAACCACTACGCAAAGCGGTCCGTCCGTTGCGGGCAAGCCGAAGCGTTCACGCAGCAAAACCTTGTTCTTCGCCTTACTTTTCAGGCCAGAGAACGGAGAGATCGCAGGGTCCGCCTTAGGTGACCACGCATCCAGGTCGATGCCGTTCAATATGCCGCTGAGCACGTCGGCGCGCGCCGAGATTACTCCATCCAGCCCCATGCCGAACTCGGGCGTCGTCAGTTCCTTGGCGTATGTCGGCGATACTGTGGAGAGTCGCGTTGCCTTTGTCAGCCCTGCCTTCAGTGCACTGATATTGCCCCAAAATTCGTATCCGCCGGGATTGAAATCACCACCGTCAAGCTTCAGAGCATCGATCTTTTCCGGCGGCGAAAGGCCATGGAAGGCAATGTTATGAACGGTCATCAGGCTGGGGCAGGAACTGCCTGCCTGAGCCAGATATTGTGGTGCCAGCCCTGCCTGCCAGTCGTGGCAGTGAAGGAGTTCCGGCCGCCAATCCGGCAACAAACCCTGGGCAATCTCCGCTGCCGCGAAGGACAGCGCGGCAAACCGTTCCGGATTGTCTGGCCAGTCCAGCCCATGTCCGTCGAGATAGATATTGCCGGGACGGTCGAAGAAGTGCGGTGCTTCCAGTAGCAGCAGATCCAGCCCGTTATAGCTTGTCGCCCGCAGTGTGGCAGGATAGCCGAACAGGTCGTTCCATTCGTGCAGAAGATTACCTGGCCCCGTCTTGCCAAGTACGGCCGGATAGGCCGGCAACAATGTGCGCAGATGCCACCCTTCTACCGCCATAGCGGCGGGCAGCGCCCCTGCGACGTCCGCCAGACCGCCCGTTTTGACCAGCGGAGCGCATTCGGAGACGACGGAAAGAACCCGGCGCATCAGCCGAGTGCTGCGGCGCGGGCATTGAGCATCGACTGGGTGATCAGCGTCACGCCCTGATCTGTCACCCTGAACCATTTCTGATCATCCTTGAGGTCCTGCCCGACGACGAGACCTTCAGGAATCTCGACACCGCGGTCGATTACCACATTGGTAAGGCTGGCCCGGCGATTGATCACCACATAGGGCAAGGCCACGACGTGATCGAGAGAGGCAAAGGAGTTGGTGTGGACACCTGTGAATAACAGCGAATTGCGCACCTCAGTGCCGGAAATGATACAACCGCCTGAAATCATTGAGCTAACCGCCGACCCCCGACGCTTTGCCTCGTCATGGATGAACTTGGCAGGCGGCACGCTTTCGGAATAGGTCCAGATCGGCCATTCGGTGTCCCAGAGGTCCAGATCCGGAATGAAATCGGTCAGGTCGAGGTTGGCCCGCCAGAAGGCATCGACGGTCCCGACATCTCGCCAGTAGGCGGGAGCATCGGGGGAGTGACGCACGCAACTGTCGTCGAACTTGTGCGCCATCGCCGTGCCCTTGGCGACAATGTCGGGGATGATGTCACCGCCAAAATCGTGTTGCGATTCAGGGTCTTCCGCGTCTTCCAGTAACAGTTCACGCAAGAACTTCCAGTTGAAGACATAAATGCCCATTGAGGCAAGCGCCTTGTCCGGGTCGCCGGGCATACCCGGCGGATCGGCCGGTTTTTCGAGAAAACGTGTGATCTTGCCATCAGGTGCGGTATCCATCACGCCGAAGGCCGATGCCTCCAGCCGCGGCACCGTCAGGCAACCGACGGTCACGTCGGCCTTGGTTTCCACATGCTGCCGCAGCATGATTTCATAGTCCATTTTGTAGATGTGATCCCCGGCAAGGATCACAACGTAATCAACGTCGTAGCTATCAACGATGTCGATATTCTGCGTCACGGCATCCGCGGTTCCCAGATACCACTTGTTTTCCGCAACCCTTTGGGACGCCGGCAAAATATCCAGGTACTCGTTCCGCTCGGCACGAAAGAAGTTCCAGCCACGCTGCATGTGGCGGATCAGACTGTGGGCCTTGTACTGAGTGGCGATCGCCATCTTGCGGATACCGGAATTGTAGGCATTGGAAAGTGCAAAATCGATGATCCGGGTCTTGCCGCCGAAGTAGACGGCCGGCTTGGCACGGCTGTCTGTCAATTCCTTGAGGCGCGAGCCACGACCACCGGCAAGAACGAAGGCCATGGAGCGATTTGTCAGGCGGTGGTTGGCAGGGTTCATTGTGGGGCCTCCGAACTGGACTCATGTTTGAGGAAGATTGTTGAGAGGGGGGCAAGAGTGACACCCGCGGAATGCGGCTGGTTTTGGTATGGTTTTGGTATGGTTTCGGTATGGCTGCCAGTTCCGCTGCCTCTACCGCCGTAGGCCGGGGAGTCCGTGTCCAATGCCACCGACCAACGCCCGGCCAGCGGCAGGCCTACCGTCCAGTCACGTTGCACGGGCGTAAAGTTGGAAATTGCCACCACCGGCGCATCAGACTCTCCACCCTCCCGCAAGAACGCATAGACCGACTGGTCCGCAGCGTTGGCTTCCAGCCATTGAAATCCGCCAGGCTCGCAATCGTGGACGTAGAGTGCCGGAGTTTCACGATAGAGGGCATTCAGATCTCGGATCAATGCCTGCACGCCCTGATGCTGTGGATAGTCCAGCAGGTGCCAGTCGAGGCTTCCGGCATGGTTCCACTCCCGGCCCTGCGCAAATTCGCATCCCATAAACAATAGTTTCTTGCCCGGATGCGCCCACATGAAACCATAATAGGCGCGGAGGTTGGCAAACTGGTCGTCGCCATGGCCCGGCATCTTCGCGATCATGCTGCCCTTGCCGTGAACGACCTCGTCATGGCTGATCGGCAGAATGAAGTTCTCGGAGTTATGGTAGGCCATACCGAACGTCATCTGGTGATGATGATGTTGTCGGTAGATCGGATCCTTCTCGATGTAGGACAGGGTGTCGTTCATCCAGCCCATATTCCACTTGAAGCCGAAGCCGAGGCCACCCTCGTGCACGGGGCGGGAGACCTTTGGAAAGGAAGTGCTCTCTTCGGCCGCCGTCAGAATACCGTCCTGCCGACCGTAGACGAGGCTGTTCATTTCCTGCAGAAGCGAAATCGCCTCAAGGTTTTCGCGGCCGCCATCCTTGTTCGGAACCCATTCGCCTTCCTTGCGGGAGTAGTCGCGGTAGAGCATCGAGGCAACCGCATCCACGCGCAGACCATCGACATGATATTCCTCCAGCCAATAGAGCGCATTGGCCGTCAAAAAATTCCGCACTTCGGTCCGGCCGAAATTATAGATGAGCGTGTTCCAGTCCTGATGGAAGCCTTCCTTCGGGTCCGAGTGCTCGTAAAGGTGAGTGCCGTCGAACAGACCCAGCCCGTGGGCATCAGTCGGAAAATGTCCCGGAACCCAGTCGAGGATCACGCCAATCCCCTCCTGATGTGCCGCATCGACAAGATCGCGAAACTCGTGCGGCGGTCCGTGGCGGACCGTCGGTGCGTAAAGACCGACCGGCTGATAGCCCCATGATCCATCGAACGGATGCTCCGAGACGGGCAGGAATTCCAGATGCGTGAACCCCATATCCTTCGCATAGCGCACCAGATCTTCGGCCAGTTCCTTGTACGAAAGCGGACGGCCACCGTCCGCACGCTTCCAGGAGCCGAGATGAACCTCATAGATCGAGATCGGCGTCCGTACGCTGTTAGCCGCCGCGCGGCTTTCCATCCACGCCTTGTCGTGCCAGCCATAACCGCCGATGTCCCGAACCACCGAGGCCGTTTCTGGCGCATGTTGAGCACCAAAACCCACCGGGTCCGCCTTCAGTGGCAGCGGCCGTCCATCCGCGCCGAGGATTTCATATTTGTAAGACGTGCCCTCGCCGAGACCTGGCATGAAGATTTCCCATATGCCCGTGGAACCTCGCCGTCGCATGATATGCTGCCGACCGTTCCAGGCGTTGAAATCTCCGACAACCGAGACTCGCGTGGCGTTTGGCGCCCAGACCGCGAAGTGGGTGCCCAATGCACCCTCGTGCTCCATCACATGCGCGCCGAGCGCACGCCAGAGTGACGTGTGAGTGCCTTCCGCAAAGAGGTGTTCGTCCATCTCGCCCAGCACCGGGCCGAAGCGATAGGGATCCTCAAACATCCAGGTGCGGCCCCAAGCCTCGCCTTCCAGTTCGTAGGGACCATCGGGGATTTCACCCGAGAAGAGGCCACGCGCCTGCGGCACCGGTTCAAGCGACAGCCGCTCGCTTCCTTGAATGGCAGTGATCCGGTTGGCGCCGGGATCGAAGACGGTCAGGCGTCTGGCAGCCTCACCCGGTATTGCATGCGGTCCCAGCACAGCGAAAGGATCGGTATGGGTGCCCGCGACTATCGCCGCTGCTGCACCAGGATCAACATCCCCACCCGTTGCTTTCTTGTTATCCATTACCTTGAGCCTATGACAATGGCGTGGCAAAGCAAGCCCGGATAATGAAAACAAATTTTGGGCGTCACCGATCTCAGTACGACCTTACGAATTTTCAACAGATTTCTGAATTTCAAGTCTTAACTGGCAACCTGAACTCTTCCGTGCAAGAAATTCCCCATAGGAACACAAGTCGAAGGAATTCCAACGGCCAGATATTTGTTGGTAAAACGCGCGGTGATGGCTATTCCGGGCCTGAGGGAAGGCGGAGCAGGCTTTTTCATGGCATTGCCTGACGCAGTTTCACCGCTTGTTTACCGGCTGATGCGGCGGACAGTATTTAGAGACAACGAAAACCGTCTTCCTGCTTAAAGGGCTGCCTTCTCAGAACTGGCAAAGCAGCCAGTTGTCGGCCACTATATCGAGTTCGGCGTGGCTCGCGGCACACCGATCATAACAGCAGCAGGGCTGGCCCGTGAGTTCGGATCCAAGTTTGACAAGATGCGCCTGTACGCCTGCAATTCCTTCGAAGGGTTGCCTGAGGATAAAAGGTCTTCAAGAAGGGCGATTACAGCTACAGCGAAGCGGAGTTTGCGAAGTTCACCGAAAAGGCCGGCGTCCCGCAAGAGAAGATCACCAGGATCGCCGGGTTTCATGACAAAGAGAAAACCAAACGTCGTTGGTTGATGCAGGCGTAAGTTGTGGCGCCCACATCGTCCACATGGATTGCGATATTTACGTTTCCACCCGTGAAGCGCTCGCCATTGTCGCTCCACTCGTTGACGTGGGCAGCGTGATAATTTTTGACGATTGGTTCAGTTTCAGAGACGAACCTGATCCGTCCAAACACTGGGAAAAGCGCGCGTTCGCGGAGTGGGAGCTCCGCGATTGTCTCGAGCCGCTGGCCATAACCTACAATTGGAACGCATCATTCGTTCGCGTCCGCTGACGTCCGCCATCAGCTGTCAATCGCCTCGACATCCCAGATGTCCCGCATGTAGCCCCGGATCGTCCGATCCGACGAAAACCATCCGGATCGAGCGGTGTTGAAGGCGGCCATCCGCCCCCAGGCCGCCGGATCCCGATAGATCTCGTCCGCCCGTCGCTGGGCCTGCCAGTAGCTGTCGAAATCGGAGCAGACGAGGAAGTAATCGCTATCGCGCAGGATGCGGCCCAAACCGTGGTAGCGGGCCGGATCATCGGGGCTGAAGGTACCTTTTTCGATGGCGGCGATGGCTGCGGTGAGCCGCGGGCTGGCGGCGATTGCGCGCGTGGCATGGCCGGGTGTTTCGCGGCGCTCTTCCGCCTCGTCAGTCGTAAGGCCGAACAGGAAGAAGTTGTCGGCGCCGACAAGATCGCGGATCTCGACGTTGGCACCGTCGAGCGTGCCCATTGTCGGCGCGCCGTTGAGCGCAAACTTCATGTTGCCAGTTCCCGACGCTTCCTTGCCGGCCGTCGATATCTGCTCCGACAGATCGGCGGCGGGGATAAGCCGCTCCGCCATCGTGACGTTGTAGTTGGGAGGATAGGCGACAGCAAGGCGGCCACGCATCAGCGGATCTACGTTAACAACCGAAGCCACGTCATTGATAAGGTGCACGATTTCCTTGGCAGTCCTGTATCCCGGCGCCGCCTTGCCGCCAAATATCTTGAGGCGCGGAGTCCAGTCCTTTTCCGGTTCTTCGCGAATGGCCTGCCAAAGCGAGATTGTCTCCAGAACATTCATCAACTGACGCTTGTATTCGTGGATCCGCTTGATCTGCACATCGAACATCGCGTCCGGATTCACGGTCAGGCCGATCTCTTCCTTCAGCCAGCTGCCGAGTTCGATCTTGTTCGCCCGTTTTGCGGCGGCGAAGGCTTCGGCAAAGCCCGCATCGTCGATGTGCGGCTCCAGTTCGGACAGGCGTTCGAGATCCGCCTCCCAGCCGGTGCCGATCGTGTCGGTGATCAGGTTGCTGAGGCCGGGGTTGCATGCGACGAGCCAGCGGCGGGGCGTGACGCCGTTGGTCTGGTTGATGACACGGCCCGGATGCAACTTGTGCTGCTCGGCAAAGACCGTGGTCTTCACGAGGTCGGTGTGCAGGGCAGATACGCCGTTGACTTTGTTGGCCATTGCGAAGGCAAGGTCACCCATGCGGACGACGCCGTGATCGATGGTAGAGCGGGTACGGCGCGGATGGTTGCGGGCGTGCCAGTCGTCGATCTGTTCGATCAGACGCATATGGCGGGGCAGCAGGTGCCACATCAGACCCTCCGACCAGCTCTCCAGCGCTTCGGGCAAGAGGGTGTGGTTGGTGTAGTTCAGCGTCAGCCGGGCCGTCTCCGCTGCCTCGTCAAACGGCAGGCCATGTTCGTCATGCAGGATACGCACCAGTTCCGGCCCGGCAATAGCCGGGTGGGTATCGTTGAGCTGAATTGCAACCTTGGTCGGAAGCTTGCGGATGTCGCTGTATTCGTCGAGGTAGCGGCGCATGATGTCGCGGATCGACGCGGCGGTGAAGAAGTATTCCTGCTTCAGACGCAGTTCACGCCCCTGATCGGTGGTGTCGTCGGGATACAGCACGCGGGAAATGGTCCGTGCCTGTGCTTCCGGCTCCGCGGCCGCATTGAAATCGCCGACGTTGAATCGCGCGAGGTCGAACAGTTTCGTAGGTTTTGCCCCCCAGAGACGAAGGGTGTTGGCCCAGCGTCCCTGCCAACCGATGATCGGCGTGTCGTAGGCGCGGGCGACGACGGCATCACCTGGCTCCCAGACGCTGCGGCCGTCCTCTTCGCGGACATCGCCGTAGAAGCCAATCTCGAAACTGGCCTCCGCGCGCTCGAATTCCCACGCATGCGGCTGCTGAAGCCAAGCTTCTGCCTGCTCCACCTGGTGGCCATGGTGGAAGGTCTGCCGAAACAGGCCGTGTTCGTAGCGGATGCCGTACCCCATGGCCGGACAGCCCAGCGTGGAGAGGGAATCGAGGAAACAAGCCGCCAGCCGGCCGAGCCCGCCGTTGCCCAGTGCCGCATCGGGTTCGTCCGCAAGCAATGCGTCGAAATCAACGCCGGCTTCCGCGCAGGCGGCCATTGCCTCGTCGCCGAGACCGAGGTTGACGATGGCGTCTTCCAGCAGACGCCCGATCAGAAACTCCATCGACAGGTAATAGACCCGTTTGTGATGACCGGCATAGGCGGCCCGCGTCGCCTTGAACCACGGCTCCACGATCCTGTCTCGCACGGCCAGTGACAACGCCAGCCGCCAATCGCGCACCTGTGCGTGCGCGGGATCCTTGCCAAAGGAGAACTGCAGGTGCCGTTGCATGTCTCGCGCAAGGGCGCTGCCGGTCATGTCCGTGATGGGTGCCTGATCCATGAGTATCCTGTCTGTCCGAATGCTTGCCAGTGCAAAAGTCGCTCGCGCTGGGCAAGTTCCTGCAATAAGGCGCAACTCATTAATTTAGTCTACAGCGAAAATTTTCGAGGCATCTCGGAAGCCCTTGATTTCTATTGGATTTCCCGAGGGATCGCGGAAGAACATCGTCCACTGCTCACCGGGTTCGCCCAAGAAACGGGCACTTGGCGGGATGACGAAGGCAATTTCCGCCGTCTCCAGCCTGTCTGCCACCTGTCTCCAGTCCTCGTAGTCGAGGACCAGACCCAGATGAGGCATTGGCACCAGGTGATCGCCGACCTTGCCGGTATCACTTGTGGCGAACGGCTGGCCGATGTGCAGGCTGATCTGATGGCCGAAGAAATCGAAATCGACCCAGGTGTCGGTGCTGCGACCTTCCCGGCAGCCGAGCAGGCTACCGTAAAAAGCCCGTGCCGCTTCCAGATCGGTGACGTGATAGGCAAGGTGAAAGACGCTGCGCATCACATCCCCAGCGCTTCCTTGTAGAGTTCCAGCACCGCCTCTTCCTCTGATATCTCGGCCGGGTCTTTCTTGCGCAGGGCAACGATCTTGCGCAGTACCTTGACGTCATATCCCCGGCCCTTGGCCTCGGCCATCACTTCCTTCTGCTGATCGGCGATGTCCTTCTTTTCCGCTTCCAGACGCTCATACCGTTCCACGAAGGCGCGCAGCTCGCCTGCCGTCACGCGGTAGCTGTCGGGTTTGCTTTCGGTAGTGTCTTCGACGATATCCATGTGCAATTTCCTGCTGGGGCCTCATTCCGGCTTCTTGGGTAGCGGAAGGGCGCGGCGAAGGGAAGCGCTGCTTTGGGCAACGCGGCACGCCAGCAGGGAGTTGCGGCGCCCGCCAGGATCGGGTAGGCGCAGGGGCATGGGTATCCTTGTCATCATAGGTGCAATCGTCACACTTCTCGGCCTCGCCGGGCTTGGCCTGTGCATCCGCAAGGCCGCCGCCCTCAGGGCGCTGAAAGATGATCCGGAGGCGCAGAAGGCCGGAATGCACGGGCTGGTGGCGCTGAACATGGCATCAGTGGGCGTGGCGTTCATGGGGCTGGCGCTTGTCGTGGTCGGCCTGATACTCTGAAAACGAGATCAATTCTCGAACTTCAGCCCCGTCACCCACAGAAGAATTCGCTCGGCAATCGGATATGTCTGGCCGGGGCTCATGATATCGCCCGCGATCACGTGACTGGAGGGGTCATCCTCCTTCTTCATTGCCACGGGATACAACGAAACGCTCGCGCCCCAACGTGCCGCAACTTCCCTCGTGCGGGTGGCATCGACCACCTGATCGGCATCGGCGAAAACGAACAGGGCCGGAACCTCCGCCTGTTCGAATGGCAGGCCCGACGCAGCCTTGACCGCCGCGGCCATCGGCAGCAACGCTCGTGTGGGATAAGATGTCGTCCAGCGGCGGCCGTGTTCTTCGTTATGGGGGGTAAAACTGCGCGTCTTGCCGGCAATCAATGGCACGAAACTGCGGGCGAAAGGCAGCGTCAGCAGCCTCGCCCCGCCGGCCTTGACCCCGAAATTGGGGGATATGAATGCCAGCGCGTCAACCTTGTCCTTCAAGCGGTTGTCGAAGGCGGCCAGTGCGGAAAGCGACCCGCCCGTGGACGTGCCGATCACCAATACCTTGTCGCCAATCCGCCGACCTATCTCCAGAGCCTCGGCCACGTCGTTCATCCATGCCGGCACGGACCCCTCCAGCATCGCGGCACCGTCCCGCCCGTGCCCTTTCAGCCTCGTGTAGTAGAGATTACCCTCCAGCGCATCCGCCACCAGTTTCGGCAACGGCCGCACCTCGAAGGAAGTGGCCGAAAAACCGTGGATGTATACCACGGCCCATTCGGTGCGGTTGCGCCGGGCCGGATCATACCATTGCACATGTTTCTGCGCACCACGCACGAGGTTGGGAACCGTCTGCTCGGACCGGTAGAGATAGCCGTCCACGTCCCCGGAGATGGCCGCGCTGTCATAGGTAAAAGGGCCCGTGATCGGTTCTTTCGGTCCGAGATAGAAAATGGCCGCCCCGATGCAGACAAGGAAAAGAACGCCGTAGATCACGAATTTCATCAGTGGGTCCCGAGAGGATTGCGCACAGGATATGGGGCGGGAAGACGAATGAAAAGTGCTGTTTCGCTCAATCTCACGGCCGGTGCGCCGCAAGCACGTCCGACACCGCTGCTTCAATAAGGGCCAAGGCTTCGGGCGAGGAAAAGCGATGATCGGCCCCCTTCATCAGCGTCAGCCGCATGTCGGCCGCGTCCGCATGGGCCAGCAGACGCAACGGCACACTCTCGGCGACGTCGACATCTTCGGTGCCGTGCAGCAGGCGGACGGGGAACGGAAGCGACAACGGTTCGCGCAGCACCAGTTGGTTGCGGCCTTCCTCGATCAGCCGGCGGGTGATGATATAGGGGCCGTCGTCGTAGTCCGATGGCAGTGCCACCTGTCCCGCTTCCGCCATTTCGCGCCGCTGCGCGTCTGAGAAGCCGGACCACATGCTGTCTTCGGTGAAATCCGGTGCGGCGGCGATACCGACCAGGCCGGCGATTCGCTCGGCATGGGCACGGGCCAGCAGCAGTGCGATCCAGCCGCCCATGGAGGATCCGACGAGCACCTGAGGCCCCTGTGTGAGGCTGCCAAGCGCGGCCGCGGCATCCTCAGCCCAGTCGCCGATGGCGCCATCCTCGAATTGCCCCGATGATGCGCCGTGCCCGGAATAGTCCAGCCGCAGGAAGGCACGGCCATGTGCCTTTGCCCACGCCTCGAGATGCAAGGCCTTCGTGCCTTCCATGTCGGAGCGAAACCCGCCGAGGAAGACGATGCCGGGCCCCTGCCCCTCGCTGCGGTGATAGGCGATACGGCGGCCTTGGGGCGTGTCGAGATAGGCGGGCATGTCGGTCTCCTTTCACCGTCGTTGCGCCTTTGTTGCAGGGATGCGCCGCGCCCGCAACGCTTCACATTCGCGTGCGGCGTCAGCGCCGATGGTGGCGCGACATCACCGCATGTCGATAGGCTTAACGAAAAGGAGAGACAGGTGATGCGGATATTTTTCTTGCTGGCAGTGCTATCGTATTTGCTGCCGAGCGTTGCCCAGGCCAGCGAAGCGCCCTGCGGGCCGGAGGCGGCATGCGAGATTGAGGGGGGCAGCTATCACCTGCTGACACCGCCCGAGTGGGATGGCGAGAAAGCCCTGCCCGCGATATTTTTCTATCACGGCCACCGTTCGTCCGGCACCTCCGTGTTTCGCGGCGGCGCGCTGAAATCGGTGTTCGCCGAGGCGGGCTACCTCGTCATCGCGCCAAACGGTGCCACCGCGCCCGGCTCTGATGTCCGCCGCTGGCCGGCCCGGCCCGGAGCGGGAAGAGATGACGTCGCTTTCTCGCTGGCCGTGCTGGAAGATGCTGCCGGACGTGTGCCGATCAACCGGGAGCGCGTCTATGCCAGCGGCTTTTCCGCCGGCGGGTCCATGGCGTGGATGATGGCCTGTTACGCAGGCGAACATTTTGCCGGTTTCGTTTCGATCTCCGGTGCCTTGCGAAGGCCGGTGCCCAAAGAAACCTGCCCGGCGGGACCGGTGCGACTGTTGCAGATCCACGGCTTCGCGGACCGCACGGTGCCGCTCGAGGGCCGTGGTATAGGAGACTGGCATCAGGGTGACGTTTTCGAGAGTTTCGGCCTCGCCCGCAGGACAGCCAATTGCCGCTC
The DNA here is from genome assembly GCF_009931615.1 of Algicella marina. Taxonomy (NCBI): domain Bacteria; kingdom Pseudomonadati; phylum Pseudomonadota; class Alphaproteobacteria; order Rhodobacterales; family Paracoccaceae; genus Algicella; species Algicella marina. Next base: position 534,043 of record NZ_CP046620.1, on the reverse strand, counting down.
CCAGCCCGACGAGATCACCCTCGACGCCGACTTCCGTTGCCGCGAGTGGACAAGTTGCGATAGTGGCGCCCTGAAGCTGTGCCTTCACGACGGAGGTCACGGGCTGCCGAAAGGCTGGGCAGACCTCGGGCGTGACTGGCTGGAAGCGCCCCTGCGCTGATCCTGCGCCCGGTGAAACTGCCTAAACCTCCGGCACGGATACCTGGGCGAGCAAGAAACGGGACTCACCCTTGTTTCCGGCATCGGTGCTTGGGAGACATTGGAAAACGCTTGCCGCCATGGCCGGAGTGATTTGCGGACTAGCAAGGCAGGGTTGACAGCCCACGGACGAGCGGGCATTCCAGCCTCCATCAGCAACCGGGCGTTTCGTAGGCGCCAAACCGCAAGGAGAAACGCCCATGGACGGCGCACAGATTTCCCTGACTTTTCCCGACGGTGCCAACCGCACTTTTGCAGCCGGAACCACCGGTGCCGACGTGGCCGCCGAAATTTCAAAATCGCTGGCAAAATCCGCTTTCGCGGTGAAGCTCGACGGGCGGCTGGCCGACCTGTCCGAGCCGATCACCGGGGACGCGGCCATCGAGATCGTCACGATCAAGGATGAAGCGCCCGCTCTGGAACTGATCCGGCATGACTGCGCCCACATCATGGCCCGCGCCGTACAGGAACTTTGGCCGGACGTGAAGGTCACGATCGGACCGGTAATCGAGAACGGCTTCTATTACGATTTTGACCGCGCCGAGCCCTTCTCCTCCGAAGATCTGGAGAAGATCGAAGCCAAGATGCGCGAGATCATCAACCTGCGCGATGCCGTACGCACCGAACTGTGGGAGCGGGATCGCGCCATCGCGCATTACGAGAGCACAGGCGAACCCTACAAGGTCGAGCTTGTAGGCATGATCCCCGAGGGTCAGCCGATCCGGATGTACTGGCATGGCGATTGGCAGGATCTCTGCCGCGGCCCGCACCTCGCCCACACAGGGCAGGTCCCGGCGGATGCCTTCAAGCTGATGTCCGTCGCAGGGGCCTACTGGCGCGGCGACAGCAACCGCCCGATGCTTCAGCGCATCTACGGCGTTGCCTTTCGCAACCGGCAGGAACTGAAAGACCATCTGAACTTTCTCGAAGAGGCCGAGAAGCGGGACCATCGCCGCCTTGGACGCGAGATGGAACTCTTTCACATGCAGGAAGAGGCGCCGGGCCAGATCTTCTGGCATCCCAATGGCTGGACGCTCTACACCACCCTGCAGGATTACATGCGCCGGCAGCAGCGTGCCGGTGGTTATGTAGAGGTCAACACGCCGCAGGTCGTCAACCGGCGGCTGTGGGAAGAGTCCGGGCATTGGGAAAACTATCAGGAACACATGTTCATCGTAGAGGTGGACGAGGACCACGCCCGCGAGAAGACGATCAACGCTCTGAAGCCGATGAACTGCCCCTGCCACGTGCAGATCTACAACCATGGCCTGAAGAGCTATCGCGACCTGCCCTTGCGCATGGCAGAGTTCGGCTCGTGCAATCGCTATGAACCATCGGGCGCGCTGCACGGCATCATGCGGGTGCGCGGGTTCACTCAAGACGACGCGCATATCTTTTGCCGCGAGGACCAGATCGAGGAGGAATGCGCCCGCTTCATCCGCTTCCTTTCTGCGATCTACAAGGATCTCGGCTTCACCGAGTTCGAGATCATGTTCGCAACCCGCCCCGAAAAGCGCGTTGGAACCGAGGAAAGCTGGGATCGCATGGAAGCGGCGCTCGAAGCCGCGATCGGCAAGGCAGGGCACGAGTACACGCTCGACCCCGGCGAGGGCGCCTTTTATGCGCCAAAGCTCGATTTCAAGCTGACTGACGCAATCGGCCGGGTCTGGCAGTGCGGCACCTTCCAGGTGGATCCCAACCTGCCGGAACGCCTTGGCGCAACCTATATCGGCGAAGACGGTGCCAAGCACCGCCCCTTCATGCTGCACCGCGCCGTGCTCGGGTCTTTCGAGCGGTTTCTGGGCATCCTGATCGAGAACTACGCCGGCAGGTTCCCGTTCTGGCTGGCCCCGCGACAGGTCGTTGTTGCTTCGATTATCTCCGATGCCGATGCCTACGTGCACGAGGTCGTCGCTACCTTGCGGGCTGCCGGTATCCGGGCAGAGGCCGATGTGCGCAACGAAAAGATCAATTACAAGGTGCGTGAACACTCTGTCGGCAAGGTGCCGGTGATCCTTGCCATCGGCATGAAGGAAGTCGAGGAACGGACCGTCTCCATCCGGCGTCTCGGGGAAAAACAAACCAGCGTTGAAGCGCTGGATACGGTGGTGGCAAACCTGCGCGCGGAAGCTACACCCCCGGATCTCCGTGAATAATTTGATGCAGCGGGCAAGGTCGGGCGGCAACTTCCGGCCTTGCCCCGCAATTCTCAGAGATAATATTCGGTGACGGCCGGGCCGTTCAGGTGCAGGTAGATCAACCTGAACCAGTCGATGAATGCCTTTCTGGCATCTTCGGCAACTCCAAAACGCGCTTCTCCGAAATTCGGATCAAAAAACTGATATGAATTGGCTTCGCTGCAGACGGCGAAAGCATGGCCCGGTTTGTCGTCCGCTTCCTGTAAAAGGCCAATGAAAAAGAAGCCGTAGCCGGAGGTTGCGTTGGCCATGACACTGCCGATCGAGACATTGTCCTTGTAGTAGCCGGTCTGCGCCCGGCGCAAACCGAACATGGCCAGGTAGTTGGCGACGAAGTTGTCGCCTTCGTGATTCTGGTTCATGCGCAATTGCATAACCTCCTCGCGGGCTTCCTGCTGCGACATCTCCGCCACGAAGCTTTGCCCCAGTTTGCGTGCACTCATCCATTTGGCCGCCAGTGGTCCGCAAATACCGCCGCTGCTGTAAGTTTGGCTGCCTAGGTAGCTGTCCTGATCCCACAGCGTTGCGGTTCCGTTCTGCTTTTCGACAACCATTTTGAAATCGGTCATTTTCGTCCTCTCCGGCAGCCGGTCCGGCCACCCTTGGTCAGTGAATCGCGCCCGATGGCGCGCTAACCCCCCGGAAAGGCCTATGGCAGCAGGTTGCACCGCCTGTTTGTTCCCGGCGGCACCAATTTTCGCAAAACAGCGGCGAATAAACGGGGAAGTCGTGCAGTCGGAAGCGTTGCCGAATTCTTGGCGATAAAGCGTTGTCGCCCTTCCAAAACCGGTCGCATTAAACTATGTTGTCTGGCAGGGGCGCTTTTTGCGCCTCTTCTCGCTTTCTGACAACAACAAAAGGATGGACAAGCTATAGCTCGCAGACCACACCACGCGCCGCCAACGCGCGATACCGGGCCCCGCGTCAACGAACGCGTTCGCTCACCGGAAATACGGCTCATCGGAGCCGAAGGGGAAAATGTCGGGGTCGTGACACCCGAACGCGGTATGGAACTGGCCGAAGCCGCCGGGCTCGATCTCGTCGAGATTTCCCCCAATGCCTCGCCGCCCGTCTGCAAGATCATGGATTTCGGCAAGTTCAAGTACGAACAGCAGAAGAAGGAATCCGAGGCGCGCAAGAAGCAGAAGATCATCGAGGTGAAGGAGGTGAAATTCCGCCCCAACACCGACACGCACGACTACGAAGTCAAGATGCGCAACGTCACCAAGTTTCTTGGGAACGGTGACAAGGTTAAGATCACCCTGCGCTTCCGTGGCCGTGAAATGGCCCACCAGGAACTCGGACGACGCCTGCTGGAGCGGGTGGCAGAAGACACCACCGAGCTTGGCAAAGTCGACAGCATTCCGAAAATGGAAGGCCGTCAGATGGTGATGATGATCAACCCTCTGAAGTCCTGAACTAACGGGAGAGGGCGCCCTGCCCTCTCGCATTCATCCGAACCGGCCGCTGCGAGGCATCATGGGCAACCGTACCGCCTTCGGCGATTATCTCGAAAACCTGCCCGTCCGGGCGCTCATCGCTGCCACGCGGCCGCTGCCGCCAGAACGGCGCGGGGCCGTGGCGGCTTGGTGCGCGCGCCGGGTATTGCGCAATGTCTCGCACCTGCGCGGGCGGGTGGTGGACAATCTCGCCCATGTTTTCCCGGAGATGGACGCCAAGAAACGTGAAGCGATTCTTGAAGGTATGGCCACCAACCTGGGCCGGACATTCATTGAGATTCTGCATCCTGGCGACTTGCTTGCTCGGGCGGGGGACTTCACCTGGGAGGGCGAGGAAGGGTACAACGCCATCATGGAGGCCCATGCTTCCGGCAAGGGCGCAATCACGTTGTCGGCCCACTACGGCCAGTGGGAGGCGACACGCGCCTTCATGCAGCATCAGGGCGTCGAGGTGGGCGCGATCTACCGCCCGTTGAAAAACCGGTTTTCGGACGCCGACTTGACCCAACGGTATGAGCGTTTCGGTGCGCCGCTTTTTCCCAAGGGTCGCAGCGGCACACGGGCATTGATAAAGCATGTCTCTTCAGGAAAGACGCTCGGAATCCTGCACGATCAGAAAATCGACGACGGTTTGTTGCTGGATTTCCTTGGCCAGCCTGCGGCGACGGCACCCATGGCCGCCGAACTGGCGCTGAAATTCAAGAGACCGCTCGTGGCCAGCTACGCCACGCGCGGGCCGGATTTGCAATCCATCCACATCGAGTTCGATCCTCCTATCCCGCACACCGATGCGGCGGAGATGACGCAAGCGATGAATGACGGGCTTGCGCGGCGGGTTCGGACCCACCCGGAGCAGTATTATTGGCTGCATCGCCGCTGGCAGATTCGCAATCCCCGGCATCTGGAAGAACTTGAAGCGCGGGCCAGGCAGGCCGCTACTTCACCTTAGCCGCGGCCAGAACCGGGCCACCCTTGCCCGCCTGAAGGAAAACTACGGCAGGGCCGGTACCGGGCAGATCGATTGCCATTTCCGAAGCCCCGTCCCAAGTACCGATTTCGCTCAGATCCGTGACAACCTGATAATAACTGATTTTGCGGCCGCTGTTCTCGCCCCGCTGAATGGCAACGGTTTCCTTCGGCAGCACTGAGGCCAGCATGACGGTCAGACGGGGCAGACCGGCTGCGAGCGGTGTGAGCACGGCCCGCCGGCCCGCAACCGTGACACTGGCCCGCGCCACCGCACCGGCATGAGCTTCCAAATTTGTTCTGATGGACTTGCCATCGTGGCCAATAAAACTGTCGGTGCCTTGAATGACGATTTCCGGCGTGAACTTTCCGCGCAATTTCTGACGGATGCCGGAGCGGTCGGTGTGGCCCACGTATTCCTGCTGGCGCATGGTGAACGCCCTGCTGGCAAAAGTGTCCTTCCACCCGAGATAGTCCCAATAGTCGACGTGGAACGACAGAGCTATAACACGCGGGTCACTGACCAATTCGCCCAACATCCTGTCGGCCGGCGGACAGGAGGAACATCCCTGTGAGGTGAAGAGCTCGACCAGAACCGGCTGCTCGGCACGCGACTGTACCGGAACCATTAAAGCAATCGCAACGAGCGCGGGGAGAAACAGGGACTTGATCATGACACAGGCCTACTCCTGCCCGCCCTGACATGCCAGTCAAGCCTTTGAGAGGTATATGACACACAGAACCATGTTTTTATCACCTGCATTGTCGGCGATTGCTCAGCCGAGACCGATTACTGCCCGTGCCTCAAACCCCGTTGCCGGTGACCCTGACAGAGAGAGCGTCTGCTGTTCAATCTCGTCTGGCGTGTTGTCCCGAAAAATACCGTCCCGCGCCAGCGATTGCCCGCGCAGGTTGGCGACACTGTTATGGTAGCGCGGATCACGAGCATAGACATCATTGCAGGCCGCTGCCGGAAGGGCCAATTGCGAAGTCAGACGGCCAGCGCTGCCAGCGACGGCATCCGCGGGCCGGTCGAATACCTCGAAGTGAATGTGGGGCCAGCGTCCCCGGTAGCATCCCGGAAACACGGTGGTAAGGCGCACAATACCATTCGCATCGCTGACACCCAGTCCGCGCAGGTAGTTGCGGTCCCTGTCCTCGTAGAGCGAATAGCGCCCCGCCGCATCGCAATGCCAGACATAGATTGCCCGTCCGGCAAGTGGTGTGCAGGCCGTGCCCGCTTCTACCAGATGCAGAATTAGCTGCACTTCGACGCCTTCCGCTACGGGACTCATACCGGCAAAGCTTGTGCGAAGGTCGTCGCGCATGACACCGCTCTCCTGCAGAACGTTCACCGTCTGGCCAGCGGCGCGGTTGCTGCCATCGGCGGGGAAGGGCCCCGCCGTCTCCGCTGGTATCGCAACGCAACTTCCGTCCGCAGCCATGCCCCGTCCCGCAGCGGATACCAGCGTCAATGCTGCCAGAGATGAGATTGCCCGCCGCCTGCCGAAGAGATGCGGCAGGTCGTATTTCAGGCCGTGCGCGTGGGTGCCTTGATTGGTTGGTGCCGAGTCGGACATGACTGTTCCTTTCCTTCAGTTCCCCTCTTCAACGAACAACAGGCCCCAGTCCGTCATGGAAAGGGGCCTGCGGCTGTTCACGTTTTCGAGGGAGCGACCGGATGGGTGTCGGGCGCGACGGCAGTCCGTCTCGCGCCGACACGTTGGATTCAGGCCGCCGCGAGATTGCGCAACACGTAGTGCAACACGCCGCCGTTCTCGACATACTCGATCTCGACAGCGGTATCGATCCGGCACTTCAGCGTGATTTCCTTCACCGTCCCATCTGCATAGGTGATACGCGCCGGAACTTCCGACAGCGGCTTGAGGTCGCCCGAAAGCCCCTCGATATCCACCGTTTCCTCGCCCGTCAGATTGAGGCTGTTGCGTGTGTCCCCGCCCGTAAACTCGAACGGAATCACACCCATGCCCACGAGATTGGAGCGGTGGATGCGCTCGAAGTTTTCGGCGACGACCGCCTTCACGCCGAGCAATGCCGTGCCCTTGGCCGCCCAGTCGCGCGACGAGCCCGCGCCATACTGCTCACCGCCGAAGATTACCAGCGGGGTACCCTCCTCCTGATAGGCCATGGCGGCATCATAGATAGAAGTCTGTTCCCCGTCCGGCCCCTTGGTGTAGCCACCTTCGACGCCGTCCAGCATCTCGTTGCGGATGCGGATATTGGCGAAGGTGCCGCGCATCATGACTTCGTGGTTGCCGCGCCGCGAGCCGTAGGAATTGAACTCCCGCAGCGGAACCTGCCGTTCCACCAGATACTTGCCGGCAGGCGTCGTTTCCTTGAACGAGCCAGCGGGCGAGATATGGTCGGTCGTCACCATGTCGCCCAGCAGTGCCAGCACGCGAGCGCCCTTGATGTCCTCGATCGGCTTCGTTTCCATCGACATGCCCTGGAAATATGGCGGGTTCTGTACGTAGGTGGAGGAAGCGGGCCAATCGTATGTCTCGCTGTCGGTCGTGTTTACGCCCTGCCACTTCTCATCACCCTTGAACACGTCGGCGTACTTGGACTGGAAGGCCTCGCGCGTCACTGTCCGCTCCACCAGATCGGCGATCTCCTTCTGCGAGGGCCAGATATCCTTGAGGTAGACGGGGTTGCCGTCCTGATCCTCGCCCAGCGGTTCCGTGGTGATATCTACGTTCATGTCGCCCACCAGCGCATAGGCCACCACCAGCGGCGGCGAGGCGAGGTAGTTGGCCCGCACGTCCGGGCTGATGCGGCCCTCGAAGTTGCGGTTACCCGAAAGCACCGAGGTCGCCACGAGGTCGTAGTCGTTGATCGCCTTCGAGATCGGCTCTTCCAGCGGGCCGGAGTTGCCGATGCAGGTCGTACAGCCGTAGCCCACGAGGTTGAAGCCGATGGCATCCAGATCCTTCTGCAGATCGGCCGCTTCCAGATAGTGCGAAACCACCTGCGAGCCGGGCGCCAGAGAGGTTTTCACCCACGGCTTGCGCGTCAGGCCCTTTTCGCGGGCCTTGCGGGCCACGAGGCCCGCGCCGATCATCACGTAAGGGTTCGACGTGTTGGTGCAGGAGGTGATCGACGCGATCACGATCGAGCCGTCGTGCAACTGATGCGCGGCCTCCTGCGCATCCTTGTACCAGCCCTTGTTGTGATGGCCTTCATCGCCCGGAATGTCGCGCGGCTCGGGCGCACCGCCCTCGCCTTCCCAGCGCACTTCGGCGCTGGCCGAGGCATCCTTGGCACCGCGCAGACCGGCGATGAACTTGCCGAACTCGGTCGAGGCGCGATCCAGTGCGATGTAGTCCTGCGGGCGTTTGGGGCCGGAAATGGCGGGCACGATGGTGCCCATGTCGAGCGTCAGCGTGTCGGTGTAGACGGGCGCGTAATCCGCCCCGCGCCAGAAGCCGTTTTCCTTGGCGTAGGCTTCCACCAGCGCCACCCGCGCCTCGTCGCGGCCCGTGTTGCGCAGGTAGCGCAGCGTCTCGGCGTCGATCGGGAAGAAGCCGCAGGTCGCGCCATATTCCGGCGCCATGTTGGCGATGGTCGCACGGTCGGCCAGCGGCAGCGTGTCGAGGCCCGATCCGTAGAACTCCACGAACTTGCCGACCACGCCCTTCTTGCGCAGCATCTCCACCACTTTCAGCACGAGGTCCGTGCCGGTGGTGCCTTCCATCATCGCACCCGTCAGCTCGAACCCCACGACCTCGGGGATCAGCATCGAGATCGGCTGGCCCAGCATCGCCGCCTCGGCCTCGATCCCGCCGACGCCCCAGCCCAGAACAGCCGCGCCGTTGACCATCGTCGTGTGGCTGTCGGTGCCGACCAGCGTGTCGGGATAGGCCACTTCCTCGCCGTTCTGGTCGCTGTCGGTCCAGACCGTCTGCGCCAGATATTCAAGGTTCACCTGGTGGCAGATGCCGGTGCCGGGCGGCACCACGCGGAAATTGTTGAAGGCCTTCTGGCCCCATTTCAGAAAGACGTAGCGCTCCATGTTGCGCTCGTATTCGCGGTCCACGTTCATCTGGAAGGCGCGCGGGTTGCCGAACTCGTCGATCATCACCGAGTGGTCGATCACGAGGTCGACCGGGTTCAGCGGGTTGATCTTCTGCGGGTCGCCGCCCAGCGCCTTGATGCCGTCGCGCATGGCGGCAAGATCGACCACCGCGGGCACGCCCGTGAAGTCCTGCATCAGCACGCGCGCAGGGCGATAGGCGATCTCGCGCGGGTTCCGCCCGCCCTTCTCCGCCCAGTCCGAGAAAGCGCGGATATCGTCGAGGCTGACCGTCTTGCCGTCCTCGAAGCGCAGCATGTTTTCCAGCACGACCTTCAGCACCGCGGGCAGCTTGCCGAACGAGCCGAGCCCCGCCTCCTCCGCCGCCGCGATCGAGTAGTAGGCGACGCTGGAGCCGCCGACCGAAAGGGTTCTCCGGGTCTTGGCGCTATCGGTTCCGACGGTAATGGGCATGGGCTGTCTCCCTCTGGTCACGAGAAATGGCTGATCCTGATGTCGGTATGCCGCAATCGCGGTGGCCCGACAAGGTGATGGTAGAGATATGTATGCAATTGCATACCATTTCAACGGTTCGGCAGTGCACAATGGCAATTTTTTCCGGATTCCCCACTCAGTCAACATTCCGGCACTGCATTCTGGCTGACTGTAGAGCAGTTTGGGGAGAAATCGATTCAGATTTGCGGAATTACCCTGTAACTCTCGCCACATGAGCCTCGTTGTTTCCGACTTCGCCACCTACCGGCAGGCACGCCCCGTTCAGACCGGCATCGCCTTCAGCCTCTCGCCCGGCGAGGCACTGCTGCTGCGCGGTCCGAACGGCGTTGGCAAGACCTCGCTACTGCGAGCACTGGCGGGTCTTGGTGCGGCGGAAGGCCACGCCAACCACAATGGCCACGATCTACTGACGGAACGGGCCGCGTATCTCGAAGGCATTGCCCTCTCCGGCCATCTCGACGCAGTCAAGCCGGCGATGACCGTACGGGAGACGCTGGCCTTCTGGGTCGATCTGTATGGCGCGGCTCCGGGAAATATCGCTGCTCGGTTCGACCTCGCTTCTCTGGCCGACCGGCCTGCGGGCCGGCTGAGCGCGGGTCAGAAACGCCGCCTAGGCCTCGCCCGTCTGCCGCTGACAGGGGCCGGGCTTTGGCTCATGGACGAACCGACGGTCTCACTCGACGGGGATAACACCGCCCGCCTGACCGACCTGTTGTCAGAACACCTGGCGGCCGGCGGGATGGCAGTGATCGCCAGCCACCTCCCGCTGGGGCTGCCCGACTGCCGCACACTCTGCCTTTCGCCCCTGACCGTTGGCCGTGACACGGATCCGTTCCTCGAAGGCAGCATCGCGTGAGCGCCGCCCGCGCGATCCTTTTGCGCGACCTGCGCCTCGGCCTCCGGTCTGGCGCCGGCACGGCGCAGGCTCTCATGTTCTTCCTCATCCTGATCCTGCTGATACCGCTGGGCATCGGACCGGACACCGAACTCCTCGCCCGCATCGCACCCGGTACGCTTTGGCTTGGGGCCTTGCTCGCCTGTCTGCTGTCGCTCGACCGGCTGTTCCAGGCTGATCTCGAGGACGGCTCCCTCGACGTCATGGCGCTGGCGCCACTGCCGCTGGAACTGGTCGCCGCCGCCAAGGCTGCCGCCCACTGGCTCAGCACCGGCCTGCCACTGACCTTGGCCAGCCCGCTGCTGGCACTTGCCCTGAACCTGCCCGTGGCAGCCCTGCCGTGGCTGATGGCTGCACTCGCACTCGGTACGCCGGCATTGTCCGCCATCGGCGGGATCGGTGCAGCGCTGACACTTGGTTTGCGCCAGGGTGGGTTGCTGATCGCCATCCTGACCCTGCCGCTCTATATTCCGACGTTGATCTTCGGCGCGGAGACCGCCATTGCAGCCGCCGACGGACGCGACCCGCTGCCGGCGCTGGCACTGACGACGGCACTGACACTGGCCACGATAGCTCTGGCGCCATTTGCGACGGCCGCAATTTTACGGATCCAATTGCGCTGAATTCTGCGCGCAGTGGACGACGAGCTAGCCCAGGTTCCAGATCAATTTCGGGCAGCAGTAAGGGCGAACAATTCTTGATGACGTTCTGTCAACGCCCGCCCCGGTTCAACGGCCGCGAATCCGCGGATCCAGCGCATCGCGCAAACCGTCTCCGATGAAGTTCACAGACAACACGGTCAGCGAGATTGCCACCGCCGGGATCAGAGCGCGTTCCGGGCTGAGCGCGATGAAGTTCTGGTTGTCCGACACAAGTCGCCCCCATGTCGGGTAGTCCGGCGGGAAGCCGAGGCCGAGGAAGCTGACAGCACTTTCGGTGATGATCGCGTTGGCAATTCCCAGCGTTGCAGAGACCATGATTGGTGACAGGATGTTGGGCAAGACGTGCCGGGTGATGATCCGCCGCGAAGGCGTACCGATGGAGCGTGCCGCGAGCACGAATTCGCGTTCCTTCAACGCCAGCACGTCGCCGCGCACGATCCTCGCGGTCTGCATCCATGAAGTGATGCCGATCACGCCGACAATCAGGATGAAGATGCCGGTTTCCGGGCCGAAGGCCGTGCGCAGCGTGTCGCGAAACAGCATCACAACCACCAGAAGAAGCGGCAGCAGCGGCAGTGCCAGAAACAGGTCCGTCAGGCGCATCAGCGGCCCGTCGAGCCAGCGGAAAAAACCCGCGAGAACGCCCACGATCGTGCCGACCACCAGCGCCAGCAGCATGGCGGTGATACCAACGGCCAGCGACGTGCGCCCGCCCTGCAGCACCTGCGCCAGCAGATCCCGGCCAAGGTTGTCGGTGCCCATGGGATGCGCCAGCGAAATGCCGGAATTGCGCGCCTTGTAGTCGGGATATGTCGGATCGACGTCATGGATGAATGGGCCGAGATAGACCAAAAGGATGATGAAACCGAAGATGAAACAGCCGACCATCGCACCGCGGTGACTGCGAAACTGCTGCCACACATCGCCCCAGAGCGAGCGGCTCTCGCGTTCGACGATGGCCAGGGAGGGTGCGCCGGCCTCAGTCATAGCGGATCCTCGGGTCGAGCAGACCGTAGAGCACGTCTGCGATCAGGTTGAACATGACAATTAGGAAGGCGAAAATGAAGGTCAGCGTCTGCACCAGCGGAATGTCCGCGCCCTGAATGCCGTTGATCAGCAGCTGGCCGAGACCGTTCACCTTGAAGATGTTCTCGGTGATGATCGCGCCGCCGAAGATGCCGGGTATTCCCAGGGCGATCACCGTCACCACCGGGATCATCGAGTTGCGCAACACATGGATCATAACCACGCTGCGCTCCTTCAGCCCCTTGGCACGTGCGGTGCGCACGTAATCCTGATTGAGGTTGTCGAGCATCGAAGCACGCATGAACCGGCTGATCTGCGCCGTCGTGGCCAGTGCCAGAACCATTGTCGGCATCGCCATCTGCTTCACCTGCATCCAGAAGCTGCCCCAACTGTCGACCACCAGCGTCGTGTCGTAGACCGATGGCAGCCAGCCGAGATGCACCGAGAAGATGACGATCAGCACGAGGCCGGTGAAGAAGGTCGGCACCGAAAAGCCGATCATGGATATCAGTGTGCCGACCTGATCGAAGATCGAGTATTGCTTGTAGGCCGAGATCACCCCGATTGGTACGGCGATGATCACCGCCACGACCTGGCTCATGCCCACCACCCACAGGGTCTGCGGCATCCGCTCGACCACCAGATCGACCACGGGTGAGCGGGTGGACCACGAGAGCACGCGAAGGCGGTCACCTGAACCGATGGTGATACCGAACCAGTGCTCGATCATGTTCAAGGGTTCGTTGATGAAGAACTGCTGGCACCATTTGAGGTAGCGGATCGGGAACGGCTCACCGAGGCCCAGCGAGACGCGAATTTGCTCACGCACCTCCGGTGGGATCGTCAGTGGCAGGTTGCCTGTCGGGTCGCCGGGAGAGAGGTCGAGGATCGCGAAGATCACGAAGCTGATCGCCAGAAGTGTCGGGAATGCAAAGAGGAGGCGGCGGATGGTGTAGTTGAGCATCGGCTAGTCTTTCTTCGCCGTGAACCCGAACACGACATCGGCCGGCGCGCCGATGTGCGCACTTGTCACTGGCCGGCCACTACGCAGAACGAGCGCTTCATCGAGGTTGAACCGGTCGCATTTCGTAAGGAAAGTTTGCGTGGCAGGGGACGTGCATCGAAGGAAAAACGGAAGCATTTTGACACCTCTGGGGATGAGCGTCCCCCGCCCGGTCATCCGGGCGGGGAAATGGCTCTGCCTGACGGATCAGTCGATACGGTGCCAGTCAGCGATGTTCCACAACTCGCTGTCCCAATCGGACATCTTGACACCGCCGAGTGTGTTCGACTTCGCCGACGGATTGCCGCGGTGAACGAGAGGAATGATCACGCCGGCTTCCATCAGCATGTCGTTCATCTTCTTGGCGATCTCGCCGCGTGCCTCAATGCCGGAGGTCTTGCCGAACTCCGCCACCAGCGCGTCATACTCCTCGGAGCAGAAGCGGGGCATGTTGTCGCCCAGCCACTGGTTTTCGGGTGAAGGGATTTCGTTGCAGGCCCAGTTCGCCATATAGGTTTCCGGGTCGGTACCGTCGAAGTTGTTGGTGTACATCTCGACGTCGGCAAAGAATTTCTGGAACGTGTCCGGAGAACTCTGATCGCCGCCGAAGAACACCGACCCGTCGACGTTGCGGAGTTCGACTTCCACGCCGATCTCGTTCCACATCTGTTTGATCAGTGCTTGCGTGCCCTGACGCACGGAGTTGGTGGACGTCTGGTACAGCAGCGACAAACGCTCGCCGTCCTTCTCGCGGATGCCATCCGATCCGGGCACCCAGCCCGCCTCATCCAGCAATGCCTTGGCCGCTTCCACGTCCTGCGTCTTGCACCAGTCATTGTTGGTGGAAGCATAGGCCGCAGGCGCCGGCAGCACGTTGCAGGTCACCTGACCAGCAGCACCATAACCAGCCTCGACGATGATCTCGCGGTCGATCGCGAGGCTCAGAGCGCGGGAGATGCGGGAGTCCGTCAGGAACGGATGCGGATGCGCAACGGTGCCGCGCTCGTCACCCAGGGCCGGGTCGGGGTCTGTCTGGTTGACCATGATCCGCTCGACCGACGTGCCGAACGCAGAGATGATCTCGCCCTTGCCGGCAGCCTGCATCTGGCTCAGCACTTCGGGCTCCACCTGCAGGTTCCAGGCATAGTCGAATTCGCCGGTCTCAAGCACGGATCGGGCCGCCGCGGCCGCATCTCCGCCCCCCTTGAACAGCACGGTGGCAAATGCCGGCTTCGCTGCATCTCGGTAATTTTCGTTTGCTGCGAACAGCGCCACGTCATTGGCCTTGAATTCCGTTACAGTGAACGGGCCGGTGCCAATGGGTGCGAAGTTCTGCTCCGTGCATTCCACGGCCTTGGCGCCGAGACAATCGCCGAACTGCGCCTTTTGCAGGATTGGCGACTGTCCCCCGACAAACGGGCCGTAGGGGAACGGCTTTGCGACACCAAAGGTGATCTTGATGGTGCTGTCATCCACCGCTTCCACGTTCGTTACGTCGGTGAAGTTGGAGGCCTGCGCGCAGCCGCCCTCCGGATGGGTGCAGTATTCCCACGTGAACACGGCATCCGCAGCCGTCACGGGTGTGCCGTCGGACCAGACAAGCCCCTCGGACAGCGTCCAGGTGATCGACGTCAGATCCTCGGCCACTCCGCCGTTTTCGACGGTCGGGATCTCATCCACCAGATAGGGCACCATCGTGCCGGTCTCGTCATAGCGGGCCAGCGGCTCGATCACGAGGGAGGCCGCTTCGAGTTCCTTTGTCCCGCCCGAAAGGTAAGGGTTGAGGAGCGAAGGCGCCTGCCAGTAGAGAATGTTCAGCTGGCCGTCCGAGGCCCGCTCCGCCAGAGCACCCCCCGCGGTCAGGCTGAGCACGGCTGCGCCAGTCAGCATTCTTGCAAGTGTCATGAATGACTCCCTGTTTCTGTTGGTTGAAATGGTCGCGGGTTTGGTCCCGCATTCCGTGCGAAGCATGTTACGCCTCTTCCAGCAGGTGGCAAGCCGCGCGCGTTCCGCCACCGACATCTTTGAATTCGGGCACGACCTCCCGGCAGATATCCATCACCTTCGGGCAGCGGGTGCAGAAGTTGCATCCCTTCGGCGGATCGGCCGGACTTGGAACATCGCCCTTCAGAATGATGCGCCGACGGTCAGCCTCCGTCTCCGGGTCAGGGTTGGGCACTGCTGACAGAAGTGCTTGTGTGTAGGGATGCTGCGGTGCTGCGTACAGCCGCTCCCGCGGGGCCAGTTCCACGATCTTGCCAAGGTACATCACCGCCACACGTGTCGCGAGATGCCGCACCATCGACAGGTCGTGACTGATGAACAGATACGTAAGCCCCAGCTTTTCCTGCAGATCCTCCAGCAGGTTGACAACCTGCGCCTGGATGGAGACATCCAGCGCCGCTATCGGCTCGTCGCACACGATGAATTTCGGGTTGAGTGCAAGTGCACGGGCGATACCGATGCGCTGCCGCTGGCCGCCAGAGAATTCGTGCGGATAGCGGTTGGCGAAATCTCGGTTCAGCCCGACCTGATCCATCAATTCGTGCACCCGCGCACGTTTGTCCTTTTTGGTAAGACCCTCGTGTTCGTCAAGCGGTTCGGCGATGATCGAACCAACGGTCATCCGCGGGTTCAGGCAGGCCTGTGGGTCCTGAAAGATCATCTGCATCCGCGGCCGCATCCGTCGCAGGGCGTCACCCTGCAAAGTGCTGATGTCCCTGCCCTCGATCTCCAGCCGCCCCTCTGTCGGATCGTAGAGGCGCAGAATGGCGCGGCCGGCGGTCGACTTCCCGCAGCCGCTCTCCCCCACCAGCCCCAACGTTTCACCATCGTAGATATCGAACGTCAGCCCGTCGACAGCCTTGACGGTACCAACCTGCCGCCGCAGCACCCCGGCGTGGATCGGGAAGTGCATCTTCAGCCCCTCGACCCTCACCAACACCTTGCGGTCCGTACCGACGGCGTCAAACATGGGCCATGCCTCCGGTTTCGGCATCCCAGAAACAGGCGACATCATGGCCGTTGCCCACGGGTCGGCGCAGGGGGTTTTCCACCCGGCACCTGTCCATCACATGGCTGCAACGTTGCGCGAACGGGCAGAATGCCGGATGCGCGGCCAGATTTGGCGGTTGCCCCTCGATGGAGCGCAGACGGGCATCGCGGCTGCCGTCGACGCGCGGCACCGTTTCCAGAAGTGCGCGCGTGTAAGGATGCTGCGGCCGGGCGAACAGGTCGCGCACCGGCCCATGCTCGACGATCTGGCCACCGTACATCACGATAACCCGGTCGGCGATGCCGGCGACGACCCCGAGGTCATGGGTGATCCAGACGATGGCCATGCCCAGTTGCTCGCGCAGGTCCTTCACCAATTCTATGATCTGTGCCTGAATGGTGACGTCCAGCGCCGTCGTCGGTTCATCGGCAATCAGAACCTTCGGGTCGCAGGCCAGCGCGATTGCGATCATGACCCGCTGCCGCATGCCGCCGGAAAACTCGTGCGGATAGTCGCCAAGGCGCCGATGCGCGTCCGGAATGCCGACAAGGGCCAGCAGTTCCCCCGCACGCGTCCGCGCCGCTTTCTTCGACAGGCCCAGATGCACACGCAACGGCTCCATGATCTGATAGCCGACGGTGAAGACCGGGTTCAGAGATGTCATCGGATCCTGGAATACAAAACCGATATCGCCGCCGCGCAAGTCACGCATCTCCGCCTTGGTCATCGCACGTACATCACGACCATCGAAGAGGATCTGACCACTGACGATTTCGGCAGGCGGGCTGGGCAGAAGTCCCATCAGTGACATCATGGTCACCGATTTGCCCGAGCCGCTCTCACCCACCACCCCGAGAAGCTCACCCGGATTGACGGCAAAGGACACGTTGTTGACGGCATGCACCTCGCCGTCGCGGGTGCGAAAGATCGTTTTCAGATCATGCACGTCGAGGATGGGGGCAGACCCATCTCGCATATAGACCCCTGTCTTTACCTGCGGCTCTCTTGCGGAACCATCTGACGTGAATTCAATCACCTGAGCGGCAAAGAAGCACGCAAATTGTACTTCCGCAATGCACAATTTCTTCGCTTGACGCCACGATGTGCGGTTTTAAAGGTGATGCCCAATCGAAAGGCACGCCCCCGAATGTCCACGTCCATTGAACCAAAGGCCATGCTTGCCGAACTGGTCGGCTTCAACACCATCTCGGACCTATCGAACCTCGACCTGATCACCTTCGTGGAATCCTATTTCCAGTCCCACGGCGTGGCGACAACGCGCGTGCCCGACGAAACGGGCATGAAGGCCTCGCTGTTCGCTCAGATCGGGCCGGAGGTCGCCGGAGGGGTCATTCTGTCGGGTCATACCGACGTTGTGCCGGTCGCCGGCCAGCCGTGGGATTCGGATCCCTTCACGCTGACGGAGCGGGAAGGACGCCTCTACGGGCGCGGCACCTGCGACATGAAGGGGTCTCTGGCCTGCGCACTGGCCGCCGTTCCGGAAATGCTTGCAGCCGACCTGAAACGGCCGATCCAGTTTGCCCTGACCTATGACGAGGAGGTTGGCTGCTTCGCCGCACCGCCGCTGATCGAGGCCATGGCCGTCCTTCCCCGCGCCGCAGCCGTCATTGTCGGCGAACCAACGGAGATGCAAGTCGTCACCGGTCACAAGGCCATCTGCGAACTCCATACGCACGTTCGCGGCTTCGAAGTGCATTCCAGCCTGATGCACCAAGGCGTCTCGGCCGTGATGACCGCAGCGGAAATGATCAACTGGATCGCCGCGCAGACAGAGGCGAACCGCCGCGAAGCCGCCGGCACCACACTTGGCTACGAACCGCCATGGACCACCCTTCATGTCGGCGAAATCCGGGGCGGCACCGCCCACAATATTACGGCCCGCGACTGCACCTTCTCTTGCGACATCCGCAGCCTGCCAACAGAAAGCCAGGCCAGCTGGATCGAGGCCTATATGGCCGAAGCCGCCCGTCTGGCCGACAGGATCGGCAAAGTAAGGCCCGAGGCCGGCATCACCGTCGAAATCGTCGGCGCCGTCCCCGGTTGCCGGGCGGAAGAAAACGGAACCGCCGAAACCATCGCCCGCAGACTGACGGGTGACAACGGCACCCATGTCGTCTCCTACGCCACGGAGGCGGGCCAGTTTCAGGACGGCGGCTATTCCACCGTGATCTGCGGCCCCGGTTCGATCGCGCAAGCCCACCAGCCGAATGAATTCATCGAGGTTTCGCAATTGGCGGCGGGCAGCGCGTTCATCAGCCGCCTCATTGCCGATCTTTCGAAATGAGCGATCAGGGCCGGATCAACACCACGTTTTCCATGGCCGCGATCCCGGCCAGGTCTTCGGCATACAGGTCTTCCAGCAGCGGCAAGTCCTTGGATTTCCAGAGCTGCAGCTTGGGCCCGTCGGCGTACTGGCGACGAACCTCCGGCAACGCCTCGAACCGAGCCTGATTGCCCTTCCACCGCTGAATCCACAACAACTTGCGCGCCGCCTTGTCGGTAATTGAGGGCCGGATGATGTCAGTCAGCGGTTCGAACGTCTCGCCATTCGGCACATCGGCCATCTCGTGCAGGATGCGGCTCTCCAACGCCCGGAAGTCCGCGAAATCCCAGACGCGAATTTCCGCATTCGGAAAGGTATGCCGAAGCTTTCCGATCACGTTGCTCCAGCGTGGCTGATGCTTCAGCCAGTCCTTGCGATAGCTACGCAGGTCGAATTCCGCCGCGTTGCGGGCGACAAGGGCTTCGCAGAAGATCGAGGGCGCGTAAGTGACGGGATTGCGAATGCACAGATAGATGCGCGGCACTGCGTCGCCAAGCATCGGTTGCAACACCTCCATCCGCTCTGTCAGCGTCGGGTATAGGCGTCGCCAGTTGACCATTTCTCGGGGCACACCGATCAGATTTTCATCGGACAACAACAGATGCCGCTGGGGTGTCTCTCCATCTCCCAGCAGCCGCTCCCCCCACATACGCTGAAGGAAATTCGCCGCCCGCGTCTTCGATGCCTTCACCCGGGCCTTGTCGTCGGGAAAGTTGCGCGCCCATGCCAGCGGGTTGGTCACTTTCTGGCGCATCATCGCCAGATGTACGTATCCGACGCCATTGCGACGCAACAGGTCGCGGTTGTGGGCAAGCGTGCGCTGCAGGTAACTGGAAGCGGTCTTGTGCGCCCCGAAATGGAGGGTCAGCTTCATCGCGGCCACAGCCCGTATTCCCGTCTCACGTTGATGCGGCCTTTCGCTTAGGCGATTGTCCCGCTTCGTGCAAGCGCACGCCGCAACCCCGCGTTCTTGCTACGGAAAGCTGCCGCTAAATCCGGTTCTGCACAATATTCATAAAGAACCTGTCGCAAATGCACGCAATTGCCCGAAGCTGCCAGAGAGTTGCCCAGATAACCGGCAATCGACTTTACACACCGGTTTGAAGCTGTTTAGCTTTAGCCAAGGTCACAAAAGGCCACACGAACAGGGAATATTACATGGTAGCTTCCCCCGAGGATGCATTTGTCGCCTTTGATGGCGTCCAGAAAAGTTATGATGGCGAAACCCTCGTCGTCAAAGATCTCAACCTCTTCATTTCCAAGGGCGAATTCGTCACCATGCTGGGCCCCTCCGGCTCCGGCAAGACGACCTGCCTGATGATGCTCGCAGGTTTCGAGACTGCCACAACCGGCGATATCCGCCTCGACGGCAAACCGATCAACAACATTCCGCCTCACAAACGTGGAATCGGCATGGTCTTCCAGAATTACGCCCTCTTCCCGCACATGACGGTTGGCGAGAACCTCGCCTTCCCGCTCGAAGTGCGCAAAATGAGCAAGGCTGATCGCGAAGCCAAGGTGATGCGGGCGCTCGACATGGTTCAGATGGGCGAATTCGCCGGTCGCCGTCCGGCCCAGCTTTCAGGTGGCCAGCAACAGAGAATCGCGCTGGCCCGCGCGCTGGTCTTCGAGCCGGAACTGGTACTGATGGATGAACCGCTCGGCGCACTCGACAAGCAGCTGCGGGAGCACATGCAGTTCGAGATCAAACACATCCACGAACGCCTCGGCGTCACTGTGGTCTACGTCACGCACGACCAGTCCGAGGCGCTCACCATGTCGGACCGCGTCGCTGTGTTCGACGATGGCCGCATCCAGCAACTCGCCCCGCCCGAGGATCTATACGAGCGGCCCGAGAACAGTTTCGTCGCCCAGTTTATCGGCGAAAATAACAAGCTGTCGGGCAAGATCACGGCACGCGAGGGCGACACGGTGAATGTTCAGTTCGCGAACGGCGAGAACTGCAGCGCATTGGCCGTGAACTGCGGCGACGTGGGCGACGAAACGCTGCTGTCGATCCGACCCGAGCGGGTAGTGATCGACGGCCCGGCGGATCACAACAGTGTCGATGCCAAGGTGTTGGAACTCATCTATTTGGGCGATCACATCCGCTGCCGCGTAAACGTGCACGGCAATGAGGATTTTATCGTCAAGGTTCCGAACGCCGCTGGCCACAAGCATCTGGTCGTCGGCGAAACCACCCGCCTGACATGGGCGCGTGAGGATTGCCGCGCCCTCGACGCGGCCTGAAAAATTTCCGGAACAACGACGCGCGAGTGTCCGGCGCGTCGTGAAGTTGAAGTCAAAGGACCAACCAAAACGTAACGGGAGAGTTGAATGAAACTCAGATATGCACTCACAGGCGCAGCCAGCGCGATGGCAATTGCCTCCGCAGCCAGTGCCGACGGCCACATGGCAAACGAGATGACGATCGTTTCGTGGGGCGGCGCTTATTCAAATTCGCAGCAGAAAGCGTATCACGACCCCTATATGGAGAAGACCGGCGTTTCGATCGTCAACGACGAAAGCTCCGCAGAAGCCGTCGCCAAGCTGCGCGCCATGGCAGAAGCCGGCAACGTCACATGGGACGTCGTGGACGTGGTTGCCGCAGATGCAATGCGCCTTTGCGATGAAGGCCTTGCATTGGAAATCGACGCGGACGAGCAGCTTGCTCCGGCACCGGACGGCACCCCAGCGTCCGAAGATTTCGGCGACCTGATCGTTTCCGACTGCTTCATTCCGCAGATCGTCTACTCCACCACATTCGGTTACCGCACCGATAATGAAGGCTGGGATTCCGAGCCGGACAGCGTCTGCGCCGTGTTCGACACGGAAACATTCCCCGGCAAGCGTGCGCTGGAAAAGCGTCCGATCGCCAACATGGAATGGGCCCTGATCTGTGACGGTGTCTCCATCGAGGAGGTCTATGACCTGCTGGAGACGGACGAGGGCGTTGACCGCGCGTTCGCCAAGCTCGACACGATCAAGGATCAGACCGTCTGGTGGACGGCCGGTGCCGAGACGCCGCAGCTTCTGGCGGATGGTGAAGTCGCCATCGGTTCCACCTACAACGGCCGCCTCTTCTCCGTGATCGAGGAGCAGGACCAGCCGGTGAAGATGCTCTGGGACTGGCAGATGTTCGATCTGGACGGCTGGATCATTCCCGCCGGTCTGTCCGACGAACGTCAGGCTCGTGCGCTGGACTACATCTACTTCGCGACCGACACCCAGCGTCTCGCCGATCAGGCAGCCTACATCTCCTACGGTCCGGCCCGTGCATCCTCTGCACCGCTCGTCGGCCAGCACGCCGAACTTGGCATCGACATGGCTCCGCACATGCCGACCGATCCGGCCAACGCGCAAAACACCTTCCTGTTCAACTATGAATGGTGGGCAGACAACCGCGACGATCTGGATGCGAAATTCCAAGCCTGGCTGATCCAGTAATCGGCCCTTGGGGCTGCGCCACCCGGCGCGGCCCCGCTTCATCCAGGAGAATGCGAATGCCCAAAGGCTACTGGGTTGGCCACATCACGGTCACCAATCCCGACGCGTACAAGGAATATGTCGAGCGCGACACCCCGATCATCGAGAGTTTCGGCGGCATATTCCTGGTCCGCGGCGGCCAGAGTGAAACACCCGAAAGCCCCATGAAGGAGCGCCACGTCATTATCGAGTTTCCCGATTACCAGACCGCACGCAAAGCCTATTATTCCGATGAATATCAGGAAGTTCTGAAAATCCGTCAGGCCAACGCCATGTCCGATATTCTGATCGTGGAGGGTCACTGATGTCCGATACCGGCCAAACAACGGCAATAATGGTCGACAATCAGGGTGTTCCGCTGAAAAAGTCGCTCGCCCGCGCCCTGCGCCGCCAGAAACTGCGGGCGCTGATGCTCATCGCCCCGCTGCTCCTCTTCGTGCTGATCACCTTCATTGCCCCCATTGCCGACATGTTGTTCCGCTCGGTCAAGAACGAGATCGTGGCGGACACGATACCCCGTACGGTACGCGTGGTCGCCGACTGGGAGCCGGAGAGTGGAACGCCGGGAGAGCCGGTCTTCGCCGCCCTGACCCGTGACCTGATGATCGCGACGGAACGCAAGATGCACACCCGGCTCGGCAGCCGCCTGAACTACGAGAGCGCAGGCATGTCGTCGCTGTTCCGCAAATCCGGCCGCAGCGTCGACGACATCGGCGAAGAGATCACGGAGCAATTCGTGGCGCTCGACCCCGCGTGGGAGGAACCCCGGACACTGGCCACCCTGCTCGGTGGTGAAGCCTGGCTGGCGAATACGCAGGACTGGATTGCCCGCAAGGAAGAGCAAGGCCGAGATTTCGATGAACTTCCCCCCGTGCCGCGCCTTTCCGATGCCGCCCGAGAGGCGCTGCCGCGCACGGCCGACGCCTACGCCGCCTTTGCCGCAACCCTTCGGACCGAGGATGAGGAAAGCGCCTACGAAGAAGACCCATGGCACATGGTCTATCTGTCCCTCTACGACGATCTCAGCGCCGACCCGGCTGCCGCAGAAGCATTGGGCGATGCCAGGCTCTCCGCCGCGGCGGACGCTGTTTCCGGCTTCACGCCGATCAGCACCAAGGACGCCTTCATCGACATCGACGAAGACTGGGGTGACAACGAGACCTGGGCCACGATCAAGACTTTCTCGCCGCCGTTCACGTCCGGCTACTTCCTCAATGCCGCCGATCTTGAACTTACCGGCGAGGGCATCGCGCTCAAGCCAGAGGACGAGCGGATCTACATCAAGCTGTTCATCCGTACGATGATCCTCTCGCTTACCATTACCGGCACCTGCATCCTGCTTGGCTACCCGGTGGCCTGGATACTGGCGAACTTGCCGATGCGTACGGCGAACCTTCTGATGATCCTGGTGCTCCTGCCGTTCTGGACATCGCTTCTCGTCCGCACCTCCGCGTGGAAGGTGCTGCTGCAACAACAGGGGGTGATCAACGACATCCTTGTATGGGTCGGCATCGTCTCCGACAGCGGCCGCCTCGTCATGATCAACAACCAGCTTGGTACCGTCATCGCGATGACGCACATTCTGCTGCCGTTCATGATCCTGCCGCTCTACTCGGTGATGAAGACCATCCCGCCCACTTATCTCCGCGCAGCCAAATCGCTCGGCGCGACGAACTGGACAGCTTTCTGGCGGGTCTATTTCCCGCAGTCAGTGCCGGGAATCGGCGCGGGTTCGATCCTCGTTTTCATCCTCGCCATCGGCTACTACATCACGCCCGAACTCGTCGGCGGGACAGACGGAACGTTTATCTCGAACCGCATTGCCTACCACATTTCGACCAGCCTGAACTGGGGCCTCGCCGCGGCCCTTGGCACCGCGTTGCTGGTCATCGTGCTGGCGCTCTACTGGGTGTACGACCGGATGGTCGGCATCGACAACGTGAAGCTGGGGTAAAGAAACATGAGCCTTCCCGTCTACGCCACACCCCATCAGAAACTTTGGTACTACAGCTTCCGGGTGATCTGCGGGCTGATCTTCTTCTTCCTGATCTTCCCGATCCTCACAATCATCCCGCTCAGCTTCAATGCAGAGAATTTCTTCACCTTCACGCCGAAAATGCTGGCGCTGGATCCGGAAGGTTACAGCCTCAAGCACTACCGGGATTTCTTCTCCAATTCCGATTGGCAACTGGCGCTCAAAAACTCATTGACGATCGCGCCATGGGCCACGCTTCTGTCGGTCTCCTTCGGCACGCTCGCCGCCATCGGCCTTTCGCAACGCCATGTGCCCTTCAAGGGCGCAATCATGGCGATCCTTATCTCGCCGATGATCGTGCCGCTGATCATCTCGGCCACGGGCATGTTCTTCTTCTACTCCACCATCGGCATCCAGGGCACCAAGATCGGCGTGATCCTTGCCCATGCCGCGCTCGGCGTGCCCTTCGTGATCATCACCGTCACCGCCACTCTGGTGGGGTTCGACGAAAGCCTTACCCGCGCTGCAGCCAATATGGGCGCAGGCCCGGTTCGCACCTTCTTCAAGATCCAGATGCCGCTGATCCTGCCCGGCGTGATCTCCGGCGCGCTCTTCGCCTTCATTACCTCCTTCGATGAAGTCGTGGTGGTCCTCTTCGTCGGATCTGCGGCCGAGAAAACGCTGCCTTGGCAAATGTTCACCGGCCTGCGCGAACAGATCAGCCCGACGATTCTGGCCGTGGCGACGATCCTCGTGGTCCTCTCGGTGATGTTGCTGACAGCAATCGAACTCCTTCGCCGCCGGTCGGAGCGTCTGCGTGGCATGAGTCCGGGCTGAGCCAGCATGGGAATTGGCGACGCGGGTCTGTTTCGCGCCACCGTCCCGGTGTTTCTCCATTATCTCGGACGGCTGAACTCAATCATCGCCAAGGCACCAGACACCGCATTGGCATCCAGACTGACGGAGGACACAGGCACGGCAGCGGAGCACTTCGCCACCGCCCAAGGCTTCACGCTCCGCACCGTCTTTCCGCTGATCGGGCGCGATGCCCCGGAGTTGCCGGAAACCGCGCTCGCTGCCCGCGCGGATACGGCCCGTGCGCATCTGACACCGCTCACAGAGGCGGACTTCGCCGGAGCCACTACCCGCACCATCACCCACACCGCCGGTTTCGCCGAACTCCGTCAGACCGCGGATACCTTTGCCACATGCTACGGGCTGCCGAATTTCTTCTTCCACCTCACGTTCGGCTACGCCACGCTCCGCGCACAGGGCGTGTCCATCGGCAAGTCGGATTTTGATGGCCAGCACAGTTACCCTCCCGGCTTCAGATTCTGAACATGGCGGAGATTGCACTCACCTCTGCCGCCTCCTAAGGTCCGCCCGACCGCGACCGCCGAGGCCCGAATGTCCCTGCCCCCGTTTCAGACCATAACTACCGGCCTTGTCGTCGCCATCGTCGGCTTCTTCAGCTCTTTTCCCATCGTCCTCCAGGGCGTCCGGCAGGTCGGCGCGACAGATGCGCAGGCCGCCTCGGCCCTTGCTGCTGCCGCGATCGCCATGGGACTGACGGGCGTCTTTCTTGCGCTATGGAAACGCCAGCCGATCTCGGTAGCTTGGTCGACACCCGGCGTCGCCCTCCTCGCCGTCACCGCTACGCCCGAGAGCGGTTTTGCCGGGGCTATCGGCGCCTTCATCCTTGCCGGAGCACTTACTGTCATTGCCGGCCTCTGGCGTCCCTTCGCCCGACTCGCCGCCGCCATCCCGATCCCGCTCGCCCATGCCATGCTTGCCGGCGTACTTCTGAAGATCACGATGCAGCCCTTTCAGGGCATCGCCGAAATCCCGCTGCTTGCCTTGCCCGTCGTCCTCACCTGGATTGCCGCCCGTTTCATCAGGCCGCTATTCGCCGTGCCTGCTGCCGTCATCGCCGCCGCCATCGTCACCCTGATTCATGCCGGCGGCGCGACACTGCCACCGACTCTGGTGACCCCGTTTCTCCTGATTGCACCCGCGCTCGATCCCGGCACTGCCATTTCCATCGGCATTCCGTTGTTCATCGTAACGATGGCTACCCAGAATATCCCCGGTGTCGCCGTCCTGCGCTCCAACGGATACGCACCGGAGGCCGGCCACGGCTTCACCGCTGTTGGCGTCGCCAGTCTGCTCTCGGCCTCGTTCGGCGCGCCGGCCACCTGCCTCGCCGCCATCACCTCGGCCATGTGTTCGGGCGACGAGGCCCACCCCGACCCGGCCCTGCGCTACTGGGCAGCTGTGTTTGCCGGGCTGTTCTACGCCGTCTTCGGTATTTTCGCCGGAGTGATCACCGGTTTCGCGGGCCTGGCACCAACCTTGCTGCTTGGCACCCTCGCGGGCATCGCCCTGATCAGCGTGTTCATCAAATCCGCCACCGCCGCCCTCACACCCGAGATCACGCGCGAAGCGGCTGCAATTACCTTCGTGGTCACCGCTTCGGGCATCACCATCCTGGGCCTCGGTGCGGCCGTCTGGGGGCTGGTCATCGGCGTACTGTTGCACCTGCTGCAAACCCGGCTGGGCCGGTTCTGAAATGGGACTGCTTCTCGGCCTCGACACCGGCGGCACCTACACAGACGCCGTTCTGTTCGAAGAAGGCGCTGTTGAGCCGGTACGCCAGACGGCCAAGGCCCTGACCACCCACCAAGACCTTTCCTGCGGTCTCGCCGCTGCCATTGATGCCGTTCTGGCGGATGGTGACGTCGATCCGGTCACCATTGCCCTTGTCTCGCTGTCCACGACGCTGGCCACCAATGCACTTGTCGAAGGTCGCGGAGGCCGAGCTGCTCTCGTCTTCATCGGGTTCGAAGAGGCCGACGCCACGCGCGGCGGCCTTGCAGAAGCGCTTGCTGGTGACCCGCTCATCCACGTTCCTGGCGGTCACTCCCCATCCGGCCAGCCCTGCGTGCCCCTCGGTCTCGCGGAACTGGAAGACGCAGCGAAGACCCTGAAGGGACAGGTCGAGGGCATCGCCATCGTCTCCGCCTTTGCCAGCCGCAACACCGCCCATGAGGAAGAAGCGGCCCGCCTGCTCCGCGCGGCAACCGGCCTGCCCGTTACCTGCGGCCACGAGCTTTCGGCGCGCCTCGGCGGACCTAAACGTGCGGTAACGACCCTGCTCAACGCCCGGCTCATCGGCCTGATCAGCGGTTTGATCTCCGCCACCGAATCCGCGCTCGCGGCCCGCGGAATCACCGCACCTCTGATGCTGGTGCGGGGCGACGGCGCCCTCGTCTCCGCCGCCTTCGCCCGCCAGCGCCCGATCGAAACCATCCTTTCCGGCCCCGCCGCCAGCCTTGTCGGGGCCGCCGTGCTGACCGGTGCGCAGGATGCCGTCGTCGCCGACATCGGTGGCACCACCACGGACATCGCCATCCTTCAGGGCGGTCGCCCTCGCCTCAGTCCCGACGGTGCCGAGGTCGGCGGCTTCCGCACCATGGTCGAGGCCGTGGACATGCGGGCAGTCGGTCTTGGCGGCGACAGCCGAGTCCGACTGGATCCCACCCTCGAAGCGAGTCTGACGCTCGGCCCGGACCGCGCCCTGCCGCTTTCGCTGCTGGTGAGCGAGCACCCGCATCTCCTGACCGTACTGGAGGCGGAAGCCGCTCGCCCGTTGCCGTCTGAATTTGATGCCAGCTTTGCCCGCGCCACCGGCCACACGGTGCCTGGCAGCCTTCCAGCTTCGGAAACGTCGCTGTTGAGCCGCCTCGCCGCCGGGCCGCTACCCCTCTCCGTCCTGCTGGTTAACCGAACCGACCGCGCCCACCTCCGCCGCCTCGCCAGCCGCGGTCTCATCCGTATTGCCGCCTTCACCCCCAGCGATGCCGCTCATCTCCTCGGCCTGCAATCCGGCTGGAACAGCGAGGCTGCCCGCCTCGGTGCCTTTCTCATGGCCCGCCAACGCGACGGTCGCGGCCAACCCGTCGCCGCCTCGCCGGAGGCGTTCGCCCGGCGCGTCCTCGCCCGGCTCGAAGAGTTCTCGGCCGAGGCGATCCTCGCAGTCACCCTCCGCGCGGACGGGTTGCCGCCGGATCCCACGCATCCATTCATCCGTGCCGGCCTCACCGACAGCCCGCGCATCACCCGCCTCACCGCCGGCCTTACACTCCCGCTTATCGGCCTCGGCGCGGCCGCACCCACCTACTATCCCGGCATCGCCCGCCGTCTGGGGAGCGAGGCGCTGATCCCCCGAGAAGCCGGCGTCGCCAATGCCATCGGTGCCGTTGCCGGTCGCATCTCCATCCGCCGAAGCGTTCATGTCTCCACGTCACCCGACGGCGGTTTTGCCGTGCACACACGCAGCACTCCCACCATCTACCCCGACCTGCCTGCCGCCACACAGGCCGCGCTTCAGGCGTCCGAAGCCGCCGCCCGCGCTGCAGCCATCGAAGCGGGCGCCGACACCCCGGAAGTCACGGTCAGTTTCCATGAAACACGCGCGACGGTTGAAGGTCGTCCCGTGTTCATCGAGGGCGAGGCCCGCGCAGAAGCCGCAGGCCGGCCGCGCCATGCCGCCCGCTGACCGATACCGCCCGCATCAATCGGAGGTTCAAATCCGTGCAGCGGCAGCTTACATCAGGTACAGGTTAATCGGAGCGTCCCCATGCCCATCGCAGCTTTCTTCGTCCTCATCGCGGGCGGCATCGCAGTCGCGATCCTCTATCCGCATCTTCGGATAGCAGTTCTGGCAGTATTGGCCGTGGCTGGCGGCGGTCTCGCCGCCTATTTCCTGCTGGCCGACATCAACGCCACCCCAAGGGCGGAGCGGATCGAGGCGGACGAAGTTCAGCTTGCCGACATCGTACTGACGGAAGAGCGGGGCTATAGTGTCCTCGCCGGACGGGTCACCAACGCCTCGCAGGACTGGACGCTCAGCAATTTCGGGCTGCGCATTCGTCTCTACGATTGTCCGACCGTCGAAACCCAGTTGACCGAGTGCACCGTAGTCGCAGAGGACAGGGGCCGCGCACGGGTCACCGTTCCACCCGGCCAAAGTCGCGCCTTCCGCACGGTCTGGCGCTTTCCGGACATCCCAATACTCGAAGGCATTCTGGTGACGGATTGGTCCGTCACCGACGCGGCTGTTCCGAACTGAGCCGCCGACGGGTCAACTCACGACCCGGCCACCGTCCCAGCCGAGCCGCAATTTAAGCGCCGACCGTGCCCGCGACAATCGCGAGGTGACCGTTCCCTCCGGCACGCCAAGCGCGTTCGCAGCCTCGGCATAACTCGCCCCATCGACAGCGACCTGCCAGAGCAGATCGCGCTGGGATTTCGGCAGGCTTTCCAGCGCCGCCAGCACTTCCTGCACCGTCAGCTGCATCTCCTGTCCGCCGGCCACCGCTTCCTCTTCCTCCGGCTCGCCGTCAAGCTTGCGGCCGCGGACACCGTCGATGTGCAGGTTGTGCAGCATACGCATAAGGTAGGCGCGCGGATTACGTATCTCGTTACCCTTCTGCCGGGCCTGCAATGCCCGGCTGAACGTTTCCTGTACCAGATCATCGGCCTGCGCCTTGGCCCGCGTCAGTGACAAGGCGTAGCGATAAAGAACCGGTTGATGGTCCAGAAGGGTGCGGTCTTCGCGCGCGTCACCGCGCACGGAAGCAACCATTTGCATGGCTCCGTTGTCCTTAATTGTTTCCCCACAAGTCGAGCCTGAATGCTGGCCCGCTCATGTGCCTAAGATGCGTGCTCACCGCGCCGTCTTCCAGTGTCCGCGCAGAAAGTTTACCGATTCAGCGAGTTTTGGCTCAGCAAAAAACCGCTCAGGAAGGGGATGGCTGCTCCGCCGTCTATCCCATGTAAGCGCCACAATGGCCTTGCCGGTCGGGCATGATGCCCGGTCGTCCGAGACTGAAAGCAGGAGGAATTCCTCATGAAACGCACACTTGGTATCGCCGTTCTCGCAGGCACGCTGGCAATGGGCGGCGCCGCCTTCGCCGAATTCGCGGATGTGGACGCCGACGGTGACGGCCTGTTGTCCGCAGAAGAATTCGTCGCGGCCTTCCCCGATGCAACAGAGGCAACCTATCTCGCCGCAGATACCGATGCCGATGGCATGGTCTCCGAGGAAGAGCACGGCGCAGCCGTGGATGCCGGCATCCTTCCGGCCGAATAATCTCAAGGTTACGATGCTCTCGCCCCCCGGAGAGCGTTCAGGCCGGGCCTTCGGGTCCGGCCTGCGGCGTTTCAGGGGCGGGATTCCAACATCCCGAACCGGCAATCAGGCAGCGCCACGGCCTCTACCACTTCGAATACCGGGCCAGTTCTTCCGCCAGCACATCGAAAACCAGCCGAATGCGCCTACTGGTGTGCAACTCGCGGTGGGTAACCAGCCACACCGGGATGGAAAATGACACATCTCCCGGCAGCACCGGTTCCAATGCCGCGCCCCGCTCCGCCAGTGCCCGCGTCAGCACAGCAATACCCAGACCAGCCGCAGCCATCTCCCGCGCCACCGACCCGCTCTCCGAGGACAGCACGATACTGGCTTCCGTCACCGGCAAGCCCAGTTTCTGCTGAAGGTGCCGCACCATCCGGCCCTCACGGTCGAAACCGATGATGCGGGCACTTGTCAGGTCTTCCTTACTCCGCGGACGTCCGAAGGCTTCAAGGTAGTCGGTGGATGCGAACAGGCCCGCCTCGGTATGTGCCACCATCCGTGCGATCAGGTCCGGGTTGTCCGGTCGGGCGTGGCGGATGGAAATATCCGCCTCCCGCCTCGCCAGATCGCTGACAGCATTCGAGGCGATGACGTCATAGGTGATCCCCGGCGCCTCCTGCCGCAGCCGCCGCAGGATCGGCGGCAGGACATAGGTGGCGACGTCGTTGGTGGCGGTTATCGCCACCAGCCCCTCCACAGCCTCTGACCGCCCGGCAGCACTCAATGCTGCCCGGCCCGCAGCTTCCCCCATGCCGCGAAAATGCGCCAACAGGTCGGCGCCCGAAGGCGTCAGTTCCAGTCCACGTCCCACTCGCTCGAAGAGCACCACGCCCAGCGCCTCCTCCAGCGCCGCCACCTGCCGCCCCAGCGTCGGCTGGGTGGAGCCAAGCGCCCGCGCAGCGGCCGAAAGCGAGCCTTCCTCAGCCGTGGCGAGAAAAGCCCGTGCGTGGTTCCAGTCAAAGCCGAGTGCCTGCCAATTCATGCAAATATGCATAACATATCTACAAAAATAGGCAATTCCGCATGGATGTTTCCATGGCTATAGCATCCTCAAGCCAAAAGCCACGCTTGCACGCAGGAGATCAGGAATGCCCCAAATGGATATGCCAATGCCCCGCTCCCCCTTCTTCTGGAACATCATGGCCCGCCGCTACGCCCGCCAGCCCATCGCCGACGAGGCCTCCTATCAGCGCAAGCTGGAGATCACGCAGAGCTACCTGCGCCCGGAGATGGAACTGCTGGAATTCGGCTGTGGCACCGGCAGCACCGCGCTGATCCACGCGCCGCATGTCCGCCATATCCAGGCCATCGACTTCTCCCCCCGGATGATCGAGATCGCCCGCCAGCGCGCCGCCGATGCACGAACATCCAACGTCACCTTCCAAACGGCAACCATCGAGGAGCTTGCGGAACCCGGCGGCAGCTACGACGCCATCCTCGGTCTGTCCATCATTCACCTGCTGGAAGACCGCGCCGCCGTACTCGGCAAAGTCCATGGCCTGCTGAAACCCGGTGGACTGTTCGTCTCGTCCACCGCCTGCATCGCCGAGATGGGCTGGCTGCCCCGCTTTCTGGTGCCAGTCCTCTCCGCCCTGCGTATTCTGCCGAACATAAGTGTTTTCGACCGGCCGAGGCTGATACGGGATCTCGAAGAGGCCGGTTTCACCATCGAGCAGAACTGGCATCCCGGCCCCGGCAAGGCCGTCTTCATCGTCGCCCGCAAGCGCTGAAGCCTACCGGCGCAGTTGCCGCGCCGCCCCGCCTCGGGTACCACCCTTGGCATGGTCGATTTTCAGAAAACCCGCGATGCCTTCGACCTGCCCGAGGGCATCGTCTATCTCGACGGCAACTCCCTCGGCCCCTTGCCGCGCGCCGCCACTGCCCGGGTCTCAGCGTTGCTGCGCGACGAATGGGGCCAGCGCCTGATCCGTGGCTGGAACGAAGCCGGCTGGATGGCCCAGCCGGGTCGCACCGGAGACCGCATAGCCTGCCTGATCGGCGCCGCCCCCGACACCGTCACCGTCGGCGACACTCTGTCGATCAG
Source organism: Algicella marina (assembly GCF_009931615.1). Lineage (NCBI taxonomy): Bacteria > Pseudomonadati > Pseudomonadota > Alphaproteobacteria > Rhodobacterales > Paracoccaceae > Algicella > Algicella marina. The sequence continues at coordinate 502,043 of NZ_CP046620.1, read as the reverse complement.
GCTCCACCAGGCCCTGCACGCCGCCCTCCAGGCCGCACCCGACCGTCGCGAGGTGCTCACCTGTTCCGGCAACTTCCCCTCCGACCTCTACATCGCCGAAGGACTGCTGCGCACGCTCGACAAGGGCCACACCCTTCGCGTCGTTCCACCTCAGGAGGTCGCGGCCACACTCTCCGATCAGACGGCGGTGCTGATGCTGACGGAGGTGGACTATCGCACCGGCCGCCTGCACGATATGGCGCGCCTCACCCGTGCCGCCCATAACCTGGGCGCTGTCACGGTCTGGGATCTCGCCCATTCCGCCGGCGCCCTGCCGGTGGACCTCCGGGGCACGAACGCCGACTTCGCCGTCGGCTGCACGTACAAGTATCTCAATGGCGGGCCCGGCGCTCCCGCTTTCCTGTACGTCCGGCCCGACCGGGCAGAACAGGTGTCACCAGCCCTGCCCGGCTGGCTAGGCCACGCCGCCCCCTTCGAGTTCGAACCCAGCTATCGCCCGGCTCCCGGAATTTCCCGGATGCGGATCGGCACCCCACCAGTCATTGCCCTCGCCGCACTGGAGACGGCCCTCGACATATTCGACGATGTGGCCATGTCGGACATCCGCGCCCGCTCCATCACCCTGTCGGAGCGCTTCATCGCCGGGGCCGATGCACTGGGCCTGCAGCTCATGTCCCCGCGCGATCCGGCCCGGCGCGGCTCCCAGGTCTCCATTGCCCACCCCGAAGGCTACGCGATGATGCAGGCGCTCATTTCCCGCGGCGTGATCGGTGATTTCCGCGCCCCAGACCTCATGCGCTTCGGCTTCGCCCCGCTCTACAATACCGAAGCGGATATCGACACGGCACTCGCCCATCTCAGCGACGTCGTGCTGAATCGTCTCTGGGACAATCCCGCCTACAGTGTTCGTCAGGCAGTCACATAAGCCTGCGAAAACATCCGCAAAATTTGTTCCGCGGTGCAACCAAACCGTCAGCCGCGGCGTTCACGTAAACGTAATGGAACAGGACATCATGCGCCCGCCTCTCGTCTCGCTTGCCACCCACGCCATCTGCCTCGATTTCGATGGCACTTTGGTCGACATCGCAGCCACGCCCGATGGCATCGAGGTGCCGGAAACGCTGGCGCCCCTGCTCAACCACCTGCTGGCGGAAACCGACGGTGCCACCGCGCTGATCTCCGGTCGGGACGTCGCGGCACTTCGCCGACACCTGCCGGAGTACAAGGGGCCGATCATCGGCAGTCACGGCGGCGAGCGCAGCGATGCTCCCGGTCGCATCGACACATCCGGTCTGCCCGACGCCCGCGCCGTCATCGCCGAGGTCCACGCCCTTGCCGCCGGCCTGCGGGTGGAGGAAAAGCCTCATGGCGCCGTACTCCATTACCGGGCGGAACCTGACCGCGCCGACGAAGCCGAAACAACGGCCCGCGCTATTGCCGCCCGCTTCCCCGGCTTCACACTGCAACGCGCAAAAATGGCTTGGGAAATCCACCCCGAGGGGATCTCCAAGGATCGCGCCCTCGCCACCCTGTTCGAAAGCCCTCCCTTTCAGGGCCGCCTGCCGCTATTCGCCGGTGACGACACCACGGATGAGCCAGCGCTGGCCCATGTTGCCCAAAAAGGAGGCATCGCCATCCGCATCGGCGGCGGTGATAGCGCCGCGCCCTATCATCTGGAAACCCCGTCTGACATGCTGTCATGGCTCGCATCGCTGAGTTGAAAGTCAAATGTCCCGCCTGATCGTTCTTTCCAATCGTCTGCCCCTCGGGGATGCCCCCTCCGGCGGCCTCGTCGTTGCCCTGGAAGACGCCCTGGCCTCCTCGGGCGGTCTCTGGATCGGCCACCACGGCATTGCCGAAGACCCGTGCACCCGGCTTACGTCCCATGATGGCGCCTCGTTCGACCGCGCCACCTTCACGCTCACCGAGTCGGAGCATGAGGGCTATTATCTTGGCTATGCCAATTCCGTGCTCTGGCCGATCTGCCACGGGCGTGCGGACCTCTCGCAGATAGAGCATGGCGATCTGGAGACCTATCGTGCCGTGAACGCCCGCGTCGCCGGGCTGGTCGCCGAAATCCTGCAACCCGACGACATCCTCTGGGTGCAGGACTATCACTTCTTTCCGATTGCCACCGAATTACGGGCGCGCGGCGTCCGGAACCGCATCGGCTTCTTCCTCCACATCCCCTTCCCGTCACCGCAGGATCTGCAGGCACTGCCCAACGCCGAGGAGGTTCTCAGCTGGCTGGCCGATTTCTCGCTGATCGGCTTTCAGGCAAACCGCGACGTCTTCAACCTGCGCGACTGCATCCGCCACATAACGGAGCTTGACGAGGCGATGGAGGGTGTCATCGAATTCGGCGGCAAGAGCCTCAACGCCGCCGCCTTCCCCATCGGCATCGACGCGAAGGCCTTCGCCGAAGAGGCCAAGGCGGCCCGGAAATCCGACCGGGTGCGCACCCTCACCGGCGCCGATCTGATGATCGGCGTCGATCGGCTGGATTACTCGAAGGGCCTGCCCCAACGCTTCCGGGCATTTCAGCAACTGCTGGAAACCCACGAGGACCTGCACGAGCAGATCGCCTTCCTGCAGATCGCGCCGCCAACGCGCGAGGAGGTGCAGGCCTATCAGGACATCCGCGAGGAAACCGAACATCTGGCCGGGCGCATCAACGGGCGTTTCGCAACCCTGAACTGGACACCCATCCGCTACATTCACCGCGCCGTGCCGCGCGAAATCCTGGCCGGCCTCTTCCGTCAGGCCCGTATCGGCCTCGTCACACCGCTCAACGATGGCATGAACCTGGTAGCCAAGGAATATGTCGCCGCCCAGCGCCGCAACAATCCCGGCGTGCTGATCCTCAGCCGCTTCGCCGGGGCCGCCGAACAGATGGACGCGGCCCTGCTGATCAACCCGCACGACCCCTATGAGACGGCAGAGGCAATCGCCACCGCCTTCCGGATGCCTCTGGAGGAGCGACAGGATCGTCACGAGGCCCTTCTGCGCGAGGTGACGGAGAAGGACGTCCGCTGGTGGTCGGATGCCTTCCTCAAACAACTCGCGGCCGCGTGACGGAGGTGACGCACGGACAGGTGACTGAGGTGAATTGTACCCTCAACCGCGAATCCGGGATGCCGGTCAAGCATGTGGGACACAAAAATCCACGGCGGCAAAATACCGTGTATCAGCGGTCTCGGCCGTTTTATTCACTACCGGCGCCCCGCCGCCGCATGGTCTGCCGCCGGACACGGGGTCCGCAGGGCCTGTTCGCCGGAGCCGCCTTCGATGATGCCGGAATGAGAGGCGCGAAGACTGGCGTCAGGGATTTACCGGCTCGGCGGCGCGAAGCGTCCTTGACGCCAGTCTTCGCGGCTCTCAGGCATCAATCGGCGAAGGCGGGTGCGGCGCACAGGCCCGGCCCCTGTTCTCTGGTGAGCCTGAGGCCTCTCAACCGACCGTGATCGTCAGCCATACCAGACCCATACCGAAACCATACCAAATCCATATCGGGTTTCACGGCAGCATTGCCGTCAGCGTCTCCAGCCGGTCGGCTTCGCCGGCGGGCTTGTCCCAACGCAGCCTGCTGATGCGCGGGAACCGCATCGCGACGCCGGACTTGTGGCGGGCAGAGCGATTCAGCCCTTCGAAGGCGATCTCCAGCACCAGACCGAAATCCTGCCCCGCCCGGACGGAGCGTACCGGACCGAAACGCTCTACCGTATTGTCGCGCACGAACTTGTCGATCTCCTTGAGTTCCTGATCCGTGAAACCGAAGTAGGCCTTGCCCACAGGCACCAGGACATCGCCATCCCAAACGCCGAAAGTGTAGTCCGAATAAAACCCGGACCGTTTCCCATGCCCCCGCTGCGCATACATCAGCACTGCGTCGATGACATGCGGATCCTTCTTCCACTTGAACCATGGCCCCTTCGGCCGGCCAGGCACGTAGACACTGTCCCACCGCTTCAGCATCAGCCCCTCGATCACCGGGTCCGGCGGCGCGGCGCGCAGGGCAGACAACGTACTGAAATCATTAAACTCAATCAGTTCCGACAGATCGAACCGGCTGTCGTTCAGCCCTGAGACAAACCCTTCCAATCGCCGCCGCCGCTCCGCGAAAGTCAACGGCCGCAGGTTCTTGTCTCCAGCCTGCAGTAAGTCGTATGCCCTAATGAAGGCCGGAAAATCGGTCATCATCTTCCGGGATACAGTCTTGCGGTTCAGCCGCTGCTGCAAATCTCCGAACGGGGCGACGGCACCGTCGCGCACCACCAACAACTCCCCGTCCAGCGCTCCCTCGAAATCCATATGCGCCAACACATCCGGAAACGCCCCCGAAATGTCGTCCCCGGTCCGCGAATAGATACGCCGCTCGCCGCCCTCGGCCACCGCCTGCACGCGGATGCCGTCCCATTTCCACTCCGCCGCAAATTCAACTGGGTCGAGCCCCTCCAGCGCCGCCTCGTCCAGCGCGGTCGCCAGCATCACTGGCCGAAACGGGCAAAGCGCCGCCTGCACCGGCTTTTCGCTTCGTCCGTCCAACCAGGCGAAAAGATCGCAATAGGGCGCTTCCAGCCCGTGCCACAACTCCTCGATCTCAGTCACGTCGACGTCGCCGAAGCCGGCCAGCGCCTGTTTCGCCAATCGCGCCGAAACACCAACCCGCAACCCGCCCGTCGCCAGCTTCAGCAGCGCAAAACGCTCCGAAGCCCCCATCCGGTCCAGAAGGTCGGCTACCAGAGCCGGCGCCTCGGCTCTCCCGGCTTTTGCAAGCATATCAACCACTTCCGCCAAAGTCGGCGCCTCAACACCATCACCTTCCCACAACAATGCAATGGTCTCAGCCAAGTCTCCCACAAAGTCGTAGGAAAGGCGGAACAACTCCTCGTCAATCCTCTCCGCCATGAGCGTCCGAAGCACCCCGGGCTTCACGGCGCGGAAATCCAGATCGCGTGTGATTGCAGCCAGAGCCCAGCCCCTGTCCGGGTCCGGCACGGCCCGAAAATAGTCTTCGAGTAATCGCAGTTTGCCATTGCGGGACGGCGTCAGCACCAACCGTTCCAGAAGTGCGGCGAACGCCTTCATACGTTCGGTCCTCTTCGATGGCAGGCACCGAACGGCAAAGCGTGCAGCCGCAGCCACATGTCTGAAAACGCTCTATTCCGCTTCATCTTCATACCCAACCAGATGCAGGGGACGCGCCGGCATTCCCTGTAGCGCGCACCACCGCACGAGTGCCTCTTCCCGCCCGTGCGTTACCCAGACTTCCGAGGGCGCCAGTTCCCGCAGCGTGGCCGTCAGTTCCGGCCAATCCGCGTGGTCGGAAATCACCAGTGGCAACTCAACTCCCCGCTGTCGCGTCCGCGCCCGAATCCGCATCCAGCCACTGGCAAACGCGATGAGTGGGTCCGGGAAACGCTGCGCCCATTTTGCGGCAAACGCCGACGGCGGACCGAGCACGATCTTGCCCGCAAATTTCGCCTTCTCGGCCCTGTCCACCGTCGCCGGCTCCAACGGTCCAAGTGCCACCCCCTCACTCTCATAATAAGTGCATAACCGCGCCAGCGAGCCATGCATGTAGATCGGCTCCGCATAGCCCGCATCGCGGATCAGTCGCAGGACCCGCTGCGCCTTGCCGAGGGCATAGACGCCGACCAGATGCGTCCGTTCCGGAAACTGCTCCAGCGATTTCAGGAGCTTGTCTATTTCCGCGAGCGGATCAGGATGATGAAACACCGGCAAGCCGAAGGTCGCTTCGGTAATGAACACATCGCAGGCCACAGGCTCGAATGTCGCGGCAGTTGGATCGACTCCTCGCTTGTAGTCACCAGCCGCGACAATGCGCAGCCCACGGTGTTCCACGCATATCTGTGCCGAGCCGAGGACATGCCCCGCCGGATGGAAAGACACGCCTACGCCGCCCACATCCGTGACCCCGTCCGCCGCCTGAACCGAGCCCGCAAACCCTTCACCATACCGTATCGCCATGATGTCCAGCGTCTGGCGCGTCGCCATGACGGCACCGTGCCCGGCACGTGCATGGTCCGCATGCCCGTGCGTGATCAGCGCCCGCGCGACCGGTCGGACCGGATCAATGTAGAAATCGCCAACCGGGCAATAAAGCCCTTCGGGGCGCGGGTGCAAAAGTTCTTCAGCTTTCATGCGGCAAATCTAGTCCGCCACACTGCGGTGCCAAGCCGCCTCTTTCCTTCGCTGGGGAAAGTGTTCATCCTGCGGCCCAAGACCCGAGAGGCCCGATGACTGACCACTCCGAAATCCGTGAAGAGATCGCCAAGCTCTGCCAGCGCTTTCCCGACGCCTATTGGCGCGACCTCGATCGGGAACGCGCTTATCCGCAAGCCTTTGTCACTGCATTGTCGGAAGCCGGATACCTCGCCGCGCTGATCCCGGAGGAACATGGCGGCAGCGGTCTGACGCTCTCAGCCGCAATCGCGATTGTCGAAGAAATCCACGCGCAGGGTGCCAACGCCGCCGCATGCCACGCGCAGATGTACATCATGGGCACGCTGCTGCGCCACGGCAGCGCCGAACAGAAGGCCCGCTACCTGCCCCGCATCGCCACCGGCGAGCTGCGCCTTCAGGCCTTCGGCGTGACCGAACCCACCAGCGGCACCGATACCTCCGCCATCCGCACCACGGCGCGGCGCGAGGGCGAGGCTTACATCGTCAACGGCCAGAAGATCTGGACCAGCCGCGCCGAGCATTCCGACCTGATGCTCCTGCTCGCCCGCACCACCCCGCGAGAACAGGCAGCCAAGCGCACTGACGGCCTCTCCGTCTTCCTGCTCGACATGAACGCGCCCGGCCTTACGATCCGCCCGATCCGCACGATGATGAACCACGCCACCACGGAAGTGTTCTTTCAGGACGTAAAGATTCCAGCCGCCAACCTGATCGGCGAGGAGGGCAAGGGCTTTCGCTACATCCTCTCGGGCATGAACGCCGAGCGGATCCTGATCGCCGCTGAATGCATCGGCGATGCCAAATGGTTCATCGCCCGCGCCACGGCTTATGCCAAGGACCGAGAGGTTTTCTCCCGCCCCATCGGCCGCAACCAGGGCATCCAGTTTCCCATCGCCAAGGCCTACGCCGCGATGCGCGCGGCGGAGCTGATGGTGCGCGAGGCGGCCGCGCTCTACGAGCAGGGCGAACCCTGCGGACCCGAGGCCAACATGGCCAAGATGCTCGCCGCCGACGCCGCGTGGGAGGCCGCCAATATGTGCGTGCAAACCCACGGCGGCTTCGGCTTCGCCGAGGAATACGACATCGAACGCAAGTTCCGCGAAACCCGCCTCTACCAGGTCGCACCCGTCTCCACCAACCTCATCCTGTCCTATATCGCCGAACACGTGCTCGGCTTGCCGAGGTCCTACTGATGGCCGGCTGGCAAGACTGGGTGGGGCGCGAGGAGGTGGCCGAAGACGTGCTGACGCCCGAGACCCTGCGCCGCTTCACGGCCACGCTGGAAGGCGTCGTGCCCCTGCCGGCGCACCCGCTCTGCCTGCACTGGTGCCTCGCCGCACCCGCTCTGCCGGCCTCGGCGCTGGGGCAGGACGGCCACCCCGCCAAGGGCGGCTTCCTGCCGCCGATCCCGCTACCCCGGCGCATGTGGGCGGGCGGCGAGATCACCTTTCACGCGCCCCTGCCGCTCGGCACCGCGATCACGCGCACCTCGCGCATCGCAGCGATCCGCGAAAAGCAGGGCCGCACCGGCCCGCTCGTCTTTGTCGAAGTCGCACATGAATTTTCCGCAGGTAACACAATGCTTGTCTCGGAAGTGCAAACGCTCGTCTACCGCACACCTGCGCCCTTGCATCGCCCGCAGGCGGAGGGCATGGGCACGCCAACTGTCAGTCTTACACCCGACGCAACGCTGCTCTTTCGCTACTCCGCACTTACCTTTAACGGCCATCGCATCCATTACGATGAGCCATATGCGCGGACGGTGGAGGGGTACCCAGGTCTTGTCGTCCATGGCCCTCTGGTCGCTACCCTGCTGGCCAACCTCGCGGAGGCGCAAGCTGGCAGATCTCTGCGCCATCTCACCTATCGTGGTGCCAGTCCGGCCATCGCAGACGAGACACTGCACCTCTTCACCGACGCTGGCCAATTGGAAGCCCGAAGCGCCAACGGCGCGCTGGTCTCAACCGCCACGGCCAGTTTCGACATCTGAAACCGCGCGCACATTTCTGGAAAAGTTGGTGGGCGACCCTGGAATCGAACCAGGCATGAGTCACCTCGGCGGAGTTACAGTCCGCTGCCGCACCTTGCAGCCCGTCGCCCACTGAGCCGCTTGCATACTTACGCCGTCCGGCACCGTCAAGACCGGGAATGGCCTATCTGAGGTATCTTTCAAGATAGACGTATTCGTGCCCTTCCACCAACCGCCGGTCGATTTCCGTATAACCGCGGCTGCGATAGAATGCGATGTTCTGGAACAGGACGACATTGGGGTGTAACACGACCCGCAAACACTTGCGCAGAAGGCCCAGGGTATCGACGTAATTCAGCAAAGCCCGTCCGATACCCCGGCTACGGAAGCGCGGTGTTACCGCCAGATGCTCCACATGCATGTCCATGCCATCCTGATGAAAGGCAATGTAGCCGCCCAGCGCCGCGTCAATCATGTAGACGAACAGACGCCCTTCCTGTTGCAGTTGCCGCGGATCCATGTCCGGCTGCTTGATCTTCGCGTCCTCGCGGGCCAAATAGGCACGGAACGAGGTCTGTGCCAGAAACCTTATCTGCTGCAAGTCCGATTCGCGCGCAGGGCGGATCATTGTCTCTCCCAATTCCGGGGCCCAACCAAACGCCATACGCGCAAGAAGGGAAATAACATGGCCCCCAGACAGTCCAAGAAACCCAAATGGATAGTTGAGCGAGAACGCGCCAAACGTCAAGGCGACGACACTTTGTGGCTGTTCGGTATCCATTCCGTACGCGACGCACTGCTCAACCCGGCGCGCAACCGCCATCGACTCATCGTGACGAAGAACGCGGCCGATCGGCTCGGCGAAGCCATCACGGCGTCCGGCATGGAGCCGGAAATCGCAGATGCCCGCAAATTCTCTGCGCCGATTGATCCGCAGTCGGTGCACCAGGGCGCGGCCCTTGAGGTCGACCCGCTGGATTGGGGCTCGGTGTCGGAGCAATGCGCCCCGCGCGGCGGCGCACCGCTCGTGCTGTTGCTTGATCGTGTGTCGGACCCGCACAACGTCGGCGCCGTTCTCCGGTCGGCGGAGGTGTTTGGTGCGCGCGCTGTCATCGCGCCCCATCGTCACTCCGCTCCCGAAACCGGCGCACTTGCCAAAACCGCGAGTGGTGCGCTGGAACGCCAGCCCTACCTGCGCATTCCCAATCTCGCCAGCGCCATGACCAGCCTCAGGGAAATGGGATATACCCTGATCGGACTGGATGGCGACGGAGACGAGGAAATCGGCCCCGCCTGCGTTGCGGCGGCGGATCGACCGCTTGCCCTGATCCTCGGCTCCGAGGGCCCGGGCCTGCGCGCGCTGACCCGCGAAACCTGCGATACCATCGCCCGCATACCCGCAGCCGGTGTCTTTGGCTCCCTCAATGTCTCCAATGCCGCAGCGATTGCCTTATATGCAGCCAAGACCTCGAGAGGCTGACATATGCCTGACCTGACGAAGATTGCCACCTGCTGTTACTGCGGCAGTCGCACCGTTCTCCGCCTGACTGCGCGGGATCGGCACGAGCTTGCCTGCGCAAGTTGCGGCGCGGCTCTCCATAATATGAAACCGCTGAAGGCCAAACCGGCAACGGCACCCAAACCCAGCCCTTCCCGCCCGATCCACCTGCCGCCCAAACCGCGCAAATCGCCGAAGAAGCGCAGTCGCAAACGCTGGATGGATGTGCTGGAAGATGTATGGGACGAGATCGAAGATATTTTTGACTGATTTCGTCCCTAAAATCGGATATACTTCCCTCAGAGCAGTAGACGCCGACAAAAGGTTCAAAAACCATGGCACCGATTTCCCGACGCACCAGCATGGCGCTGATGGCAGGCACGCTGGCCGTGCCCCGTATTGCCCGCGCCGAATCCCAATATCTCGACAGCCAGGGCCGTGGACTGCGTGGCTACGATCCGGTCGCATACTTCAAGGAGGAGGAGGCCATACCCGGCCTGCCGTCCATACAGACGGAACATGACGGCGCCATCTGGCAATTCGAATTCGACGGCAACCAGACAGCCTTTGAGGCAGAGCCGGAAAAATTCCTGCCGCAATACGGCGGCTTCTGCGCCGAAGGTATCTCCCGCGGGTTCAAGCGGGTCAGCGACCCGACCGTCTGGGTCATGGTCAACGACAAGCTCTATGTCCACTACTCGATAGAGGCGCAGAACCGCTGGGCCGAAGGTATCCGCGAAAACATCCGTCAGGGTGACAAGAACTGGCCCGAACTCCGCGAACTCTGAACCGAAAGCGCAGTTGTCTTGATCAATCCCCTCGCTTAGCGTGCCGGTCAACGCAACCGGCCCGCAAGCGGCCAGACAATCGACAGGGGGAACGGCGATGGCCGACGATCAGACCTACGGCTTCGACACAATGCAAATTCACGCGGGCGCAAGCCCCGATCCGGCCACCGGCGCGCGACAGGTGCCGATCTATCAATCGACAGCGTATGTCTTTCGCGATGCCGAACACGCGGCCAAACTCTTCAACCTTCAGGAAGTCGGCTACATCTACTCGCGGCTGACCAACCCCACCGTCTCGGCCCTGGCCGACAGGATCGCGGCTCTGGAAGGGGGTGCCGGTGCCGTCTGCTGTTCTTCCGGACACGCCGCACAGATCATGGCGCTGTTTCCGCTTATGAACCCCGGCTGCAACGTCGTCGCCTCGACAAAGCTCTACGGCGGTACCATTCAGCAGTTCACCAATACCATCCGCAAATTCGGCTGGTCCTGTACCTTCGTTGACTTCGACGATCTCGCTGCGGTCGAAGCCGCAGTTGACGACAACACCCGCGCCATCTTTTGCGAAAGCATTGCCAACCCCGGCGGCTACATCACTGACATCAGGGCAATCGCCGATGTGGCCGATGCAGCCGGCGTGCCGCTGATCGTCGATAATACGTCCGCCAGCCCCTATCTCTGTCGCCCGATCGAACTGGGAGCCACGCTGGTCGTTCACTCCACCACGAAATACCTTACCGGCAACGGCACGGTTACCGGCGGCTGCGTCGTGGACAGCGGCAACTTCAACTGGGGTGCCTCTGACAAGTTTCCCTCTCTCGCCGCGCCGGAGCCCGCCTATCACGGTCTCAACTTTTACGAAGCCCTTGGCAGCATGGCCTTCACCTTCCACTCCATCGCCATCGGGCTTCGTGATCTCGGCATGACCATGAACCCCCAAGGTGCGCATTACACCCTGATGGGAATCGAAACCCTTTCACTGCGGATGGAGAAGCACGTCGCCAACGCCGTAAAAGTCGCAAAATGGCTGGAGTCCGATCCCCGCGTCGACTCTGTCACCTACGCCGGTCTGGAAAGCAGCCCCTATTACGGGCGCATCGCCAAGGTCTGCCCAAAGGGGGCCGGGGCTCTTTTCACCTTTGCAGTTAAAGGCGGGTTCGATGCCTGTGTGAAGCTGGTAGACAACGTCTCAATCTTCTCACACGTCGCCAACCTCGGTGACGCCCGCAGCCTTATCATCCACTCTGCCAGCACGACCCACCGGCAGTTGACACCGGAGCAGCAGGAAGCCGCCGGCGCAGCCCCGAACATGGTGCGTCTGTCCATCGGGATCGAGGATGCCGACGACCTGATCGCCGATCTCGACCAGGCGCTGGCGAAAGCGACAGGCTAAGCCAGGTTAGGCGGCCCGGCCAAAACCGGGCCGCCAGTCAGAAGACCAGCGACCGGTGAACCATCGCGCCACACCACGCGCCGTCACCGACGGCGAGCGAGACGGAATGCGGCACTCGTCCGACATCGCCACAGGCATAGGCGCCGGGCACGGATGTTTCCTTCATACCGTCAGTCCGCAGATGGGTGCCCATGCCGGTTTCATCCAATGCACACCCCAAAACTTCGGCCACCGGCGTTGCCGGGGAACAAACCGGCGCAGTGAATAGTCCCGCGAACTGCAACACCCGGCCATCCATCAGCCGGACATCCGCAATCCCCTCGATGGCGGCGATCCGCCCGGTCTCCACGTCGGCACCGCGCCGAGAAAGATCTGCCTTTTCCTCGCCCGTTACCTCGGCCAGACCATTGGGAAAGTAAGTCAGCGGTCCCCATTCCGCGACAATCTGCGCCTGATGGATAGAACCCGGCCCTGCCCCGATGACGCCGATGCGCCCCCGGTTCAGTTCGTATCCATGGCAGTACGGGCAGTGAAAGACGCTTCGGCCCCACCTGTCTGCCAATCCGGGCACATCCGGCAACCCGTCCTTCACGCCCGTGGCGAAGATAATCCTGCGCGCGCTGTGTTCCGCCGGTCCGGCTTTGACCACGAAATCGTCGCGTTCGCCGGCGGCTGCGTCTGCAATCCCGTCGATCCACTCCAACGTCGGATACCGCTCCAGTTGCGCCAGCGCCTCCCGCGCGATTGCTGCCGGGTCCGCGCCATCCTGGCCCAGAAAACCGTGGCTCTGCGCGGCGAACCGGTTTCGTCGCTCGCCCGCGTCGATCACCAGCACCGTGCGCCGGGCACGGAGAAGCTGGAGGGCTGCGGCCATTCCGGCGTAGCTGCCCCCGACGACGATAACGTCATGTTGCATGGTCTATTCCCTTTCTGAGCGCCTTTCGGCATGACGGCGTGCGAAGTCCGCCGCCAGATCTGAGAGCGAGACATCGGCAAAACGCTCTAGCAACAACGCTTCGGCATCTTGAAAGGCACCATCCAGCGCTGCGTTGACCGCCTGCTCCACAAGGCAATCAGGCGTTTCGTTACGGTTCCCGATGGCAAAGATCGCCGGCTCCCCCAGCGCGCCGTGCAGATCGCGCAACGAAACCTCCCGAAGGTTCGCCGTAATCGTCCAACCACCGGCATGACCGCGCGACGACGTGACGATGCCAGCCTCGCGCAACAGGCCCATCGTCCTCCGCACGACAACCGGGTTCGTCCCCATGCAGCGGGCCAGTGTTTCCGAAGTCATCGGCTGCTGCTGCTCCGCCATGTGAAGAAGTGCATGCAAAACCGTGGAGAGGCGACTGTCTCTTTTCATGTAACTTTGTTTATTACGATTCGCTCTGATCCGCAAGTCCGTCCGCCAAACAGTTAGCGGAAAATTAATATGGCTCATGCCAGAAGGGCCCTGTCTCGCTTCCGCCGCATTTGGGAGTAGCCGAGGGGCCGCGCCCGGCGTATACTCGATCTGGGTACACGCGGCAGAAGAAACACAAGCAACGCGGGGGCCGCCGGTGGTAGACGGCAGGATGGAAGATCTGGCGAGGGACAAGGGTGCAACCCCCTTCTACGCGCTTGACCTGTCGCGCGATGGCATCAGCCTGCTGGACAGCCGCGACAGATCCGTCTGGCGGTGCCTCGACACAGTCCCGCTACAGGTAGGCACGCTCAGCCGCAATCTCGCGCGCCTTCATGCCCGCACGGGCTGTGCCGAAGGTGAGAAGAGCCCCGTGGAAGTCTGGCTGCCCTGTGCGGAGGTGATGGTCGAGAACGTTGATCTCGAACGCTGGGAAACCGTCGAGGACGCAGTATTCACCGTTTTCCGGGCCACCTGCCAGACCGAACCGGACCTGCTCGCCTATGATTTCGCCTTGCCCCGCGAGGACGGGCTTGTGCCGGTTGCCGGCATCCCTACCGCGGTCCTGCAGGAGGCTGACGACTTCCTCCGCGCCCATGGCTTCGTTCCCACAGGTTTCACCACGGCCGATGAGCCGGAAGGCTTTGGCCAGATGCCGGACTTTGTTCTGGCTTCGAAATCCGAACATTGCGACGCGGTTATCCCGCACAGCGCGGCAGTCGAGTACGCCTTCATTGACCCGCCGGTCGTCGCAAACCCGGCGCCCAAGCCTTTGCCGCCGGAACCGGCCCGCGTCGCACCTCCGCGCCCGACCGCCATCAGCCATCCGGAACCGGCGCTTCCCAACCGACCGAGACAACCGCGTGGGGCTGCCACTGCCCTCGCCCCGGCCGGGCCGCCCGGATGGGTCGTACCCGTCGCCGGAACGGCCGCCGCCGCACTGCTGATCGGCCTCGGCATCGTTACCGTTCCGCATCTCATCGGTCCGTCCGACACCCGAGGTCTACCCGGCTCCGAAGCGCAGAGCATGACGGCCCTGCATCCACTTGCCGCAGCCGAAACGGCGGCGCAGGTCGATGTGACCGCAGCTGAACACTCCGATGTCGCTCTTGGCCCAATAGACATACTGGCACTCGGCATCACGCCGCTTATGTCCAGCATGGCGGAAGAGCCGGCACCGCTGGCTCCGGCCCTACTGGAAGTTGCCGCCGCACCGGCCATTGCTCTTGACACAGGTGCGCTGACGACACCTGCAACCTTGGCCACCCCGCGCACCTCGGAAAGGCCGGACGCGCCAGAACGCACGGACGAGGCAAATCGCTACAGCCGTTTCGAAGGTGTCGTGACAACCAGCGTCGCCGGAATAACCAAACCGGCAGATGCGCCCGCGGCATCCTCTGTCGAGACTGCCGCCAGAACACCAGCCCCGCGCCTGACCCGTCGCTCCTCGCCACTAGCCCGCCGCGATCTCGCACTCTCAATGGCGAGCGCCACCCACAGTTACGCGTCCGACACTGATCGGCCCGCGGAGCTTGCACCGGAAACACCGGCCCCGATCGCCGTGCCCGTCCCCGGCGGTCCTGAGCCGGAGACGCGCGCCTACGCCGCCCTTGATCTGCAGGAAGACTTTGACATCGGCCCGAATGTCGCCTTTGCCGCGCTGGCCATCGACACCAAAGGAACTGAAGAGGACCCGTCGGCCAAACCCGTTGCTGTCCTGATTGCACCGTCGCGCATACCGCTGATGGCCAACGAGAAACTCGATGGTCCGGACCTCAGCAGCTACATCACGGCCCTCGCAAGCCCTGACAATCCAAACACCGCACAGGCACAACTGGCTGTGGCCACCTTCCAGCCACCGCTGCCACAGAGCGTCTCTTTCGATGCGCCGGGCGCCATGGCCTCGATCCTCACTGCCATTGGCCCCTCGGCTCCGCTCGGCACCAAGTCTCCAGCGACAGATCCGGTTTTGCGCTCTGCTGTCGTCGCCACTCCAACGCCATTCAGCGAAGGCAGGATCAGCCCTGCCAATGTCCGGATCATCGCTGGTGCGCCCGACGTAGTTCCTCCCTCCCGCCCCGGCGATTTCCTCGCACAGATCACGCCTCCGGACGTAGTCGCAAGTGCGCCTGCCAACGATCAGGCGGCAATTGACGCCGCCATGGCCGCGGTTCAGGCCAGCTTCGGCACCGCCACCGATACGCCCAGCGTGTTGCCTGCTCAGCAAGACGATCCGGCAATCGCGGCACAGGACGGCACGCTGGAATTCGCAGCACTCAACATCGGCGATGTCGCAAGCGATGCCCGCACCCCCACTGTCGTCCTGCCGGCGGAGCGGTTGATCGACGTTGGTGATCCCTCGCCCATGGCAGCCCCCGAAGCCGCCGACGACGGCTCGATCCAACTCGCGGCGCTGACACCGGACCAACCGCAACGCCGGGCGGCGGCCTTGACGGCCCTGCCTCCACCGCCTGTGGTGGAGGAACAGGCCACGCCTGGCGCCACCGATCTCTCGGCGCTCGAACCCCAACCGATCCCGCCACAGCTTCGCCCCGACACCGCCGAGGCGGCGAATGAAGATGCCGAGACGCCGGAGACTGCCGCCGTCGAAGCTGAACCGAACGCGTCACAGTCGCCGCTTGGCAGCACTGCGGGCCTCACCCACGTCACTCCCAAGGGCGTTACGGTCACGGCGGCAAGTCCCGGCGTTGTCCCGCCGCCGCGCCCCAATGATACGCTCGTCACGGTGCTGGAACCGACGATGGAGCAGATGGATGCTGCCGAACTGGCCATCAAGACACAGAAGGAAGGCGATCTTGCTCCGACGGATGAATCCGTCGTCTTGCAGACGCCGCCCCGCATCCGTCCAGACAGTATCGAGAAAGCTGCCATCGAGGCAGAGGAACAGCGTCTCGCGGCATTGGGCCCCTCCGACCTTGCGCTGACAGCGGCCAGCCGGCCGCCCTCCCGCCCACAGAACCTGAAAGTTGCCGTTCGGACGACCCCAAAACCCACACCGCCACCAGCGGCATCCACCTCTCAGCCGCGCACCGTCGCCCGCAGCGCACCACAGCTGCCCACCGTGGCTTCGGTTGCGCGAGCCGCGACCATCGAGAACGTATTGCCCCGGCGCGAAATGGCCCTGATCGGCGTGTTCGGTACGTCCAGCCGAAAGCACGCCTTGGTGCGGATGGCCAATGGCCGCTACGTCAAAGTCGGCACCGGCGATACTCTGCGTGGTTATCAGGTCACCGCAATCTCGTCGGATGCAATACGCCTGCGGCGCGGCGGCCGCGACACCGTGCTCGTCATTCCGCAGTAACGCTTCGCGCCCGATACTCCGCCCATTGCTCGGGTGTATCCAGATCCAGAATCGCAGCGTCACCTGAAACAGGCACATCCCGCACGAAGTCCCCGGCTTCGGCCAGCACCGACCGCGCCCCCTCGTCGCCTTCCAGTGCGCCCAGGCTCTCGAAGAACCGCGTCCCGAACAGCACCGGATGCCCCGGCCGGCCTCCTTCAGTGACGGCGCGGCAGATTTCTGCCCCTTTGTCCGGCGCGAAAGCCGCTGCCAGTGCAGCGTAGGTCTGCACGGAAACCTCCGGCATGTCGGCCAGCGCCACGATCACGGCATCCGTACCCTGGCTAATGGCAGCCAGCCCGGCCCGCAAACTCGCCGCCATACCCTCCGCAGCCAGTTCCGCGACAACAATTCTAGTGCCGACCCCTTTCAGGGTCGCACGGCGCGCAGTCGCGTCCGGTGGCACGACCACCAGCACTTCTGCCAGCCCGGCATCCACCGCCGTTTTGGCGGAGCGACGCAGCAGAGGCTGCCCGCCAATCTCTTCCAGCAACTTGTCGCGGTCGCCCATCCGCCGCGATTGTCCTGCCGCCAGCAACAGGATGGAAATATTGGGGCGCGCCGGCGCCAGCTTACGCACCGCGCGCGGCTGCGGGCGTATCGGAATTTCCTTGAGCAGTCCGCCGACGCCCATTGCCGCGATCTCGGCATTGCCGACCGGCAATCCACACACGAGCCGCTCAAGCACCCAGTCCGCGCCATTCAGAGCCGGAGAGCGGGCGCAGCCCGGCAGTCCGACAACCGGCGCCCCCGCAAGCTGACCAAGAAACAGCAGATTACCAGGATCGACCGGCATGCCGAATCGTGTGATCTCCCCTCCCGCGGCCCCGACCGCCGCCGGACAAACATCCCGAATGTCGGACGTCGCCGATGCTCCGAGGATAAGTACCAGCGGTGCCGACACTTCCGCCAGCGCCTCGGCCAGCGCCCCGGCATCATGCGGCAGCACCCGCACGTGGTCCAACGCCACACCCAGCCCCGCCAACCGCGCGCGCACCACCGCCTCGCCCTTGGCCAGCGCCTTCTCGGTCAGCGCCTCCGTCCGCGTCATCAACAGCGCCGCGCGCTCGATAACCATGGGCGCCAATGTGATGCTGTCGGCACCGACAACGCCGGCCGCCGCCGCCGCCGCCTCTTCGGGAACGCCATAGGGAATGATCTTGACCGTCGCGATCATGCTTCCCGCCGCAACCCTGGCCTTGTCTGGTACCGTCGCGATGGTGATACCGGGATCAACGGTGTTCAGCGCATGAATGGCGGCAGCGTCGACACTCACTACCCCGGCCTCGCGGGCCAGCAGATTCACCCGCCCGGTGAAGGGTTCAGTGATCTCGAACGATCGGTCGTTCAGCCGCTTTGCAATTGCCGCCGCCGCCCGGTTCTCATCCATGTCTCCCGGCTCCAGACGCGCGATCGTCACCCGTTCCACCCCGGCGTCTGCAAGCTTTGCCAAGATTTCGGATGTCAGGTTTGTCCCCTTGCGCAGGCGCAGGTCACCCGCCCGCACCGAATGCGCCAGCAGCGCACCTCCGGCGTCGCTCAGGGGCACTTCTCCGAAAATCATACCTACTCCGCCGCCACACCCTGTCGGGCCTGTCCTGGCCGGCTCTCCGGTCGGCGCAAACGCTCGGTGATCTCCGCCATGATCGAAACGGCGATTTCCGCCGGCGATTTCGCCCCTATGTCCGCGCCCACGGGCGCATGAATGCGGCCCATTTCGTCAGCTGAAAACCCCTTCTCCTCCAGTCGTGCAAGCCGCTTTGCATGCGTACGGGTAGAGCCAAGGCAACCGAGATAAAAAACATCACTGCGCAACGCCACCTCGATCGCGGGGTCGTCCAGTTTCGGATCATGGGTCAGGGTCACAACCGCCGTTCGCGCATCGAGACCGATGGCTGCCAGTGCCGCGTCCGGCCAATCGTGAATGATCCTCGCCCCCGGGAACCGAGCCTCGGAGGCGAAGGCTTCCCGTGGATCAACCAAGACCGCATCGTAGCCCGCCAGTCGCGCCATCTCCATCAGTGGCTGGGCAATATGTACGGCACCGACAACCACCATGGCCAACGGGGGATTATGGATACCTAAAAACCAATCCTCCTCAAACCCCGACTTGTCTGCGTGAAACCGAGGGAGCGCCAGAACCGACAGCACACCGCCCTCAGTGCCCACCAATTCATGCGCCCAGGTTTGGGTGTCGGTGGCCAGCGCCACGGGTCTTCTTGCCGCCCGCGCCGCCACCAGATCGTCCAACATCTCCACCGGCAAACCGGCCCCGACGCCAACCGGCTCCACCATCACCCGGATGCGGCCTCCGCAAGCCAGCCCCACGGCAAAAGCCTCATCGTCCGACACGCCGAACTCCAGCACCCGGCAGCGGCCATCCTCGACGGCCTCTAGCGCCTCGGCGACGACAGCGCCCTCGACACACCCCCCGGAAACGGAGCCAACCATCTCTGCCTCTTCGCCGATCGCCAGTTGAGAGCCAACGGGGCGTGGCGCCGATCCCCAGGTCTCGATCACCGTGGCCAGTGCGACCTTCCGCCCCGCACGCACCCATTTCAGCGCCTGTTCCGGCACTGCGTCATGAAGAGCTGTCATTCGTGTCTCCCCGATTGATCCAGGCTGCTGACGAGTACTCCGGCCTGACGTGACAAGAATATAGGCATTTCCCGGGCCGGCAAACAGGCCCGCTGCATCAGTCAAACATTTTGCCCCCGCTCCCACGGAACCGTGCCACAACACCGCAAGCCTGTCAGGGCACATGGCCAAGGAGGGCATTGACTTCCTATCGCGAACCATCCATATGACCCACACGTCAGCGCGGAGTGCCGTGCTCAAGTCGGGCCAGTGATGCAGCGGGATACTCCGCCGGGCCCACTTTATTGACAACATTTCCGTAAATCGTCCTGAACATCACGCGGGTCGCCACTGAAACGAGCCGCGCACGCTGCCCATGGAAAGGGCGGCGCTCTGTCGCGTGCTCCCCGCCGAAAGACTGCAATTGACCAATTTTTCTGACTTCAACTTCAAGGCTCCCATCGCGAAGGCGTTGGAAGCCGAAGGCTACTCCACGCCCACACCGATCCAGGCGCAATCCATTCCCCTCGTGCTCGAGGGCCATGACCTTCTCGGAATAGCCCAGACCGGCACCGGCAAGACGGCGGCCTTCGCCCTGCCTATCCTCGACCGGCTCTGCCGTGGCGAGACACCGCGCCCGAAGCGCGGAACCCGTTGCCTGGTACTGGCACCGACACGCGAACTGGCAAGCCAGATTGCCGCGTCGTTCGAAGCCTATGGCAAGTTCCTCCATCTCTCCGTCTTCACTGTGTTCGGTGGTGTGTCGGTCAACCGCCAGATCAACCGGATGCAGCGCGGCACAGATATCCTCGTCGCCACACCGGGCAGATTGCTCGACCTGATCAACCAGCGCGCGCTCAAGCTCTCCGATGTGGAGGTTCTTGTGCTGGACGAGGCCGACCAGATGCTGGACATGGGTTTCATCCACGACCTCCGGAAGATCGTGCCGCTGGTCCCGAAAGAACGGCAGACGCTGTTCTTCTCTGCCACGATGCCGAGTACCATCGCCGAGCTTGCCGATCAGTTCCTGACCGAGCCGAAGAAGGTTTCCGTCGCCCCCGCTGCCACAACGGCAGAGCGGGTCGATCAGCACGCCTACTTCCTCAAGGGCGGTGCCAAGCGCCGTCTGCTTGCCCATCAACTCCGCGATCCGGAGGTTGACCGGGTGCTCGTCTTCACGCGCACGAAGCATGGCGCCGACAAGGTCGTAAAGCACCTCGAACAGGACAAGATCAACGCGGCCGCGATCCACGGCAACAAATCTCAGGGTCAGCGAGAGCGTGCCCTCAAGGCGTTTCGTGATGGTCGCACCAAGGTGCTGGTCGCCACAGATATCGCCGCGCGCGGCATTGACGTGCCCGGCGTAAGCCACGTGATCAACTTCGATGTTCCAAACGTGCCGGAGCAATACGTCCACCGCATCGGGCGTACGGCCCGCGCCGGCCGCGAGGGCATCGCCATCAGCTACATCGCCGGTGACGAACAGGCCTATCTGCGCGATATCGAACGCACGACCGGTATGCCCCTCGATCGTCAGGCCCTGCCCACAGGCTTCGAGGAAGAAGCCGAGACCGAGGTCGCGCACGCACCCAAACCGAAAGGCAATTCCCGCCGCCGGGGGCGTGGCAACCCGCAAAACCATGGCGGTGGCAACAAGGGACGGGGCAAGCCGAACGGCCGGTCCGGCGCCCATGCTGCCAAGGGCAGCGAGGCCAAGCCGGTTCGTTCCGGTCCGAAAGCCAATGCCCCCAAACGCCCGCGCACACGTGCCAAGGCACCTTCCGCCGCCTGACTGAATTTTCCAGTCCCGCGCGCCTTCGGGCGGGCGGGGCCGGCGCTCTCAGTTTCGGGCCTCGGGATACTTCCAGCACCCTTTCACATGGTCGTTCACCATCCCCACTGCCTGCATATAGGCATAGATGATGGTAGATCCGACAAAACTCATGCCCCGCGCCTTGAGGTCGGACGACAAGGCGTCGCTTTCCTTCGTCGTCGTCGGTACCGCCTTCATGCTCGGCCAGTGATTGATCACCGGTGCGCCATCTACAAACCGCCAGAGATAAGCGTTGAAACTGCCAAATTCCTGCTGGATTTCCAGAAAGGCCGCGGCATTGCGCCGTGTCGCCGCTATCTTCAGCTTGTTGCGGACAATGCCCGCGTCGTGGCGCGCTTCCTCCAGATCATCATCTGACATCGCCGCCACCGCGGCGACATCGAAATCGTGGAACACTCGGCGATAGCCGTCCCGCTTCATCAACACGGTCTCCCAGTTGAGGCCGGCCTGCGCCCCTTCCAGGATCAGCATTTCGAAAAGATGGCGGTCATCGTGGACGGGAACACCCCATTCCTCGTCATGATAGGCGGCATATACCGGCGAGGCGCCGAAGCATCTTATTTTTCCGTCTTCACCCGTTTCCATACCACTTACTCCGTTGAAACCGCCTCAAGCAGACAGCCCGATGCACCACGCGTCAAGCCCCGCACATTCCAGCGTGATGCCCGTTCCATATCGAAAAAGAAAAACGCGGTGTTTCTAGCACCGCGTCGTTCCTGGTTTACGATTTGAGATCACTCTTGCAGCCCGATACGTTGGCAGACCGACATGCAACGCCTGTTCCGGCCACAGGCATGCAGGCTGCCGACGCTGCAGCAGCCCGGTTCCTGTCTCAGAGCAGCGACTGGATATTCACGCCAAACGTCACTGCGCCCAGTTTTTCTTGCGTCACCGGATCGGCGATCGGCATGGAAACCTGAACCTGGTAGAAACCCGTGCTGTCATCGAACTCGACATCGCTGAAATGATAGTCCAGTCCCTCGGACGCATACGTCTCCTGCCATTTCGCCTCGTCACCCTGCCACAGGTCCGAGGTCACAGCGCTCTGGGCCACGTTGAGGCCCTTGTCATCCATGATGAACACCTCGGTGACAATGCCGTTCGCCGCCAACTGGTACCGTTTCAGCAGTTCGGACAAGGGCCGAGCCATCATCTCCGCGACAATCCCGGAAGCATCGCCTTCGGCATCGGCACGCCACGCCAGGTCCATCTCGTCAACGGCTTCCTGCGACAGTTCCTTGTGGGCCGTATTCTGCTCGCGCAGCGAGATCACGATCTGCGGTTCCAGCAACCAGCGGGCCAACTGATCATTGGCATAGGCCTCCAGCGGGATGCGATAGAGGTCCGGCTGCTTACTGGTGGCGAGCAGGTAGAGCAGACGGGCGTTGTTCAACTCCCGTTGCAGCGAAACGCGCAATTCGCCAGCCGCAGCGCTGGTGGATTCACCGGCTGCAACCATCGGCTTCAACTCGCTCCACACATCCTGCGCCTTGCCGAGGGAATTTCGCACGCCATCCGTCGGCGGCTCCATCAGGCCCACCTGCGGTTGGCCGTTGATCAGTGCTTCCATCGAGGCATCGAAAACCTTGATGCTTTCGGCCAGCGCTGCATTGCTCTCCTCGGCACCCGCCGTCTCCGACTGGGCAACACAGTCATGCAGCGACATCTCTTCCAGAAGTACCGTCTGCCGATCCACGATGTTCACGGCCAACGCAGCCCCGAAACTGAAGTTCTCGGAGTTGGAGTAGGCACCGGAGAGGATGGCCAGCAGGTTGCCCGTGGTGTCGACCAGATCCTTGCCCTGAACCAGAATGCGCGTCAGCGCTTCTTCGACGAAATAGCCATCGGCAACGGAGGCCAGATCGGCCGAAACCGGCTGCCACGCGGCTTCCACCTTGTCTAGGGCCGAGAGTACGCGCCGCCCGGTTTCCGGTTCCCGCAGAGCCAGCGCCATATCTCCGTTGCGCAGGGCGTCTATCTTCTGCTGAAAGAGTTGAACATCCGTGCGGAGGTCTTCCGACGAAATGGGCGACGCTTCACCATTGACTGCGAGCGTGCAGGCCTTCGCCATCAGCGACTGGCTTTCAAACCTCAGTTTGCCGCCGACGCTGATCCGCGCCGAACCGCTGGCATCGCCTTGGGCAAAAGCCGCGCTCGACAGCAAGACGGCTGCGGAAGAAAGAGTTGCCAGGGTCCAGCCCCTGAACGACTTTTCCGTTGAAAAGAGAGTGACCACCGAAAGCTCCTTTTTCCTCACCTTGCATTCTCAGGTTGTATGCGATTGCCATGGTCCGTACTCGGCAAATATGCTTAATTTTGGGTGAAGGTAGCCTTAGTTTGAACACATTGGAAAATTCAAAGGTCCAGTAACTACTTGTTTTTCGTAATTTTTTATTGATTCAAAGCGCTTGGGTACTCGTCTGACAGAGGTCAGGTCCTGCTTCGCAAAATCCAAATACGGCCTACTTTTTTTCGCCGACTCCCCGCAAAATTTCCTGCCACTATCGTATTACGAACATGTCCGCTGACAATCGCGCTGAACAAGTATGCGGGATTCGGTGAGCCTCCGGCGGTGCTCAAGAGGTTCAATTCCCGCGGGTCTAAGCCCCTCTTCAATACAAAATGGAACGTGCGGAATTTCACAGACAGGCCCAGTCAACCGGCGGACACTCAATGCAATACCGATCAATTCATTTTCGAGTGAGGGCACAGTATGAAACTTCCGTTTTCCGAGCCGGATCCCGCAGGTTCCGAGCGCGCACACAAGGCCAAAGTCCGCCGCGACCTCGCCACCGAGGTTTCCCGCCTGACGCCGCAGGCCGCCACCCGCAGCAACTGCGAGGAAGCCGATCACGCCACCGACGGCCGCAATGCCTCCTTCCCAGCCAACTTCACCAAAGGCCTCTTTCACGACAAGTGCGGCCTTCTGGCGGAGCCGGAGGATTACACCTGCTTTGTCGAGGCAATCAATTCTCCTGACCATACGCTTTTCGAGAAACACGTCACTTCCTCGAAGGACAGGGAGATTGACACTTTCTCCTGCAAGACCAAGAAAACCTGCTGCGGCGAAGAGGAAATAGGCTGGCGCGGCTGGGAAAGCCCACGGGCCGGTCATGTCTACGAACTCGAAGGTCCCGATGCGGGTGCCGTCGGCATGGCCCCGGCGCCCCGCGTAGGGTCCAGCGAACTGGCGGCGGAAATGGCGGAAGTCTACGGTCTCGCCCTCCTGCGCGACGTGCCTTTCACGACCATATGCGCAGGCGGCGGCAAGAAACTTTGCGAGGGCGAGGATGATACCGGAGAGGCCGAACTCTCGGCCGCGGATGTCGTCAAGGCACTCAATGGCATGAAATTCTACTCCGGCAAGGCCCCCCACTCCTCCACGCCGCACAACACCGGCCCCGAAGGCTTCAACGCCTTCGAACGCCACCGCCGCTGGGCGAGAACACAGGATGACGCCAAGCCTTTCAGCGCCCCGCTGACGCCACAGATCGCCTTTCGCGGTTCAACCAAGGGCGCCCTAAAGGGTCCCTACATTTCGCAATTCATGCTCATTGGCAGCAACTCACTGGCCTGCGCCGGTGGCGGTCGCGGCAGTTTCCCGGGCACGGAAGCAGCTTTCGATCTCAACGACGGGTTCATACCTTATGGTTCGTTGACGATCGACCAGCGCACCCTCGGGCACAAGAACTGCCTCGACTACATGACGGACTGGACAAGCTGGCGCGATGTCCAGAACGGCGCCAGTTTTGGTGGCTCCGATCAGTTCGAGGAAGAGCGGCGCTTCATTACCACGCCGCGCGATCTGGCCACCTACGTGCATTATGATGCGCTCTACGAAGCCTATCTTAATGCCGCCCTGATTCTGATCGGCATGGGTGTGCCTTCCTCCAAGGGCTTCCCGGAGCCAAGCCCGTCCACCCGCCGGGCCGCCTTCGCCACATTCGGCGGCCCGCATGTCCTGTCACTCGTCACCGAGGTGGCAACCCGCTGCCTCAAGGCCGTGCGTCGGCAGAAGTTCAACTACCACCGCCGCGCCAGGCCGGAGGCCATCGCCGGTCGGCTCACGCTGGCAGCACTTGGCGGCAAGAACAAGGATCTGGCCGACAAACTCGGCTGTGCTTCCGGTGCGTTTGAAAAGACACTCAAGGAATTGCCGGAGCCGATCCTCAAGGCCATCGCCAAACACAACACGGATCAGCAGGGCATGGCTGCAATGCGCGGGTTCGATTGCGATCCGAAGGCCTGCCTGCCGCCGGGTATCGACCTTGCAGCCTTCAATAGCTGCAACGCGCTCCTACCGATGGCATTCCCCGAGGGCTCACCGATGCACCCAGCCTACGGCGCGGGCCACGCCACGGTCGCCGGCGGCTGCGTAACTATGCTGAAGGCATTCTTCGAGATGTTCGAGAATTGCGACAGCTTCAAGGAGCGAGAGTTGCGCGTCAATGACTGCGGCAAGCATGTCGAACGCGGCGGCACGGAAGTCGTCTACGTTCCCACCGACGACGGCAAGGCACTGAAGAAGGACGACAAGTTCAAGGGAGCGCTGACGATCCAGGGTGAACTCGACAAACTGGCCGCCAACATCTCGATCGGCCGCAACATGGCCGGCGTCCACTACTACTCGGACTACTACGACAGCCTGCGCATGGGAGAGCGTATCGCCGTCGGTATCCTTCTCGAACAGGCGCCGACCTATAACGAGTCCATGGAAATGCGCTTCAAGTCCTTCGATGGCGACATGATCACCGTCACCGGC
This sequence comes from Algicella marina, assembly GCF_009931615.1. Taxonomy (NCBI): domain Bacteria; kingdom Pseudomonadati; phylum Pseudomonadota; class Alphaproteobacteria; order Rhodobacterales; family Paracoccaceae; genus Algicella; species Algicella marina. Next base: position 476,255 of record NZ_CP046620.1, on the reverse strand, counting down.
GAGGGCGGTAGCTGCCCTACCCTGACCGTAATGGACTACAATGGCCGAAACGTCGGCAGCCACGAATGGTGGCTGCGCCATACCAGCGGTGCCGAGATCGCCGAGGATCTGTAAGCCATCCAATCGCGAAAGGGGGCCGTGGGCCCCCTTTTCAGCAGACGCTCCGTCCGCGTTTGCTACAGCAGGAAATCATCGACCGAGAGATCCGATGCCTCAACGCCGTTGATCCGCAACTCTCCCAAGCCGCCCAGCGCGCCCAGGTCGATCAGCGCACCCGACGTCCCGTCTACCGCCGCGTCCGCCACCTCGGCAAAGCCGGTACCGAGGGCACGCAGGTCGAGCCGGTCAATACCGAGTTCGCAATCAACGATGACATCATTGCCGGCATCGAGGCCGAAACGGAATACATCCGCACCCTCACCGCCGGCCAGCCGGTCATCATCAACTCCGCCGTCCAGCAGATCGTCCCCGCTGCCGGCTCGCAGAACGTCTTCACCGGCCCCTCCGAACAACCGGTCAAGGCCACCACTCCCGTAAAGCGCGTCATCGCCATCGTTGCCGCGCACGATGTCGTCGCCCTGCCCGGCCCGAACAATATCGTCATCTGCCCCCATGCTGGCCACGTCCTCACCAGACCCGAGCGACAAAATGCCGTCCAGCCGGCCCAGTAAACCTGCATAGCGATCGTGGCCGCCGCCCATCGGCAACCCGAGCCACCGCATTTCCTAGCGTCAATCGAGGCCCCCGACAGCCAGCGCGATCCGGGCGAGCCAGTGCAGGTATCCCTCGGCCGCCCATTCCAGCCAGCCGAACCCGAACCAGATCAGCAGCCCGATCGCTGCAACCGGCAAGGCAACCGCTAAAAACCACAGCAGCCCCAGCGCCAACGCACCTCCAATGGCCGCCAAATTGTCCGCTTCTCGCCGCCCGATCCAGCCCCAGATGACCAGTCGTTTGTCTTGTGAAACGATGGCCGAGAGGCTGAGGGCGGCAATCAGGAAATGCACGCAAGTCGGCAACAGCGTGGAGAAGACCATCGCATAGAGCCACCAGTACTGCCGCCAGTCCGTCAGTCCGCCGATCACCTGCACCAGATCGAGCAACACGACCCCCGAAAGGACGTTCATTCCCGCAATCACCACCACCAGCGTGGCGCCGAGCGCGAGAAACAAGAGCGCTGCCACGGCGAAATCCGCGAGCCCATAGAGCACAGCCCCCCACCCGGCCCGCAACCCCCGCTGCGTCAGCGCCAGCGTCGCGGCATAGGAGAGTGTGTCGAACAGGCCGTTCAGGATCGGAAGCACGCCAAGAAACAGAAAGAGCCCGCGCCTTTCGTCCGAAATCTCCGCCCATGAACCAGACATAAGTGGGAAAAACAGCGCTGCAGCGCATGAAATTATCAAAATTAAAGACCCAAATTCATTTCTTTTTTGATCAATCAACCAAACTATAGCCGGCACAACCGTTAAAAAAATGCCATTGTGATAAAAACTATCATTGAACCTGGATTTGCGAATGCTACGGCGATGACGATTGCAACTGATACTGATAATAATCCTGCGACCGCGCCTGAAATAGAAAATGAAAAAGCAACTAAGAATGGAAACATGACCACGTATGTGAATGCAAATGCGAAATCAAACGCGCGTGCGGCATCAACTACGCCTACGTTTGCAAATAATACCGAAAGCCCGATTGCAAAACCGATGCCCATTATTAATAAAAAATAGAATCCGATTAAGATTGCGAATATGAGTATGACCGAAAATAAAACTGCTACCATCCGCCACGAAAGCAATCGGTCACCAGCCATCTGCAGCCTTTCTGCAAATTTCCGAAGCGGCAGAGACCAGCGAGTTGCTACTGATCCTGCAATCGGCACCAGAAAGAACGCGAAAGCAACTATGCTAAAGCTCAAATGCCGCACCCAGTCCCTCTCCTCCCGCTCCAGAACGACCATTCCGCCGAGCCGCCCATCCTCGCCCGTCCATTGCCAGTGCAGAAAGATCAGCATCAGAGGGTAGAGCACGGCGACCAGCAGGGCCCTGTCCATCAGCCTGTAGGTCAGGCTGCCGGCGAACAGCCGCGGAAGTCCGCGCGTCCCTCCGTCCTCCGTCACCTGCCCCACCCAGCCCATTACCCGCCTCAGTACCGCCTGCATTGTCGGGGCGTAGAAGGGCGCAAACGTCTCGACAGAAAGATGCCTTCCCAGCCAGTCCTGCCGCGAAGGAGACCAGATGGTCATGGCAGCCAGCAGGATCGTTGCGGCAAGTGTGCCGAGGACGACATTCAGCAGGATCAGGATTCCATGGGTAAGGTACGGCGAGAACAGCCAGAGCAGACCAAAAAGTCCGCTAACGATGAGTGCCAGAACTGCAAAGGCTGCCTCAAAATTCATTGCATCATCTTCGGGTGCGCCACACACCTGTCAAGCTCTCTCGCACTGCGCGTCTCCAGCACCATTGACGGCCCCTCGCAACCCCGCCATATCAGTCGCCATGACAGACCTCTCGCACATCCGCAATTTCTCCATCGTCGCCCATATCGACCATGGCAAATCCACCCTCGCGGACCGGCTCATCCAGAGCACCGGCACCGTCGCCGACCGCGACATGAAAGAGCAGATGCTCGACGCGATGGATATCGAGCGCGAGCGGGGCATCACCATCAAGGCCAACACCGTCCGCATCGACTACAAGGCGAAGGACGGGCGGACATACGTCCTCAACCTGATCGACACGCCGGGCCACGTCGATTTCGCCTACGAGGTCTCCCGCTCCATGCGCGCCGTCGAAGGCTCACTGCTGGTCGTCGATGCCTCTCAGGGCGTCGAAGCCCAGACGCTCGCCAACGTCTACACCGCCATCGACGCCAACCACGAGATCGTCCCCGTCCTCAACAAGATCGACCTGCCGGCGGCCGAGCCGGAGCGGGTGTGCGAGCAGATCGAGGATGTCATCGGCATCGACGCTTCCGACGCCGTGAAGATCTCCGCCAAGACAGGCCTCGGCATTCCCGACGTGCTGGAGGCGATCGTCACCCGCCTGCCCGCCCCCACCGGCGACGCCGACGCGCCGCTGAAGGCCATGCTCGTTGACAGCTGGTATGACGCCTACCTCGGCGTCGTCGTCCTCGTCCGCATCATCGACGGCAAGCTGCGCAAGGGCGACAAGATCAAGATGATGAACACCAAGGCCACTTACCCGGTGGACCGCATCGGCGTCTTCCGCCCCGCCATGCAACAGGTCGATGAACTCGGCCCCGGAGAAATCGGCTTTCTCACCGCCTCCATCAAGCAGGTCCGCGACACGCGCGTCGGTGACACCATCACTCACGAGAAAAAGGGCACGGACAAGGCGCTGCCCGGCTTCAAACCCTCCATCCCCGTGGTCTTCTGCGGCCTCTTCCCCGTGGACGCCGCCGATTTCGAGGACCTGCGCGACGCCATCGAGAAACTGCAACTCAACGACGCCAGCTTCTCCGCCGAAATGGAAACCTCCGCCGCGCTCGGCTTCGGCTTTCGCTGCGGCTTCCTCGGCCTCCTGCACCTCGAAGTCATCCGCGACCGGCTGGAGCGGGAGTATGACATCGACCTCATCACCACCGCGCCCTCGGTGATCTACCACATCCACCTGACGGACGGTGAGATGCTGGAGTTGCACAACCCCGCCGACATGCCCGACATGGTCAAGATCGACCACATAGAGGAGCCGCGCATCAAGGCGACAATCCTCGTGCCCGACGACTATCTCGGCGATGTCCTGAAGCTCTGCCAGGACCGGCGCGGCGTCCAGCTCGACCTCACTTATGCCGGCGCCCGTGCCATGGTCGTCTACGATCTGCCGCTGAACGAAGTGGTGTTCGATTTCTACGACAGGCTGAAGAGCGTCACCAAGGGCTATGCCAGCTTCGACTACCAGATGATCGGCTATCAGCAGGATGCGCTGGTCAAGATGCAGATCCTCGTCAACGACGAGCCGGTTGACGCCCTCTCCACCATGGTCCACCGCGACCGGGCCGAGGCGCGCGGCCGCGCGATGGTCGAAAAGCTCAAGGAACTCATCCCCCAGCACATGTTCAAGATCCCCATCCAGGCCGCCATCGGCGGCCGCATCATCGCGCGGGAGACGCTCTCGGCCCTGCGCAAGGACGTGACGGCGAAATGCTACGGCGGCGATGTAAGCCGCAAGAAGAAACTCTTGGACAAGCAGAAGGCCGGGAAGAAACGGATGCGCCAGTTCGGCAAGGTGGATATCCCGCAAGAGGCGTTCATCTCGGCGCTGAAGATGGATAGCTGAGGGGCAGACCGGACCACCCCCAATCTGATCGCAAGCCGACGAGCCGATCACCCAAGCTCAACCGCCACAGCCCCACCCGGCCCGGAACAAGGCGCGCAAGCGCCGCCGGGCCAGCGCCGGCCCGTCCGCGCGGGCTGGCGCTTTGGCTGATCCTGGCGCCGATCTCCGAGGTCAAAGACATGTGGCCGGCATAAACCGCGATACCCAAAGGCACGAAGCGCCACCCCACGGTCTGGCGCTGGCCCTCAGGAGCGCAGGCTGCCTTTTGGCGCGTGCACCTGCGCTGCCGTCTACCCCCCGGCGCCACGCGGCAAAACCGGCGCCTCAACAGATGGACGGATGACGGCACCGAAACCCACCTCGAAGACCAATACCTCACCTTCTCCGAAGACGGCCTCATCGCCCGCGCCGAGCGCCGCAACGATGCCGGAGAGGTGGTGTGGTTCCGAGAGGCGGAGAGGGTGTGGAGTGACAACTGATGATTGAATTGTTGCGCACCAGACCTTTTACACGCTAAAAAGTAGACGTCACGGCTGAATGCTACGGCGGAGACGTGACCCGGGAGAAGAAGCTTCTGGAGAAGCAGAAGGCCGGGAAGGTTGATAGTCCACCGGAGACTTTTATTAGTGCGCTTAAGATGCATAGTTGAAATAGTATTCGCCATTGCCGCGATTACTATAGCGCCTGCGCTTGCTGCGGCTCAAACTATCCAACGCTCTGAAATTCCGGAAGGCGGTCAAGTGGTCCAGACCAATGACAAAGAGGATCAAGGCTATCTTTTCACATTTACCGGTATCGAGGACGGTCTTTATGTGACAGAAGCCCGTAACGAGCATCTCCCTGACAGCTCTCCCATTGTAACCCATTTCTCCGATGCAGAGGGCAATCTGGTCAAACGTCTCCACGGGAACGGTGTTCTCTTTACTTATGAACCGCACAATTGCTTTCGCACAATCGGTCAATGCAAATTTACAACCATCTACAGTACAGGCCATAGTCAGGAGTTCAGGCGCATTACCTCGCCCGAAGGAGACGGCTGGTTTAGAAGCACCACCTACGCAGTCCTGCCGTACAAAGATAATTTGCACGAAGTCATGTTGGTCTCTTTTTTTCAAGATGGCATGGTCAAGCATATAAAGCGCCTGAACGATAACGGCGATGTAGTTTGGTCCACTACGGCGGAGCGCTTGTGGACACGCGACTGAGTGTAGATGCCGGTGTAAAAGTCCCCAAAAGTGGCGACGGAAAATTCCCCACTTTTCAGTCTCGGTGATCAGCCGGTTTGTGCGATCAGCGACCGTAAGGGGGGTGTCAACCCACCACCTCAAAACAACCCACCCCGCCCCGCTCATCCTACAACGCATCATTCACGATAACGGTCCCTCAGGGCACCCGATTGCGGCGGCGATGCAGTCTGTCAGGGTGGGGCGAGGAAGGCCATGAGGCGGGGTGTTGGGACATGTCGGATCTCAGATTTTTTAGAGTGGGCGTCAACCCACCGCACAGCCCATTTCATTGAAACCCGTCGCACCGCGCTTCCGCCCCGCCCCTCAATCCTCCAGCTTCATCGAGACCTTCAACTTCGTTCGGTAGAGGCTCACCGCGCCGCCCTCGATCACGACGTCCTGTTCCGTCACCTCCGCCACGCGCAGATCGCGTAGCGAGCCGGCGGCGCGGCTGATCGCCGTGGCCGCCGCCTTCTCCCAGGATTCGGAACTCGTGCCCACGATCTCGATCATCTTGTAGACGTTCTCGGCCATTGTCTCCCCCCCGATTATCGTGGGGGCAGGCACATCAGACCGCGCCGCCTGTCATCGGGCGCAGGGGCAGAGGCTCAGAACAGCCCGTCGCCGCCCTGCTCGTGCTCGATGGCCGCATCGGCGCCCACCGCCGCACCCGCGCCGACGGCGGCTACGCATCCGGGCAGGCTCATCAGGCTCAGCAGCAGGGCAATCAGCAAGGGTTTCGGCATTGGCTTCACTCCATCATGTTCGCCGCGCAGCATAGCCTGCGGCAGCGGCCCGCGCCAGCCTCAGCGGCGGGCGGCAGGCAGGGTCGCCACTTCCGTCGGCAGGGCGACCACCGGCATCAGCCGTGTCTCTTCCACCGGGTTCTGCCGCCAGGCCAGCGTCTCGGGCAGGATGAAACCGGCGTAGCTGCCCTGCTCGACCTCCACCGGCAGCGCCGTGGCACGCACAGCCTCCGCCAGGTCCGTGCGCGGCATCTCTGTCTCCATTTCCGCCTGCATCACCTCTGACACTTCCGAAACGCCGAAGCCGATGGCCTGCGACAGGACCGCCGTGTTGCCGATCACCATCGCCGTCAGAAAGATCCACGTGGTGGCGACCGCACCATCTTCACGGGCGGTACGGGAAAGGAGGCTGGGTTTACGGTTGGTCATGGCTACGTTCCTGCGACTGCGACACTCATTCGAGATGTCTTTGTTTCAACTCTGCCGAGACTCCTAGCCAAGTTTTCCGAGATTTCCCAGAAAACTATCTGTAAAACTCAACGTTATCAAAACGTTAACAGGTCGTTACGACATGGCATATGCATGAAGGCCCGTTCCGCATGACAAGACATCCGGCATGAGGCGAGGGATGGCATGGGCAGTTTTTGCCACGCGATCGTCGCCCGGCCGTTGCCGACCCGGACGTGCAGGCGACAGCGCCGGGCGGTGATTTCACGGCCAGTCAGGCCCGCCGGATCATCCCGACAGTCAGCCATACCAAACCCATACGGAAACCATACCAAACCCATATTTGGCAATCGTCGCAAAAGAAGTCCGATTTCGCCCTTTTTCCGCCAAGATCGAAACGTAGGGTGTCAAGCGAGCCACCTTCAGGGGTCGGCTCGGTCAATCGGGGGGTTGCGTGCCGACATCTTTGTAGTTGCGTGGTCGGCTGTGTTTTTGTTCAATGCTCTCAATGTGTTAGAAGAGCGCCCGGATTTGTTCCCCAACCCGGAAAGCGGCCTGTCCGTCGGTCGCAAATGGCCGTGGCGTCGTCAGGTTACCCGCCAGCGCCTGCCGGATCATCCCCGGCAAGGCCTCCAGATCCCTGCAAGCCACCGAAACCCCCTCCGCCTCCCAAGAAACCCCCGGCGGATATCCCTCCAAATTCTCCAGCGATATCACAGGCTTATCAGCAATGGATGCTTCCAGTCCAATGGTCGACAACTGGACGATCGCCGCCGCACTCGCCTGAATCTGAGGATGTGGCCTCTCCTTTTCCGGATCGGCAAAATAGATCCGAGGATGCGCGCGCGGTCGCGGGACCTCTCTCCATCTGGATGGATGATACCTGAATATCAACGGGTTATCGGGATTTTCCTCCACAAAGTTTTCCAGTACTTCGGAAATCCTCCGCAACAACCAGAACCGCTCCTCCCCGGTCTTGCTGAAATCTATATCTCCCGAGAACAGAACCGGCCGCTTCGACTCCCATCCACGGGCTTCGAGAAATGCCTCGGCTGCTTCCAAAACTTCCCTGGAAGCCATTGAATCAAACGCCGGATTTCCCGTCACGGCTACGTGGGGCGCACCTTCTCTCCGTAAATATTCAGCGACGTTGTCGGAAAGCACACAGATACGATCCGGCCAGTCCCCCTGCCCGACAAAGGTTTTCGCCTGACGCGCAAGAAGATCGTTCATAGCCAAGGACGGAATACCGAGCCTTCTGGCCGCCTTCCATGATGCCCGCTCCGCCCGCGGCGAGTTCGTGGTAACAACAATATCAGCCCCGACATCCCTGATGATATCGGCAATGAAATCAACGGGTTCGAACGCCGCCCGGCCCTTGCTGCGGTATTCGTGGAATGCTGCTTCCCGCCCAAGCCTGGTCTCGAGTTCCAAGAAATTGACGCCCAGATAAGCGATACTTTCGGCTTCGCTGACACTGCCGCCGGCGTTTTCCGGAAGAAGCTCCAGGCCGCACTTCGTCACAGCCTCGACATCGCGAAGATGAAGAAAGTCGGCAAAGCCAACCGGCCTCTCCCCAGCGGATCTGGCTGCGGCGGCTCCAATGGTCAGGGCCATCACAATCTGCTCGCTATCAGGTGCGATCTGCCGCATGGCACGCACGACCGGCAGGATCATTGAAATATGGCCGCCGCCATAACTGACATAAAGGATTTTCGGGGACGGTATCATTTGCTCTCCGTTGCTAAGTCTTTGCCTGACGATAACGCAAAGCGTTTGCAATGGAGATCGTGGATCAAGGTGGGACCGTTGCCGGCGGGCAATGGCGATCCCGGGAGGACTCGAACCCCCAACATCCTGATTAGAAGTCAGGTGCTCTATCCAGTTGAGCTACGGGACCACGCTCCTGCGGTTTAGCAATTTGCACAGGACGGTCAAGCCCGGCCACCCGATAACACTTAGATCTTTTCCGGGCCATGCTTATCGCGAAGCGCAATCAGCTTGCGTTTGACATGCGCCCACTAACAACGATGCAGCCACTCTGCACCTTAACGACGCGGGAGCCTATTCTCTCGTATTATCGACCGCGATCTGTGTTTGACTGTTACTGGTAGTACTGCTGACAAATCGTTGCCATCCGGTGCCGGTAGATCGGATCAACAGCGTGCTCATGATTTTGAACAACCTTACGTATCTACCATACTCCGCAAGGGCTTCGTGAACTACTCTGCCAACGGCAGTGCGGGCGACACGATCAGTCGTTGCATGCGAGAGGTCGAAATCCTTCAGAAAATCTTGACGCGAGCGCTCTTTCTTCCGATCCAAACCTCTCGGCGCCAGCCTGCCCCCAGTTTTGGCTTCTATCTCTTTAAGGACGATATGGACCACAGCGATATCCACGGTCGAAACCGTGCCATCCGAATGCACGCGGTGCGGCAACGACTCGGAGACATCAGTCCATAGTCAGGCGCACAGCACTGCACCTTCAGGAGGCTTTGCGAGAAACCTGGAGTTCCTTCTGGCGGCACAGTGCCGCTCCGAAAGCTTCAAAGAGAGGTCGGGAGACCGGGTCCTCACCTGCTCGCCATTCCGGATGCCATTGCACTGCCAGCGCGAAACCTGGTGCTCCCGCAACGTGGATCGCCTCATGCGTTCCATCGGGCGCATAGCCTTCCACGACAATGCGTTCACCCACCTCGTCTATCCCCTGTCCGTGGAGGGAATTGACCAACACCTCGTCCGCACCGAAAACCCTGGCGAAGACTCCCCCCGGACTGAGACTGACGACGTGCCGATGCTCGAACTTCTCTTCCAGCGTTCCATCGGGCGGCATACGATGGTTCAACCGTCCCGGCAGATCGCGGATTTCGGGATGAAGCGATCCACCGAAGGCGACATTGAATTCCTGAAAGCCCCGGCAGATTCCGAGAATCGCCGTGCCGTGTTCCACGGCCGCGCGGATCAACGGCAACACGAGTTCATCACGGTTCTCGTCGAAAGTGCCATGTGCCTCCGTCGGTTCCTGTCCATAAAAACGGGGATGCACGTTGGGCCTGCCACCGGGCAAAATGAAGCCATCGAACGTATTGAGTAGGGCAGGAATGTCTGCGGCCGATGGCAGTGCCGGCACCAGCAATGGCAGCGCCCCGGTTACCTCCGCCACCGCGCTGATATTGTGCTCACCGACGGCCTGCGCGGGATACTGGTCATTGATAAGGTGAGTGTTCCCGATGATACCAACTGTGGGCCGCGCCATATCTTTCCTCGTGTTCATGTTGCGCCGCAAAATTTACCAACGCGAAACATGCCGTCAATTGCTTCAGGGTTCGGCAACAAAACCCGCATCCTCAATGGCAGCTACACCGCACAGAGAGTCATTTTCAGAAGTATCGCCGGAAACGCCCATAGCGCCCAGCACTGTTCCCTTGCCCGTTCTTATCAGAATTCCGCCCGGAACCGGAACCAGTTTTCCGTCAAAAGCACCATTGGCCGCCAGTGCGAAGTACGGCTGGCTCTCTGCACGCGCGTACTGCGCCTCCCCGCCAATACCAAGCATCACGGCACCATAGGCCTTTGCCCGGGCGATTTCGAAGCGTCCCGGCGCTGCGCCGTCCTGCCGCTCGAATGCGATCGGATGACCACCCGGGTCGAGCAACACTACGCTCAGCGGCTTCAGGCTCATCTGCTCCTGTCGGCGGAACACAGATCGGATCATCGTTCTGGCCTTGCGAAGCGGAATATAGGCCATGGCAATCAAGTCCTTCCGTCATTTCGTTGTACCTCTGCAAGTCAAACACAAACTCACCGGATTTCAAACCGAGGCACCGTTGACATCTTTGGCATTACTGGCGTTTCGCATCGATCTGGTCGATTTTTGCACACTACATCGGACGTTCAGACCGTACGGAGGAGAGGACTCCCATGGGGGCTGGACCTTGCACGCGCCGCGAAAGTCCCTAGGCTCGCGCCGACAGGAGACACACAATGCGCAGCGAAGCCCCCCCAATGATCAAGCTTTCCGACTATCAGGCGCCGGCCTTTCTCGTCCGTCATGTCGATCTGAAGTTCTGCCTGCATCCGACCGCAACACGAGTTTTCTCCAGACTCGAATGTGTTCCTAACACCGGCAAGTCAGCGTTTCTCTTGAATGGTGAGGAATTGCAGCTCATCAGCGTCGAGATTGACGGCAAACCTCTGGCCGACGACGCGCTAATCCTGACCGAAACCACACTTGAGATTGCGGCGGATGCCCTACCCGACGGTGATTTCACCCTGTGCTGCGAAACGGAAATCAATCCGGAAGGCAACACGTCACTCGACGGCCTTTACATGTCCAAAGGCATGTACTGTACCCAGTGCGAAGCTGAAGGCTTCCGCAAGATCACCTTTTTCCCCGACAGGCCGGATATCATGGCCACATATAGCGTTCGGATCGAGAGCGACGAGCCGGTGATGCTGTCCAACGGCAATCCGACGGCAAGCGGCCCCGGCTGGGCCGAGTGGCACGATCCATGGCCGAAACCCAGTTACCTGTTTGCTCTCGTAGCCGGCAATCTCGTGTCGTATGACGACAGCTTCCTCACAATGTCAGGCCGCGAAGTTGGATTGAAAATCTACGTGCGGCCGGGTGACAAACACAGGTGCGAATATGCCATGGACGCCCTCAAACGCTCCATGCGCTGGGATGAACAGGTCTATGGTCGGGAATACGACCTTGATCTTTTCATGATCGTTGCTGTCGATGACTTCAACATGGGAGCCATGGAGAACAAGGGACTGAACATCTTCAACTCCAAATACGTCCTCGCCAGCGCAGAGATAGCGACAGACCGCGACTACGAACTTATCGAGGGCATCATCGCCCACGAGTATTTCCACAACTGGACGGGAAACCGCATCACCTGCCGCGACTGGTTCCAGCTCTGCCTCAAGGAAGGGCTGACCGTCTACCGCGACCAGCAGTTCTCCGGCGACCAGCGCGGCCACGCGGTGCAGCGCATCGACGACGTGAAGATGCTGCGCGCCCGGCAGTTCAGGGAAGACGCGGGGCCACTGGCGCATCCGGTCCGGCCAGAAGAATACATCGAGATCAACAACTTCTACACGGCTACCGTCTATGAAAAGGGCGCCGAGGTGATCGGTATGTTGCGCACTCTCGTCGGGGCAGAAGCCTACGAGAGGGCGCTGACGCTTTATTTCCAGCGTCATGACGGGCAGGCTTGTACCATAGAGGACTGGATCAAGGTCTTCGAGGACGTGACGGGCACGGACCTTGCGCAATTCAAGCGTTGGTACAGCCAGGCAGGAACGCCGCGGATTTCCGTTAAGGAGGACTGGGACGGCAATACCTACATGCTCACGCTCACCCAAAAGACCGACCCGACTCCTGGACAGCCGGACAAGCAACCACTCGTCATCCCCGTCGCCTCTGGCCTTCTTGGCAGCGACGGAACGGAGCTTCACAGTACTGAAGTGCTTGTCTTGGATAAGGCCGAGCAGACCTATCGCTTCGAAGGACTGCCGGAGAAGCCAATACCTTCCCTGTTCCGCGGCTTCTCGGCGCCCGTGATCGTCGAGCGAAAGATCTCGAATGCGGAGCGGGCGTTTCTACTCGCGAATGACACGGATCCTTTCAATAAGTGGGAGATGGGGCGCGCCTATGCCCTCGACCTGTTGTCCGTCCTGGCAACGGACGCGGAGTCGACCATAGAGCCAGATTTCCTCAACGCGATGGCAACACTTCTCGAGGACCAGACCCTCGACCCTGCTTTCAAGGCCCTCGCACTCAGCCTGCCAAGTATTGAGGACGTTATGGATGCCGTCCGCCAGGGCGGCGGAACTCCCGATCCGATGGCCTGCTACGATGCTCTGAGCCGGCTGGACACGGCAATGGCAGGCCGAATGAAAGGCACAATTGAGCAAATCTACAATGCTCTGGACAATGACGGGCCCTACACGCCAGATCCGCAGGCTGCGGGCGAGCGCAGCCTTCGCGGGCGGCTTCTAGGTCTCATTTCCCGGCTGGAACCGAATGTCGAGACCGCGATGCGCCATCTCGCACATGCGGACAACATGACGGATATCATGCAGGCCCTACCGCTATTGATTCGTGCGGGCAGGCCGGAGGCGAAGGAAGCGCTCGGGAGCATTTATGAGTCCTGGAAACACAATGATCTCGTCCTTGACAAATGGTTCGCAGCGCAGGCCATGGCCACACCGCCCGAGCATGCGGCAGAGGCGGTAGCTCAACTGACAGAGCATCCGGACTTCCATTGGAAAAATCCCAACCGCTTCCGTAGTGTCATCGGTGTTTTTGCCATGGCGAACGTTGCCGGGTTCCATCGGGCTGACGGTGCCGGCTACAAACTGCTGACGGACTGGCTGATCAGGCTTGACCCGGTAAACCCGCAGACGACCGCGCGGCTTGCCGGAGCCTTCGAGACATGGCGCAACTTCGATGATGGACGGCAGGCGTTGATGCTGGGCAACATGCAGCGGATCGCCGATCTCAAAGGCCTTTCCAAGGACACCGGCGAAATCATAGGCCGGATACTGGAGGCGAAAGGATGAGCGAACGACCGGTATGCGTTGTGACCGGCGGCAGCTCCGGCATCGGTGCTGCGACGGCGGAACTGGCGGCTCGGGACGGTTTTGATGTCGTTCTGACATACAAGACTGACGAAACCGGCGCCAAAGACGTGCAGGCGAAGGTAGAGGAACTTGGAGCAAAAGCCCTGATCCTGCGCTTGGATGTGGGCAAGCCGGACGATATTGAGCACGTTTTTCGCAAGACGGTGGACATGTTCGGCAGGCTCGATGCACTGATCAACAACGCCGGGATCGTCGATCAGGCAACGCGTCTTGACGGCCTCGACTCCGACCGCATCGCCAACATGCTCAACGTCAACGTCACGGGCTCGATCCTCTGCGCGAAGGCCGCCGTCAGGCTGATGAGCCGCGAGTTCGGCGGACATGGTGGCAGCATAGTCAACATTTCTTCGGCCGCAGCACGGCTTGGTGGTGCAAACATGTATCTGGATTACGGAGCTTCCAAGGGAGCTATCGACACGTTCACCCGTGGGCTGGCTGCAGAGCAGGCCGCACACGGGGTGCGGGTCAATGCCGTGCGGCCGGGCGTGATCGAAACCGAATTGCATGCCAAGGGTGGCACCCCGGACCGGGTGACACAGATCGCCGCAAGTTTGCCAATGAAACGGGCAGGTACCGCGCACGAGGTCGCAGAAGGCGTAGTTTGGCTGATATCGGAAAAGGCCAGCTACGTGACCGGCGCTATCCTCGACATCTCCGGCGGGCGCTGAGGCGGGTTCCGCTTGATCCCGCCGCAGGCCTTGCCTAGAAGGCTTCAGGCAGCGGTTGCCCGCAAGGCAGCCCGGTTTTTCGAGGCAGCTACACATGACCGAACTCACCTATTCCGAACCGAAACCCAAGGTAATCGCGGGCACGACCGATGACTGGGAGCTTGTGATCGGAATGGAAGTGCACGCGCAGGTCAAATCCAATGCCAAGTTGTTTTCCGGAGCATCCACGCAATTCGGTGCCGAACCGAATTCCAACGTCTCGCTCGTCGATGCAGCCATGCCCGGAATGTTGCCGGTAATAAACGAATACTGTGTTGAGCAGGCGGTGCGCACCGGCCTCGGCCTGAAGGCGGAGATCAATCTCTTCTCCCAGTTCGACCGCAAGAACTACTTCTACCCCGACCTGCCGCAGGGATACCAGATCAGTCAGCTTTACCACCCCATCGTCGGCGAGGGCGAGATCATCGTGGATATGGAACCCGGCGTCGCCCGCAAGGTCCGTGTCGAGCGCATCCATCTCGAGCAGGACGCCGGCAAAAGCATCCACGACATGGACCCCGAAATGTCCTTCGTCGATCTCAACCGCACGGGCGTGGCCCTGATGGAGATCGTCTCGCGCCCCGACATCCGGGGCCCGGAGGAAGCGGCGGAATACGTGCGCAAGCTGCGTCAGATCTTGCGCTACCTCGACACGTGCGACGGCAACATGCAGGAAGGCTCGATGCGGGCCGATGTGAACGTGTCCGTCTGCAAGCCTGGGGCTTACGAGAAGTTCCGCGAAACCGGCGATTTCTCGCACCTCGGCACGCGCTGCGAGATCAAGAACATGAACTCCATGCGCTTCATTCAGCAGGCCATAGAATACGAAGCCCGCCGTCAGATCGCCATCATCGAGGATGGCGGCACCGTCGATCAGGAAACCCGGCTCTACGATCCGGTCAAGGGCGAGACGCGCTCGATGCGCTCCAAGGAAGAGGCGCACGACTACCGCTACTTCCCCTGCCCCGACCTGCTGCCGCTGACGATTCAACAGGCGTGGGTCGACGGCATCAAGGCTGCCCTACCCGAACTGCCCGACCAGAAGAAGGCCCGCTTCGTCTCCGACTACGGCATGACCGAGTACGATGCCGGCGTGCTGACGGCCGAAACCGCCAACGCGCTCTTCTTTGAGAGCGTGGCCGAGGGCCGGGACGGCAAGACTGCCGCGAACTGGGTCATCAACGAACTCTTCGGACGGCTCAACAAGGAGGGCCTCGGCGTCGACGCCTCACCCGTCTCCGCCGCCCAGCTCGGCGGCATCATCGACCTTATCGCCAAAGGCGACATCTCGGGCAAGATCGCCAAGGATCTTTTCGAGATCGTCTGGTCCGAAGGCGGCGATCCGGCGGAGATCGTCGAGGCTCGCGGCATGAAGCAGGTCACCGATATCGGCGCGATCGAAGCGGCGGTTGACGAAGTCATGGCCGCCAATCCCGACAAGGTGGAACAGGCGAAGGAGAAACCGTCGATGGCGGGCTGGTTCGTCGGTCAGGTCATGAAGTCCACCGGCGGCAAGGCCAATCCCAAAGCCGTAAACGAAATCATCCGCGCAAAACTGGGGATCTGAGCCAGCACCCTTGAGCAGTGTATCGAAACCTGCCATTTAACCACCGTTTCGCCCGAAGCGGAGTAAGGACAAACGATGCAGAACTTTGAGTACAGGGTCGTCTCGGCGCCGCGCAAGGCGCGTCGTGCCAAGGGCGCGAAGACGCCACAGGATCGCTTCGCCCGTACACTCACAGATGTCATCAACGCCGAGGCGGAGAATGGCTGGGAATACTTGAGGGCCGAGTCTCTGCCGGTCGAAGAGAAAAAGGGCATGCTATCGTCGCCCACGGAAAGCTACCATTCCGTCCTGGTTTTCCGACGAAATGTCACGGCGGCGCCCAGCCCATTCCGCGAGCGATTGGAACCGCGTGCTACCCCGCCGCAGGCCCCTCGGGCCCGCCCCCAAAAGGAGCAGGGAGTCGCAAAGCCAATGACACTCGGCCCCGCCACCGAGGATTGATCAACTCTCGACTTTCAGCGCCAGTGCGTGAACGTCACCGTCGAGTTCTGCTTTCAGGACCGAGTAGACAAGCCGCTGTGCGGCCACCCTGCTCTTGCCGCTGAAGGCGCTCGCACGGATATGCACGTGAAAATGTGTAGCAACGCCTTCCCGGTAGCCTCCGTGGCCGCGATGCTGCTCGCTCTCGTCGATAACTTCGAGATGCACCGGCGAAAATGCCTCCGACAGCTTCTTCTCTATCGTTTCCTTCGTATTCATACTAACCTTCGATGCCCCGAAACAGCGCCTAAATCGGCCCTTGGCCTTTTGTGCTGATAGACTAAACTCTGTTGCTCGACTCGCAAGACCCGAAAGGAAGCTCATGAATCGCCGCTCGCCCTTCGAATTCGACATCTCCGTTCGCGCCGATAAAAAGCGCCGTCAGCGGGCTCGTGGAATGTCTGGCGCAGTGGAAACGTCCAGCAGAGCCTGCGCCAAGCCAGGCTGCGAGAGCGCCGGAAAGTTCCGTGCGCCAAAGGGGCCCGACAACCTCGACGAGTTCTTCTGGTTTTGCCTCGACCATGTTCGCGAATACAATCAGAAATGGAATTTCTTCGAGAACCATTCCGACGAGGAAATGGAGAAACAGTTTGCCGCCGACAAGGTGTGGGAACGCACCACCAAACCTTTCAAGGATCCAGATGGACACCCGGAGGGCCGGGCATGGCAGCGTTTCGGTTTCGACGATCCGTTGGAAGTGCTTGGTGAAAAAGGCACGATGAACCCCAACGCCGGGGGATCAGTATCGCAGCGCCGCCTGCCCGCAACGGAACGCAAGGCACTCACGATACTGGAGGCGCACGACCATGAGACCAAGGCGGAAATCCGCAAACGCTACAAAGCCCTAGTCAAGGTCCTTCACCCGGATATGAACGGCGGCAAGCGCGATGACGAGGAACGTCTCGCGGAAGTTGTATGGGCGTGGGATCAGGTCAAGGACAGCCGCAGCTTCAAGGACTGAGTTGACGGCAAAAAGGCGCCATCCCAACTGAGTTGCCTTCCAATTCGACAAGCCGAATTGGCCGCAGGCGCAAAGCCAAACTCGCCCTTGCGCCCCACTGGCAGATATATGACAAAGGCCCGGGTGTTTGCCCGGCACCTCTGTGGGCCGGAAAACGATGAGAGGAAATCCCGCAATGGCTGATGGATCGATGGAATTGCCGAGTGAACCGACGGTGGACATAAGCGTTCGCGAAGCTTTTGGCATCGACTCCGACATGACGGTCAAGGGCTTCCCCGAAGGGTCCGACAGGGTGCCGGAGCGCGACTCCTCCTATCAGTTCGACTGTGACACGACGCTGGCGATCCTCGCCGGCTTCAAACACAACCGCCGTGTCATGATCCAAGGCTATCATGGAACCGGGAAATCAACCCATATCGAGCAAGTCGCATCGCGGCTCAATTGGCCGTGCGTTCGTGTCAACTTGGACAGTCATATCAGCCGCATCGATCTGATCGGCAAGGATGCGATCAAACTGCGCGACGGAATGCAGGTCACGGAATTTCAGGAAGGTATCCTTCCTTGGGCGTTGAGTAACCCCGTCGCCATTGTTTTTGACGAATACGATGCTGGTCGTCCCGACGTGATGTTCGTTATCCAGCGTGTTTTGGAAGTAGACGGCAAACTCACTCTGCTCGACCAGAACAGGGTCATCCACCCACACCCCTATTTCCGCCTGTTCGCCACTGCAAACACGGTAGGCCTTGGAGATACGACCGGCTTGTATCATGGAACGCAGCAAATCAACCAAGGCCAGATGGACAGATGGAGCCTCGTGGCGACGCTCAACTACCTGCCCCATGACGCCGAAGTGGACATCGTTCTGGCCAAGAATCCGGACATGAATACGGAGATGGGCCGCAAGACGGTCTCCCGTATGGTGACGGTTGCAGACCTTTCCCGCGCCGCCTTCGTGAACGGCGATGTTTCGACTGTGATGAGCCCGCGAACCGTGATTGCCTGGGCTCAGAACACGGCAATTTTTGGGGATGTGGGCTTCGCGTTCCGCCTGACGTTCCTCAACAAGTGCGATGAACTGGAACGCCAGACCGTGGCAGAGTTCTACCAGCGCTGTTTCGATGAGGAATTGCCGGAAAGTGCGGCCAGCGTCAGCTTGGGCTGACTTTAGCGGTTTACACGTAAATCATCGTGTTCTTGGCTGTCCGTGCCTCTGCCAGGGGCGCAAGAGTCATGCCGGTAATTACTACGTTGTCGGTCAACGCAAAATTGCCGGCAAAGCTCGTTCCCCGCGAAAACGGTGCGACGTCATCGTTGAGGGTCGCCCAAAACCGGTACCCTTCCATGTCCAGGGTAATGTTCAGCATGTCGAACCCAAACAGCTTCTTGCTGATGGGATACTGACATTTGTAGACGCACTCCTTGGCGCTGAAGATGATCTTTGCGATCCTGCCCCTGTCTGCACGCGGGAAGGAACGCAACATCGACTGATCCGAGGATGTAAGCACGGTATCCCAGAGGTCCTGAGAAAGCGGCTCATCGGTTTCCACATCAATCCCGATCGCCGATGCTGTCGAGCTTCGCGCAACCACCGACATGCAGACCGAACCGGTATGTGAGATACTGCCCACCAGGCCCGGAGGCCAGACCGGAGCGCGGTCGGATCCCGAAGGCACCGAGTTGTGGCCATAGCCCAGTGCGCTCATCGCGTGCCGCGCTGCAACCCTGCCTGCAACGAACTCCCGCCGACGGCGCGGCGTAGCACGTACGATAGCCTTCACCTCTTCAGCCATCAGCCCCTCGTATTCCCTCCGGGGGTCGGTTGCAGCGACGCTGATTTCGGCAGGGAAAAGGCCGCGCGCCACCTTGGCACAATTCGAGATGCTAAGACTGTCGCTCATACGCTCAGGCCCCCGAACCGGAATGTCGTCGTGCGCGCATCGCCCGCCTGCGTGACATTGCATCCGCCCGCGCATTTGCACGATCCGCTGCCGGGGCAACATCAACTGCGGCCTTGGCAGGTGCGGACCCAACTAGCTCACCGCCGAGATGCCGCGCCAAAGCATCCAGCGTCGGATAACGGAAAATATCCGTAATACTCAGTTTCGGAGCGTTCAGCGCCATCTTGATTTCGCGGTGCGCCTGCACAGCAAGTAGGGAATGGCCACCGATGTCGAAAAAATTGTCCTTGGAACTGACAGTTGCCACCCCGAGCACACGCTTCCAGATTTCGGCAATCTGTGCTTCGACATCGTTTTTTGGCGCTTCCGGTGCCGCTTCCGATTGCTCAGCGCGACGTTCCTCCGGAGCAGGCAGAGCATTTCGGTCCACCTTTTTGTTAGGCGTCAGCGGAAAATCGTCGAGTCTTACGATATGCGTCGGCACCATGAAATCCGGTAGGTTCGTGCCAAGCTGCGCCCGGACGTCCTCTACCGCCACAGGCCCGTCGCTGCGAATATAGCCGACGAGTCTGACATTGCCGGGTACGTCCTCTCGGGCAGTTACAACGGCCTGACGGATGCCGGCGATGTCTTCCAGACGCGCTTCGATCTCACCAAGTTCGATACGGTATCCTCGTATTTTTACCTGATGGTCGACACGCCCGATAAACTCCACCTTGCCGTCGAAACGCCAGCGTACAAGGTCTCCAGTGCGATACATCCGTCCCCCCTCAACCTCTGAGAACGGGTCGGGCAGGAAACGCTCGGTCGTCAGATCATCCCTCTGCCAATAGCCTCGGGTGACACCGGCACCACCGATATATAATTCTCCGGCGACGCCGATTGGAACCGGTTGCCGGTTGGCATCCAGCACGTATAGTTGAGTGTTTGCGATGGGGGTGCCGATGTTGACGATGCCATCCTCGGCCGAAGCGGTCTCGGTCGACGACCATATGGTTGTCTCTGTGGGGCCGTACATGTTCTCCAGCCGGGCGTTGGTTGCTGACTTCAAGTCTCTCACCAGCGCTCCCGGCAGCGGTTCTCCTCCCACCATCATGGTCGAAATACGCGACAGGGCGAACCTTGCCTCATCGTTCATCATCAGCATTCGCGCCATACTCGGAGTACACTGGAGGTGGCTGACATCGTGGCGCAATATCTGTGCCGCAATGGAGAAATCGTCTTCAGCTATTTCTGTTGTCATATTAGAGAGACGCAGCACTTCGGCCAATGGTTTCAAACCCTCCATCACGTCTTCGACAGCGATGCCGTAGTCGATAAGGCAGGCGATTTCGTCGACGCCAATTCGCTTGAGACTTTCGACCCGTGCCACACAGTCCTGCACGGTACCGAAGAGACCCGAGTCTTCGAAATAACGCTGGAACGCAAAATCGAGGATGCCCTCCATCTCTTCCTGATCGAGGGAACCGAGGTCGATGTCGAAAGCATTCGTCGCACCCTCCGGCTTCTTGAACGCCGGAAATGCCCACGCATATTGCTTGATCAACCCAGCAGCCGAACGCAGGTAATCTTTCATCGGTTCGCGCGCAGTTTCACGAACGACCTCGCGATCCTCGCCAACGAACGTGTGCAGCATCAGTGTTACAGTTCGCTCCGCCGGTTCGTGGCCGGCATCACGCAATGCCTCGTGATAGATCTTTATCTTCTCTTCCACCTCTTTGACACTCTGGCCCAGCAAGTGGGTCAGAACGTTGGCACCGTAGGCGCCGGCCTCCTTCCACGTCGCGGGGTTGCCGGCCGTAGTCACCCATACGGGCATTTCTTCGGAAACAGGGCGCGGTTGCGTAACAACGGCATGCATCGTGCCGTCCCTTTTGGGGAACTCCACTGCCTCGCCCCGCCAGAGCTTGCGAACCTTGTCGATGGCATCGAACATCGCAGGCTTGTTGTCCGGGGGCGTGTTTTCGGGCCGCAACACGAAGTCATCTGGCTGCCAGCCAGAGGCGATGGCCATACCCGCCTTGCCGTTGGTCAGATTGTCGATCACTGCCCATTCCTCGGCAATGCGTGCCGGGTGATGCAACGGTGCGACGCACGAACCGCCACGCACTCCTATGTTCTCCGTAACGGCAGCTACGGCTGCACCGGTAACAGACGGATTGGGATAGGGGCCGCCGAATGCATGAAAGTGTCGCTCCGGCGTCCAGACCGCGCAAAAACCGTTCCTGTCGGCAAATTTCGCGCCTTCAAGCAGAAGTTCGTATTTCTTTGCCCCCGCACCATCATCGTTGCCCCAGTAGTAGAGGCTGAAATCCATCTTTCGGTCGGTGATCGCGATCTGCCCGCTGGACGCAAGTGCCCGGTTCTCATCGCTCGACAATACGATCTTGAAACCACGCGCCAGCGTGTAGAAAAGTTCCAATACCGAAATGTCGAACGACAGGCTCGTGACAGCAAGCCAAACACCTGCAGGCTCATGCGGAATTCTTTCATCCATGCCTGTGAAGAAATTGGCAACATTGCGGTGTTCAACCATCACGCCCTTCGGGCGGCCCGTAGAACCCGAGGTGAAAATCAAATAGGCGAGGTCGGAAGAGGTAACGCCACTTTCCGGATTGGAGTCGGATGCACTCGCCATGCGAGGATCTTTGTCGATCTCAAGGACCTTCGCCTTGTGCGCCGGCAGATGTCGCGCCAATTCGGATTGGGCAATGATGACTTCTGCACCGCTGTCCTCGATATAGAGCGCCACACGGTCGGCAGGGTAAGCAGGATCAAGAGGAACATAGGCCCCTCCCGCCTTCTGGATGGCGAGCGCACCTATAAGCAAGTCAAGTGAGCGTGTCGTATGCAAACCAACCAGACTGCCTCGTTCAACTCCCATTTCTGCCAACACATGAGCGACGCGATTTGCTTTCGAATTCAGCTCTGCATAGGTCAGCGCCTCGGCCTCGAAAACTACGGCAACGGCATCCGGCGTCTTTGCCGACTGGTCCTCAAACAAGTGATGGACGCATACGTCCGATGGATAGGGTGAGGTGGTAGCGTTCCAGTCATGAATTATTTGCCGTCGCTCAGCCTCCGACAGCATCGGAATGTGGCGAATAGCCGTCGCTGACACTGTGCCACTGGCGGTTGTCTTCAGTACATGCTCGAGCCTGCCGGCGAGCACTCTGGCCATCTCCTCCGGCACGCGAGCAATGTCATAGGCCAATTCAAGGACTTCGCCGGCGCAGACGGTGAGTGCCGCTCCATCCACGGTCACATCTTGATTACTGAAGGCGATGTCGGGAACCGCCATCCCGAGAAGTTCGGGGGCACGGAGCAGCAAGTCACGCGCGAAAGGATACTTCCCCTTCATATCAGCACGCGCAGAAGTGAGCGCTGTGGCCAAGTCTGCAAATGATACCGTACCGGTCGTGTCCGTCCCAGTCTGCACGTTCAGTGGCACCCACGGGGAGACATAGGGCGCGGCAATGTCGTTGCCCACAGGATCGCAGGGTACATAGGCTAGCCCGAAGCTAACCTCTTCCACCATCTGCGCCGCCCAAACGGCCACTGCCGGCAACAAGTCAGCGCCATCCGGCACCTGGACCGAGATTTTGCCGATACCCTTGCCCTTGCCCTGCGCCACCGTCGGCAGTTTGATCGGCGAGAAATTGTCGAACGCTCTGCGCCAGAATCCGTCGCTGCGCGCGGCGGGCCGAAGGATCTGAGAAAGTCCCTCCGCCACTTGCTGGTCCAGTGAAGGTAACACATCGCCGACACTGACGATGGCTTTTAGGTCAGCCTTCCTGCCGTCAAGCGTCTTCAAACCCGACAACTGCACCGTTCCTTGCCCGGTGGCCACTTCAAGTGTTTCAGCGGAGGCGCCGCGCACCGTGCCGGGAACCTGACCGGCGTTGGCCGGTTCCGCTTCGCTGGCTGAAGTGACCACGTACAAGTCGCCGTCAATTTCCACTTTCGGCAATGTTAGCGGATTGAAATAACCGCCATGGTCAAGCCCACGAACCAATGATGCAATCGTTCCGGAATCGGCATTGAAGTCGATGCGTCCCCCCGCCGATGGCCGTGCATCCCGTGCAAAGTAACTGCGCTGAGAAAGGTCTTGGGCTTGACGAGACGGAGCACCGCCCGCCAGTTGGGAGACCACATCATCGAAGCTCTCGATCGCCGCCTCATAGCACTTGGTATTCAGCGTCAGTGCGGTTTCGTCGGGTGCGATGTCAAAAATGCGCTGTGCAAGGATATCACCCTCATCGACGCCGTTTTCGATCAGATGCCAGGTAATGCCGTGCTGCGCCTCGCCATTAAGAATGGCCCATACCGGCGCATTTAGGCCAGCGTAGCGCGGTAGCGGACCATCATGAAAATTGACAGCACCTTGTGTTGCTTTCGAAAGCACGGTCTCAGGGATCAAGACCAGATTGGCGATGCTGAACAGCCAGTCGCAGGTCACGGGACCCAGGCGATCTGCCAGGTCGGCACCATGTGCCTCCACGCGCAGGCCACGATCATCTGCCCAGGCACGGATGTCATCGCTGTGGGTCACCACTGCGCAAATCGTATGGCCGTTGGCCAGCAGGACTTCGCTGCACTGGACAAGCAGAGACTCGTCACCGACCACAATGCAAGACATGACACTCATCTCAGATCCTCGTAAACGGCAGTGTGATTCGAATATCAGGCATTCACTTGCTGCGCCTTCGGCACCGGCATCGCCGATTGCCCCTTTGTCATCCGTCCGAAGGCAATTTTCAGATCATGGCTCACAAGATCGCGGATAAACCGCTCCGGCGCATTGCGTTTCTTGCCGTTCAGCGCTGACCGCAAGTTTGCAAGGCCGCCACCCACTACTTGCAGAAAAGTCGCGAGCGCCAAGGTGCCCCAGCCGTGATTTTTGACGAAGTAGTGCAGCCGCGAGTCGAGCCAATACGTCGGCACCCGTTTCCACTCCTTCATTCCAGTAGAGACCGATCCAAGGTGCGTAACCTTGCTTTCGTGCACGTACATTGTCGGCCATCCGGCCTTCAACGCTCGGCCGCACAGGTCCGGGTCGTCGAAGTAGAGGAAAAAAGTCTCATCGAACATACCTATTTCCTGAAGAATCCTGTCCCGCATCATCAGGCTGGCACCGGCTAGCCAGTCCACCCGGCAGGTCTCCGTCAACACTGGCAACACCATGGCTTTGTTCTTCAGCAGGCGGGAAACCGGTCCGAATTGTACCGCACCCTCGAACTCACTGAGCGGGGTCGGGAACCGAAAAGATGTCTGGTGCGGCTCGCCATCCTCGCCGTGAATATAACTGCCGGCAAAGCCGGTCTCAGGGTGTTCCTCCAGATACTGGAGCAACACCCGGATGGAGCCCTCGTCGGCAAAGGCATCCGAGTTCAGTGCGTAGCAATAGTCAGGGCGCGACCCATCCGAAAGCCCTGCCCTCATGCCAAAGTTTGTGCCGTAAGGGAAGCCACCGTTCAGACCGGATTGCAGCACGCGAACTCTGTTGTTCGCCGCCCACCCACACGCTTCGACCTCGGCTCGCATCTTCTCCTCGGAGCCGTCCTGACTATCATTGTCCACGATGATAATCTCACCGGCGATGCCCTCCATTTCGCGCACCGCACTGGCAGCGGAGTCTATGCTCATCTCCGGAGTACGCCAGTTCAGAATAACGGTCAGGACGGTCGGGCCGCCGGGCAACTTCTCGTTCATGTCTTTTACTCCGCCGCGGTGGCATTCGGCAGCGATGCTGCCTCTGAAAGATGTTTCGCTTCAGCCTGCTGGATGCATTCTTTGATACCGGATGCCAAGACACGGACGTTGGGTTCCAAAACCATCGAGTCATGGTCGCCCGGCACCTCGAACACTTCGACCGTCGGCACCCAGTCCGTCCAGCCGTTGTCATGCAGGACATAGGCACGCTGGCTATCCACCATCTTTCCTCCTGAAACATCCCAGTGCCCGACCAACGGCGGCCGGAACAGTTTCAGCGGACCATCCCAACCCTTGAGCGGATAGGATGTGACAGAAGTCATGAAAGCGGCCTCAATGTCGGCATTGTGGAACTGGTGTTCCGGAGTGGAATGCTCTCCCGGATCGTTGGCGCGGCGCTTTGCCAGTTCCCAGCGAATGCGGTTGCGCGCCCAGGTATAGGGGTAGGTAAGGCCTTTCCGCCGGATTTCCTGCAACTGGATCATCACCCGGTCTACTGCTGACAGGGGCGTACGAACTGGTAGCGGAGTATCCAGCATAACGACAAGCGAAACTGTTTCGCCAGCGGCTTCGAGTTGGTGTGCAATTTCATACGCCGTAATGCCCCCACCGGAGAACCCACCCAACATGTATGGCCCATGCGGCTGCACTTCTTGCATCTCGGCAATGTAGTCCCGGGCGGCGTCAACTAGAGACGTGTGTGGCTCTTCATTACCGTAGAGCCCGCGCGCTTGAAGCCCGTAAAATGGCCGGTCGGATCCAAGCAGGTGTGCCAGGTGCCGCAAATTCAGGACATTCCCGAACATACCCGCCACAAGGAAGAACGGCGTCTTGGGTCCACCCTCGCCTGAATGCATCGGCACGATATGGGTGAAACGCCGTGTCGGCGTCGTTGGCTGCGCCTTCGTCTCTCCACCATCGGTTTGTCCGGTGAGTCCGGTCCTCTCCATTATCAATGCCGCGCATTTGGAAATGGTCGGCGCCTCGAACAGGATAGAGATCGGAAATTCCACTCGGAACGCTTTCTTCACCATGGCAAACAGCCGAACAGCTATCAGCGAATGGCCACCGAGATCGAAAAAACTGTCTTCTACGCCGACATTGCTGACACCCAGCAAGTCCTCCCAGAACCCGACTAGCGTTCGTTCGATATCGTTGCTTGGCTCGACGTATTCACTGTCGAGTTGCGGGCGCTCGAATTTCTGACCATCACCCTCCTCTGCTTGCCCGCCTTCCGCGGCCTGGGCGACCAGAGCATCGAGATCCATCGAGGTGACTATGACCTGCGACAATCCGGTAGAAATTGCGCGCGCGAACGCGTCGGCCCCCTCTTCCGGGCGGATACCCTGCTCCAGCATCGCCTGAAAGCGTTCTTCGGAAGCCGATAGCGGTGCGGCCTCGTCACTGTTGCGCTCAAATTCGACTTCGCCGACGCTGAGCGGTGGTGCCTTGGTGAAACTGGTCGCAGTTTCCAGACGGTGGATGGAGAAGTTCCTGATCTCAAGGCACACTTCGCCCTGCCCATCGGTAAGCGTCACATCGAAAGCCGCAAACGGATGGTCATGACGGTTCTCGCTGGCACTGCGCACGTGGCTGTAGATTTCCTGCGGCAACGGCTTGAAGAACCTCACGCTTTCGTAGGAAACGGGCACCCAAAGGTGACGCGCTTCATAACCCTCGATGAGGTCCATCGCCCAACCTGTGGCCAGATCGAGCAGCGCCGGATGAGCGCGATAGCCAGCCTTCAGATCATCCGAGAAGGCATCGGGCAGACGCAGTCGGGCGACGCCGTCATTTGCCCCTAAGTCCATCTCGCGCAGCACCCGCCAACGTGCACCGAAATTCAGATGTTCCTCCTGCGGGGAGCGGATGCCGGAGGGGTCGTCGGGGACGGAACGAACCGTAGCCGCTGCCCTGATAGAGGCAATGTCCAGCGGATCAGGTGTTTTCTGCGGCAGGATCGCAATCGTCGCCTGGGCGTGGAGTTGAAACCCTTTCTTGCCTTGAACAGTGCAGGCGCTGCGCACTTCGAAAGCGTATCCGGCTTCATTTCGCTTCAGCCGCACGCGCACTTCTGTCTCGACGCCGTCGACGACCTGTAGAGGCCGCAGGAACAAAAGATCGCGAATCTCGAATTGTGCTTTCTCGCCGTGGGCTTGCAGTGCCTCGGCCGCCAGTTCGATATACCCTGTTCCAGGCATCAGAGCATCGCCGCCCTTTGTGCGGTGGCCATCGAAAATCCAGCGATCGGCTGTAGAATAACTCGCTTCGAAGACACGATTTCCCTCGGAATCGAAAGTAGCCGTGTCGAGTAGCGGCGCCTCGATTGGTACGGCGGGGGCATCCGGGATTTCCCCCCTGCGCTCGGCCTGCATGGCTGCGGCCATGCCAACCTCGTTCCAGATGCCCCAGTTGATCGCCACGACCTTCGTCTTGCCGTTGCGCCGGGATTTGGCGAAGGCGTTGAGATACTCGTTTGCGGCGACGTAATCCACTTGTCCGGCGGGCGCTATGATCGTTGAGGTGGAGGAGAACAGAACCATCAGGTCGAGTGACCCATCAGGGAAAAGGTTGTCCAGAACCTGCGTTCCGTGAATTTTCGGAGTAAAGACATCCTCGATTGTGTCGGGTGACTTGGCCAGAAGTGGACCATCGTTGACCACACCGGCAGCATGAATCAAGCCATTGATCTTGCCGAACTTTTCCTCGACCGACGCAATCGCCCGCTTCATCTCGGAGACATTGCAGACATCGGCTTCGGCAACCATCACCTCACCGCCCAGAGCCTCCAGCCGCTGCACCGCCCGGATCCGCTTGGAAATGGCGTCAAAGGGACCGTGGCCCTTGAGGTGCTCGTCCCATGCCCCGCGCTCCGGCAGTCCCGTCCGCGACAACAGGACGATGCGTGCCTTGGCCTTTCGGACAAGATGCTCGGCTATGGTCAGACCAATGCCGCCGAAGCCACCGGTGAGCAGAAATGTCGTATGGGTTTGGTATGGGTTCGGTATGGTTTCGGTAAGGCTTATTGCTCGGAAGTCCTGGCCGAACCTCTTTGTTCCGCGCAGTGCCGCCACGGTATTTCCGGGACTGGCGAGCATCTCCTCCAGCACCCGGTCGGTCATCGTCTCCAACTGCTTCGACCGTTCGGATGGCCCCTTTGCCGACCGGAATGAAAGACCGCGGTCGGCATCCATCGACGGCATCGTGATGTCGAGTACCGAGCACGTCACTTTCGGCAGTTCGCGCGGGATCACCTTCGCAGGCCCCATGATCGTCGCCTTTTCCGGGTACGGAAGTGCTTCATCGCGCACCTGCGCTGCACCGGATGTAAAGATGGAGATGTGGAGCGGTGTTGGCAGGTTCTCGTCGCTGATCGCCTGCGCCAGAAACAGCAGGCTGTAAAATCCCTGCTCGACATTACGATGGAAAAAAGAGGAACCGGGGCGGAACGACTCCTTGGCGGTAACGAGCCAGAAATGGGCGATCCGGTTCGGCACCATGCCGCGCTGAACCAGGTCCTGCATCAGTTGCTCGTAGCCCTCGCGACCGCGCTCCGGAGCCAGGAAATACTGGTGATCACCGCTGCGGGTGAAGGCGTCTCCGGTAAAAACTTCGATGACGGTATGGCCCACGGAGCGCAGGCGCTTGACGCTGCGCGTCGCAACACCTGCATCATCGGAGAAGACGAGCCAAGTGTGTTTTTCGGCAGTGTCGAGGGCGAATTCAACGTCGATATCACAATCGGCCAGGCGCGGCCGCCACGTCGGCTGGTACCCCCAGTCGGCGATGTCTTCGTTCCGCGTCAGCAAGGTCGAGCCAGCCTCGACAGCGCCCTTGCCGGGTTCGATGAAATAGGGCGCGCGCTGAAAGGCATAAGTCGGCAGCGGAACGCGCTGTCGCTTCGCATCTCCCCAAATCGGCTCCCAGTCGACATTGACGCCAACGGCCCAGAGCCGACCGACGACGGAAAGGAAATAAGCATCGTCGGCGATAACCTGTTTCGGGTGACGCAGGCTGCTCATCACCTGGTTCGCCGGAATTGCTCCATGTGCCTGCGCAAGCGAACTCAAAGCCTTGCCCGGCCCGACCTCGAGATAGATGCGCTCCGGCTCCTGCGCCAAGGTGGTGATGCAATCCGCGAAGCGGACAGTGTTGCGAAGGTGCGAAACCCAGTATTCCGGGTCCGTCGCCTCCCCGTCTGTAAGCAATGCCCCGGTGTAATTCGATGCAATGGGAATTTGCAGCGGATTAAGATTGATGGAGTTGAGATAATCGCGGAACGGCTGGAGAATTGGCTCCAACATGCGAGAGTGTGCGGCGATGTCGATGGGAACGCGCTGGCACTCCACCTCCTTGGCCTCCATCTCCGCCTGCAACTTGTCCAGTGCGGCCTGCGGGCCGGAAACAACAGTCAGTTCCGGCGCGTTGACGCTGGCTATGTCGAGATCATCACCAAGCAGAGGTTTCACATCGGCCAGCGGCAGCGGCAGGCTGAGCATGCCCCCTTTCGGAACGCTGTCCATCAGGGTTCCGCGCAGATGTACGAGACCGATACAATCCTCGAAGGACATCACGCCGGCGAGGCAGGCGGCCGTGTTCTCGCCCATCGAATGGCCGACGAATGCGGCGGGCGCGACGTTCCACGACATCCAGAGCTGTGCCAGCGCGTATTCGGTGATCATGATCAACGGAAGCTGGACGGAGGGCTTCTTCAGCTTCTCGTCGGCGGCTTCGACCTCGCCTGCCTCCGGCAGCCAGAGCGCGCGAATGTCGTAGTCGAGCTTGGGCTGGAGAATGTCGAGGCCCTTGTCCATCCATTCCTGAAACACGGGTTCGGTTTCATACAGGTCGCGGGCCATGCCGGCGAACTGCGCACCGCCGCCGGGGAACATGAATACGACTTCCGGATCATCGGCAACGAAGGAATGCGTGAAAACGCGGCGGGGGTCGGCTTCCTCCAGCAGGTCGGCGGCTTCCTCGTGGTCTTCGACCACCACGACACGGCGTTTTTCGAAGGCGCGGCGGCCTTCCTTCAGTGTGTAAGCCACATCGGCGAGTGGCTGCTCGGGGTGGGCGCGAAGGTGTGCGGCCAGCGTCTTGGTGTTGGCGTCGAGCGCGGCGCGGGAGCGGCCGGAGACGGTGAGGATCTGGAACGGCCAGTCGGATTCCTCCGAAGCCGCGCGTTCAGGCGCTTCCTCGATAACCGCATGGGCGTTGGTGCCGCCGACGCCGAGCGAATTCACGGCGGCGCGGCGGGGGCCCTTGTGCGACGTGAAATCGCGAAGCGCCGCGTTCACGCTGAAGGGCGAGTTCTCGAAGTCGATGGCGGGGTTCGGGGCCTCGAAGCCGAGGCTCGGCGGAAGCTGACGGTGCTTCAGCGCCAGCGTCGCCTTGATGAGCGAAGCGACACCCGCCGCTGTGTCGAGATGGCCGATATTGGTTTTTACCGAGCCGATGCGGCAGAAGCCCGTCTCGTCCGTCGTCTCCTGAAAGGCGGAGGTGAGGGCGGCGACCTCGATGGGATCGCCGAGATAGGTGCCGGTGCCGTGGCATTCCACGTAGTCGATCGTGTCGGCGGTGATGCCCGCGATGGCGTGGGCCTCGGCAATCGCGCGGGCCTGCCCCTCGACCGACGGGGCGAGGTAGCCCGCCTTGTCGGACCCGTCGTTGTTCACGGCGGTGCCCTTGATCACGCCCCAGATATGATCGCCATCGGCGATGGCATCCGACAGGCGGCGCAGCACCACGGCCCCTGCCCCGCTGCCGAACACGGTGCCCTGCGCGCGGTGGTCGAAGGCGTGGCAATGGCCGTCGGGCGAAAGGATCTCGCCTTCTTCGAAGATGTAGCCGCGCTTGTGCGGCAACTCGATGGTCACGCCGCCGGCCAGCGCCATGTCGCATTCGCCGTTCAGCAGCGCCTGGCAGGCGTAATGCGTGGCGACAAGCGAGGTGGAGCAGGCCGTCTGCACGTTGATCGAGGGGCCTTGCAGGTTGAAGATGTGGGAGACGCGGGTGGAGAGGAAATCCTTGTCGTTGCCGGTGTGGCGCAGCAGGAACATGCCCACGCTGTCCACGAGATCGGGGTTCGAGCAGATGTTGAAGTAGAAATAGCTGCCCATGCCGCAACCGGCGTACACACCGATGAGGCCGGGGAAGTTCTCGGGCGGGTGGCCCGCATTCTCCAGCGCTTCCCATGCCACTTCGAGGAACTGGCGGTGCTGGGGATCCATAATCGCCGATTCCTTGGGGCTGAAGCCGAAGAAATCTGCGTCGAACTGTTCGAAATCATCGAGGATGGAGGCCGAGGGGACGTAGTTCTTGTGGCGCATCCTACTCGGATTCTCGCCTGCAGCCTGCAATTCTTCCTCCGACAGACGGCGGATAGATTCGACACCGTCCCGAAGATTCGTCCAGTATTCGTTTATGTCACGCGCACCGGGCAGATGTGCAGACATGCCGACAATTGCGATATCCGTGTCAAAACCAGTGTTCCCACCGACTGGTTCAGTCATCAAAATGCCCCTTACTCAAAAATTGCGCCCGCGCCGACGATCCGCCGCGAACACCACACCACCCCGATTTCGCAACTGCAACCAGCCGCCCCCAATTCCATCCCGTAGGCGATTCTCAGGCCAGCGCGGATGACAATTACCACAGTCGATATGCAAACCCGTGAACTTGGTTACATTGTGGCAGCTCAGCGCAACTATCGCCCGTTTTTCACGCAGAAATTGTAACTTTTGTAACCTAGCCCCGGTCGAAGCGCATTCCCGAAAACCAGATGGAGAATTGCAGATTTGAATGTTGCACCGCAATGCCAATTTTTCAGGCAAGTATCGGGAAT
The DNA here is from genome assembly GCF_009931615.1 of Algicella marina. Taxonomy (NCBI): domain Bacteria; kingdom Pseudomonadati; phylum Pseudomonadota; class Alphaproteobacteria; order Rhodobacterales; family Paracoccaceae; genus Algicella; species Algicella marina. The sequence continues at coordinate 444,718 of NZ_CP046620.1, read as the reverse complement.
GCTGCAGCATACACCTTTGTCATGGCACAAAAATTGTCTTAACTGTACGCGCCCGTCCGGGCGAACAGATTAGCCGCCCCATGGCGGGGAGTGCGCGGGTCATAGTGTCTGAAGTTCAAAAGCCGAGAGTTCTGGTTATCGCGGAAGCCGCCAACCCCGAATGGGTAAGCGTGCCTCTGGTGGGGTGGTCGCTGGCGACTGCGCTGCGGGAAGTTGCGGATGTGCACATCGTAACCCAGATACGAAACCGTGAAGCCATATTGCGCGCAGGCCTGGTGGAGGGCATCGATTTCACGGCCGTGGATTCCGAGGCCCTGGCACGCCCGATGTGGAAGCTTGGCGACCTTCTGAAGATGGGCAAGGGCAAGGGCTGGACAATGCTGCAGGCCGTCAGCGCTCTCAGCTATCCGTATTTCGAACACCTCATCTGGAAGAAATTCGGAGCAGATATCCGGGCAGGGAAATTTGACATCGTCCACCGGGTGACACCGTTGAGCCCGACGATACAGAGCCCGATTGCCAAAAAATGCAGGCAGGCAGGGGTACCTTTCGTTATCGGCCCGCTCAATGGCGGAGTACCGTGGCCAAAAGCCTTCGACGCGGAGCGAAGACGGGAGCGAGAATGGCTCTCCTATCTCAGAAGCGCATACAAGATGCTTCCGGGGCGCAGTGCCACCCTTTCGGCAGCGGCGATCATCGTCGGTTCCCGGCATACCGGCAGCGAGATCCCGGATCAGCATCAGAACCGCTGCGTCTACATTCCCGAGAACGCAATCGAACCGGCGCGCTTCTCCTGCCGGGCGTCATACGATGGCGGCAGGCTGAGGGCGTGTTTCATCGGGCGGATGGTGCCCTACAAGGGACCGGACATGCTGCTGGAGGCAGCGCGCCCCCTGCTGGCTGAAGGCCTGCTGGAGATCGACATGATCGGCGATGGACCGCTGTTGCCGGCGCTGAAGGCACAGGTTGAGAAGCAGGGCACTCAGGATGCCGTGCGTTTCCACGGCTGGCTGGCGCATGAGACAGTGCAGGACGTCGCCGCCGGCTGCCACATCCTGTCCTTCCCCTCCATCCGCGAATTCGGCGGAGGTGTGGTGCTGGAAGCGATGGCGCTGGGACTGGTTCCGGTTGTCGTTGATTATGCCGGCCCGGGTGAATTGGTGTCCGCAGGCGAGACGGGACTGAAAGTGCCGCTGGGCGGGCGCGCGGAGATCATCGCCGGTTTCGAAGCGACATTGCGGGAAATTGTCGAGGGCAGGCACGATCTCGTCGCCATGGGGGAGGCCGGACGCGCGCGGATCGCGACACATTTCACCTGGTCGGCCAAGGCGGGGCAAGTTGCCGAAGTCTATGACTGGGTACTCGGGCGGCGCGACGACAGACCTTCACCCTTCTGAGACTACCTCTTTGCTGATCACGCGGGCGGGAATGCCGACCACGGTGGCGCCGGCCGGAACGTCCGAGGTAACGACGGCATTGGCCCCGACACGGGCATGATCGCCGATGGTCAGCGGCCCGATGATCTTGGCCCCGGCGCCAATATCCACATGACCACCGATCGTTACCGGCCCGGCGAAGGTTACCTGATGGAATATGAGACAGTTTGGTCCGATGACCGAGTCGGGGTGCAGGATGATGCCTGTCGGATGCGTCAACCTCAGGCCACCCTCGATGCGGGTGTTGAGATGTATTTCCGACTGCGTCACCAGAGACCAGAACCAGTGGATCAGCACCCAGTAGCGCCGCATCAACGGCGCGACCGGGTTGGAGGAGGCGCGCCATGCCTGATACTTTCTGAGGGATCGCAGCAGCTTGCGGCCCGGATCCCAGAAGCGTTCCACTCGCTCGCGAGTCCAATCCGGTTTATCTGCAGATATTGCTAAGTGATTCTCCATCAAAGACACCTCGCAACTCTGGGATGTATTAAGAAAAAACTAATACCGCATAGACAAAACGACTTGTTCGATGTGGTTGTTTTTTGCTCTTCAGAATGCGGCAAGATTGCGGAACCCCCCGGAAATTGTGGCAAAACTGCACATTTTGAGCAAATACCAGCATAAATCTGCCTAAAACAAGCCTCAGGGTTTAGTATATTGACTATAGGGGTAGGCGCTGTCTCTTTGCGGTTAACCTTTGCTTAGTTGATGAGGGATTATGTAGATGGTTGTGCTCGGATTGTCGCCCGAGTTTTCAGTTCGTAAACGTTGGAAGGCGGTTGGCATGTAAAAGGTTTGCCTTTTGGTTGCTCGCCTGGCTGCCCGATTGTGATTACAAGGCGTCGCCGTCCGGTTGCGTCTTTCCGGTAAATCCCTGACCTGAACATTGGTCCCCCGTACCCCCGGGATCATTCGAACTGCCACGAGGAGCCCCCGCCTTGACAGAGATCAGAAACTTCATTTTCGGAAACAGCCTAATCAACCATGTTTCCGGCAGCCATCAGACAACCGTGCCATACTGGCTCGACGCACTTGCGGACACCGCAGGCCATTCCTACAGCGTCGACGGCCAATTCGGAAACCTTCTCTCACACCTCGGAACGAATCCTATACCGAACTGGTGGTTCGGTGACGGTGTAGAAGGCTCCTGGAATTCTTCCTTTGCCAACAGCGACTACACCAACGTGATGATCACGACGGCCAACTACATCCAGTATCAGGGGCCGGACGAACAGTACTATGGCAATTCGCACACTCCCATTTCAGCAACGCTGGAACTGGTGGATATGGTGCACGCCCGTGAACCGAACGCCGTGGTCGACATCTATGTCGGCTGGCCGGACATGGCGGGCGTCTTCCCGAACTTCCCGCCGAGCGATGCGCAGTTCGATACCTATAACCAACTGACGATGACCACTTATATGGAGTGGTACGACGAATATTACGCAGCGCTTCAGGCAGCGCGCCCCGGCGTGACCATGAACCTGATGCCGGTCGGTCCTGCGATGGCGCATCTGTTCACGACTGTCCTCAGTGATGTGTCGGCTGCCGATCTCTACGAAGACAATGCCCCGCACGGAACGGAAACTCTGTATTTCCTGGCCAGCCTCGCAACATATGCCTTCATGTATGATGAGTTGCCCCCGGCAGACTTCCAGATCCCCAACAATATTCTGCCGTCCGTGCGCGCTGCCTACTCCGATATCCTGACGGAGCTTGCAGACTTCACGGGTATCGATCCGGCCGAGGTCGAAGGCGGATCCGATGGGGATTCCAGCGGCGGCGGTGTGGACGTCGAACCAGAAGTCAACGTCGTGGACGGCGATGACCGCAACAACAACATTGTCGGCACCGACGGAATGGATGCGATTTCCGGACTTGGCGGCAACGACACCATCCAAGCCGGCGACGGGAACGACACGATCGATGCCGGTGCGGGCAATGACTCCGTCTGGGGAGACCAGGGCGCGGACAACATCCACGGCGGAGACGGAAGCGATTTCCTCTCCGGCGGCCGCGGCAACGATGTTGTCGAAGGCAATAGCGGCGACGACTGGATCAACGGCAACTACGGCAACGACATCCTGAACGGCGGCGGCGGTAACGACACGATCAATGCCGGCGCAGGACGCGACACGATCTACGCAGGCAATGGCGATGACCGCGTCCGCGGTGGCAACGGACGGGATACGGTGTATCTTGGCGCGGGCCACGACCGGTTCACCGACAACGGCCAGACCGGTGAAAATGCTGTGGATACCGTTTATGGCGGTGATGGCGACGATGCGATCCACGGCGGCGGCGGCGATGACCGCTTCTACGGAGAAGGCGGCAACGATCGCATCTTCGGCGGCTCTGGCAATGACCAGATCCGTGGCGGTGCGGGCGACGATTCCCTGCACGGCCGAGAGGGTGCCGACACAATCTTTGGCGGCAATGGTCACGACTTCATCAATGCCGGCTCCGGAAACGACACCGTCGAGGGCGGCAACGGCCGCGACCGTGTGCGCCTTGGTGGCGGGGACGACCGCTTCGTCGACAACGATCAGGCGGGCTTTCAGGGCTCGGACACTGTCAGCGGCGGTGCGGGCAACGATACGATCCTCGGCGGCGGTGGCAATGATCGCCTCTTCGGCGGAAGCGGTGCCGACACCATCAATGGCGGTCTCGAAAACGACCATATCTCCGGTGGCGAAGGTGCCGACACGCTGAACGGCGGCTGGGGCGATGATTTCATCAATGGTGCCCAGGGTGCGGATATCATCAATGCAGGTGGTGGCGATGACCACGTATTCGGTGGTCTCGGTGCCGATGTGGTGGACCTGGGCGACGGCAACGACATCTTCCAGGACAGCGCGGAGCAAGGTGCCAGCGGCGCTGACACCGTTTATGGCGGTGCCGGAAACGACATCATCAATGGCGGCGGCGGACAGGATAGCCTGCACGGCGGCGATGGCGATGACGAGGTCCGCGGCGGCGTAGGCAACGACGACATCACCGGTGGTGCCGGCAACGATGTCCTGCACGGCGGCGCTGGCGATGACTCCATCGACGGCGGCGGTGGTGCCGACACCATCTTCGGCGGTACCGGCAACGACACGGTCTCGGGCGGTAACGGACGTGATACCGTCGACCTCGGGGCAGGCAATGACGTCTACACCGACACGGCGCAGGGCGATTTCCACGGTGAAGACACCATCAGCGGCGGTGCCGGCAACGACCGTATCAACGGCGGTGGTGGCAATGACACGATCAACGGCGACAACGGCAGCGATACGCTGTTCGGCGGCGCGGGTGACGACACCATTCATGGCGGCGCAGGCGTTGACGTGCTCAACGGCGGCACCGGTGCGGATATCCTGACAGGCGGCGAAGGTGCTGACACGTTCGTTTACACCTCCGTCGGACAGTCCAATTTCGCCGGCGGGATCGACACGATCACCGATTTCACCCGCGGCACTGATATCATCGATCTCAGCGGCATCGACGCTAACACGAGTGTCGCCGGCAACCAGGCTTTCGGTTTCATCGGCGGGTTGGACTTCACCGGCACGGCCGGCGAGCTGAGGTTCGCCAACGGTCAGCTGCTTGGTGATGTTGATGGCGACGGAAACTCCGATTTCTCGATCAACCTGACGGGTGTCGGCAACCTTTCTGGCGCCAACCTGGAACTCGGCGTCGACGAAGAGCCCACAGACGGTGAAGGCGGTGGTGGCGGCGGTGATCCCGTGATCCTTCCGAACGACAATGGGCAGCCTGCGCCGGAGCAAGATACCTTTGGCGAGAGCAACCCGTCGCTTGGCATGGGGCTCGAAGGTATCGCGGACTGGTCCTCACAGGCTCCGTTCATCGATGTGATGAAGTTCGCGCGTCCCTGGATCGGCCATGTCGGCGACCAGTGGGGTGGCTACGGCCACGACCGGCTGGAAGAGAACGGCTTCCTGGACGAAAATGGCTGGCCGACCGATATCCCGGCGGGCGTGAGCTCGATCCAGGCCGTCGTGATGGCTGACCTTCCGGAAGAATCTGCCAGCCTTGCCGGGCGTTATCGCCTGACATGGGAAGGCGAGGGTGACGTGGAAGTCATCGGCGGCCGGATCAGCAACATCACGCGGTCCAACGGCGAAATCTGGTTCGATTTCGAGCCGGGCGGTTCGGGAACGGTGATTTCGATCTCCAGCACCGATCCGAACAACAACGGCAACTACATCCGCGACATCGAGCTGGTCCACGAGGACAACATCGAGGCGCACGAGGCCGGGGCGATCTTCAACCCCGACTGGATCGACCTGATCGAGGATTTGCGCTCCGTTCGTTTCATGGACTGGATGCAGACCAACAACAGCCCACAGGTGGACTGGTCGGACCGCCCGACACCGGACAACTACACATACTTCGACGGCGGTGTGCCGGTGGAGATAATGGTGCAGTTGGCCAACCAGATCGGTGCGGACCCGTGGTTCAACATGCCTCATCAGGCGAACGACGAGTACATGCGCGAGTTCGCGGAGTACGTGCGCGACAACCTCGATCCGGAGCTCCGGGCTTACGTGGAATACTCCAACGAGGTCTGGAACTACGGGTTCGAACAAGCCCACTGGGCGGCGGAGCAGGCAACTGCCCGTTGGGGCAACGCGGCCAACGACGGCGGATGGATGCAGTTCTATGGCGCACGCGCCGCAGAAATGGCCATCATCTGGGACGATGTCTTCGGCAACCAGGCAGATGATCGCGTCATCAACGTGATCGGCACGCACACAGGTTGGCCCGGGCTCGAACAGTACATGTTCAACTCCGAACTCTGGGTTCGGGAGACAGGCAACGATGCGCCCTACACATACTTCGATGCATATGCCGTCACCGGCTATTTCGGCATCGAACTCGGCAACAGCCGGGCGGGCGAAGTGCTTGGATGGATCGAGGATAGCCGCAACGCGGCGATCGCCGATGCCAATGCGCAGGGTCTGACAGGTTCAGCCCGCACCCGCTACATCGAAGAGCATCAGTATGATCAGGCATCCGCGATCGCGGCCGAAGATCTGCGCACCGGGTCTCTGGCCGAACTCATCGGCGAGACCTATGCCTACCAGTCCGCCGCAGCGACGGCGGCCGGTCTGGAAATGGTGATGTACGAGGGTGGGACTCATGTCGTCGGTGTCGGCGGCAACGTCAACAACGCAGAACTCGCCGCGTTCTTCAACCACTTCAACTACACGCCGGAGATGGCCGAGCTTTACGAGATCCTTCTCGAAGGCTGGCAGGCGGCAGGCGGCGGCCTCTTCAACGCCTTCGTCGATGTCTCCGATCCCAGCCAGTACGGCTCCTGGGGCGCGCTGCGCTATCTGGAAGACGACAACCCGCGCTGGGACGTGCTCAACGACTTCAACAACAATGTTGCAGCATGGTGGGAAGACCGTTCGGCCGATACCTTCGATCAGGGCGTCTTCATCAACGGCACCGACGGTAATGATGCCATCGGTGGCACGGCGGAGGAAGATATCCTGCTCGGCGGGCGCGGCAATGACGTCCTTTCCGGATACGGCGGCGAGGACAGGTTGCATGGCGGTATGGGCAACGATACGGCCTGGCTCATCGGCAGCTATGAGGACTACACCTTCACGTCGGATAACGGCACTGTCATCGCGACGCACAGTTCGGGCCGCACGTTCCTGACAGATATCGAGAACGTGGTGTTCGAGGAGAATCCGGACGTGGCCTACGCTGCCAACTCCCTCTTCTGAGCGCACACATAGACATCAGGGCCCCGCATTCTGCGGGGCCTTTTTTTATGCCTGATCGCGTGGCGACGACATTTCTCACAAAATCACTCAACAAACCTTTGACCGCACCCACCCTCAACCCACATAAATTCCTAGAACGCGATAGGGGAGTGACGAATGCGAACGGGTGTAAGACGGTTTCTGAAGGCTATGTGTACCTGTTCGCTGATCCTGCTGCCGATGTCGGCCACCGCCAAGGACGTGCGAAATTACATCTACGGCCACAGCCTGATAAACCACGTCTCGGACACGCCCGAAACCACTGTACCTTACTGGCTGGCACAACTTGCTCGGGCAGCAGGCAATACCTACGCGATGGAAGGCCAGTTTCACGGCCATGGCTTCATGCAACACGTACCGCCCTACAACCAATGGGGCCTGCCCGGCGTGCAGCGGGCGGATCGAGGTTCCTTCGCGTCTTCCGGTTACACCCACGCGATGGTGACGGCTCTGAACTACGCCCAGTACAAACCTCCAACCGAACCGTATGACGGCGACAACCCGCGCGGCATCTCGCCGGTGTCAGACATTATTGAAGCGGTTGACTGGTTCAATCAGCAACAGCCCGGCATTGCCGTGCAGATCTACGTGAACTGGCCGGACATGGCGGGTACGGTCGGAAGCTTCCCCCCCTCTGCACAAGGGTTTGCCAAGTACAATTCCGTTACCGTCGGCAGCTTCAATGACTGGTTCGAGGCACTCTATTCCGGTGTCAGGAACGCGCGACCAGATGCAAATGTCTCGCTGATTCCGGCCGGTCCGGTGATGGCGAACCTTTTTACCGGGCTGCTCAAGGACGTTCCGGTGACAGACCTCTACGAGGATGATGCACCCCACGGCAAGCCGACGCTTTATTTCCTCGCCAGCCTTGTCACCTACGTCCATCTCTACGGCGAACGCCCGCCGCAGAACTTCGCAATTCCCGCCTCAGTCAACGCCAAGGTTCGCGCCCGCTATCCAGATATTCGTGAGGCCGTCTGGCAGATGCGGGACAAACGCACCATCGCCGCGCTGCCCGAAGCAAGCGAGCCGGAGACGGACTTCGCGGATGCCGTGAACGGTCTGCCAGTCATGGAATTCGCCGGGCCCGGTTACAAGGCGGAGATCTTTCCGCTTGCATCGCCTGCCACACAGCTTGCGGACGTTGATTTCAGTGGCAGGCCTGCATTCACCACTGTCGTGGACAGGTTGGCCTGGCAGGACTTTACCCGTCCGGCCTTCGATGGCGACAGTACGGTTCCTCACGCCCTGCGGTTCGTTGCGCCATTGGAGGTCCGGAAGGGCGGCGACTACGTTTTTTTTTGACATCGGGTGAAGCGGCGGCCTTCAAGCTCGACGGAAAGACGATCCTGACCGCGGTGCGCGGTACGGAGCAGACCCCGATTTCAGTGGACGATGGCCTGCACGAAATTGAAATCCGGCAAATTAATAGTGCACCGGCGCAGACATTGACCCTGGAATGGTCAGGGCCGGACACGGACGGCCAGCGAAAGGTGCTGGACGGCACGATACTGGACGGCCAGGCCTTTCTGCCGGAGATGCCGACCGAAATCCCGGAGCCAGAATATGAGGAGGAGGTGCAGGTTGCACAGGCCATGCCACCACCGGCGCCGGAAATCGTGTGGCCCGAGGTGAAACACGCCACGCCCTCGCTTGGCATGGGGCTCGAAGGCCTGGCCGACTGGTCGGCGCAGATGCCATTCATCGACCTGATGAAATTCGCGCGCCCGTGGACTGGCCATGTCGGCGAACAGTGGGGAGGGTACGATCATGATGCCCTGCGCGCAGACGGCTTCATGGATCAGTCCGGCTGGTTGAAGGCAATCCCCGAAAACGTCAGTTCGGTTCAGACGGTGGTTTTGACGTCGTTGCCGGAAGAATCGACAAACCTGATCGGCCGCTACCGCCTGACTTGGGAGGGCGAGGGCGACATCGAGGTGCTGGGGGCAAACATCAGTGGCATCTCTCCCCGCCCCAACGCCATCTGGTTCCGTTTCACCCCCGGCGATGGCGGGGTTGCCATTTCGATCACACGGACAAACCCGGAAAACTACATCCGCAACCTCCGTCTGGTGCACGAAAGCAATATCGAGGCAATGGAAGCCGGTGTCCTGTTCAACCCGGACTGGATCGAAAAGATCGAAGACCTTCGGTCGATTCGTTTCATGGACTGGATGCAGACAAACAACAGCGCTGTTACCGGTTGGGCGGAACGTCCGTCACTTGACCGCTATACCTATACTGACAGCGGCGTACCGGTGGAGATCATGATCGCCCTGGCAAACCAGATCGGGGCCGATCCGTGGTTCAACATGCCGCATCAGGCAGACGACGAATACGTCCGCCGGTTCGCGGAGTATGTGCGCGACCATCTGGACCCCGAACTCCGCAGTTACGTCGAATATTCCAACGAGATGTGGAACTACTCCTTCCAGCAGACGCATTGGGCCGCCGCGCAGGCCGAGACCCGCTGGGGAGCGGAGGCGGCCAACGACGGCGGCTGGATGCAGTTCTACGGCGGACGGGCTGCAGAGGTGGCGATGATCTGGGATGACGTCTATGGGCCAGAAGCGGAGGCGCGGGTCATCAACGTCATCGCCACTCATACCGGTTGGCCAGGGTTGGAAAACTACTTCCTTGACGCGCCACTTTGGACAACCGAGACGGGCCGCGACCGGCCGGCAACCTATTTCGATGCCTATGCCGTCACCGGATATTTTGGCATCGAACTCGGATTGGACCGGGTGGAAGAGGTATTGGGCTGGATCGATGACAGTCACGCGGCCGCCGAAGCCGAGGCGGAGGCCAAAGATCTTTCCGACGCCGCCCGTGCAGCTTTTGTTTCCGAACATCGCTACGATCAGGCCAGCAAGGTAACCGCCGATGCCCTGCGGGCTGGCTCCCTTGGTGAGTTGATCCGCGACACCCTGCCCTATCATGCTGCCGCTGCTACCGCCGCCGGACTGCAGATGGTGATGTATGAAGGTGGAACCCATATCGTCGGCGTCGGCGAGGCCGTCCAGAACGAGGCTTTGACCGAATATTTCAACCACTTCAATTATACACCGGAGATGGCGGCGCTTTACTCGGAATTGCTCGACGGCTGGAAAGCGGCCGGGGGAACGCTGTTCAACGCATTCGTCGATGTTTCGGACCCGAGCCCGTGGGGTTCCTGGGGATCTTTGAGGCATCTGGAGGATGAGAACCCGCGATGGGATACCCTGCAGCGCTTTAACGAGTCCGAACCGGCATGGTGGGAGGACCGCCTGCCGGAAGCGTTTGATCAGGGTGTCCATCTGCGTGGAACTGAACAGAACGATATGTTGAAAGGCACCTACGAGGAGGATGTACTGCTCGGTGGCCCCGGAGATGATACGCTGATGGCAAGTGGCGGCGCGGACCATCTTCACGGCGGCGCCGGCGAAGACGTCGCGATCCTTACTGGCTCCCGTCAGGATTACGAGTTCAGGCGAGAGGGCCCTGCCCTCCTCGCTTCCCGGAACAGCGTGACGACCTGGCTCGTCGCCATAGAGACGGTGGTTTTCTCCGACAAGCCGGATGAGAGAATCCGTCTGGATACCATCGTGAGGTAGTGAGTCGCCGATTGCACACCTACTGGTTGAAAAAAAATCACTTCGCGGAATTTATTCACTTGCCGCCTTCAGAATGTGATCAGGAATTTTCCGCATTTCCTACGCAATCGAGCCGGAATCACCCCGCCGTCGACAAATCCAGTCAACCGAATATTTTCATTCGTTAGCGAATTGGAACTGATTTCCCTTTGAAACGTTGATTGGTGCAATGCGGAAACGATGCTGCGCTGCAAAACGGGCAGTTGATCACCGCAAAGGCAGTGAATTTGGGAAAGTCTGCGAAATGTCACATTTCAAACAGGAACCATGCATTATTTGTGCAGTATGGTTTCCAGACGCTTAAAGCTATCTTGTCAAATCTAGCAAAATTTGCGATATGAACAGGGTAGTTTTCGAGCGGTCGGCAGAGGGTTGAGGGACCCGAAACCGGCAACGCAACCGGCGAAAGTTTGCCGATTATGTGCTCGGGTTGAGTGAATGGTAATGATGGTTTCTTTGGGGGTTTGTAGTTCGATGGTCGAGTTTTCCAACGGCGCGTTTGCCGCCGGCACCGTGGGGGGTGCCAACTCAGAACATTCCCATGACAGGTTTTTGAAAGATACTCCGCGCATCTATCGGAACGGCGTGAAACGCTGCCTTGATGTTGCAATGGTGGTTCTCTCCCTTCCTGTTGTCGCACCGGTTATCGGTCTCTTCGCCCTGCTGCTATTTCTGCAGGACGGCAAGAACCCTTTTTACTGGCAGTATCGCATCGGTCGCGCTGGTCGCCGCTTTCGCTTCTGGAAGCTGCGGACGATGGTGCCCAACGCCAAGGACAAGCTGGAAGCGTACCTGGCCGCCAACCCGGCGGCGCGGGTGGAGTGGAACGCAACGCAGAAGCTGAAGAACGATCCGCGCATCACACCACTGGGCCGTTTCCTTCGTAAGACATCGTTGGATGAGTTGACGCAGCTGTGGAATGTGCTGGTCGGTGACATGTCGCTAGTCGGGCCGCGTCCGATGATGCCGGAACAGGTGACGCTCTATCCCGGGCACGCCTACTTCCAGCTTCGTCCGGGCATCACCGGCTTCTGGCAGATTTCTGAGCGCAACGAGTCTTCCTTCTCGTCCCGTGCCCGGTACGATGGCAAGTACAACACCGCCCTGTCTTTCTACACCGACCTCACCGTACTGCTGCGGACCTTCGGTGTGGTTGTTCGGGCCACGGGTCACTGAAAGAAGGCCCTAGCGCCCAGCGTTCCGGCTATCAAAACGAAGTTAGACCGACGGCGGCTCCGGCCGCCGTTTCTCATTCAGGCGAAGGAGAAATAGCCATGGAGATCACGCCAACCGCTTTGGAGGGCGTCATGGTGCTGAAACCGCGGCGGTTCGGAGACCAGCGCGGCTTCTTTTCCGAAACATGGAATCGCAGGGCACTGGGAGAGGCCGGGCTCGACATCGACTTCTGCCAGGACAACCAGTCACTCTCTGCCCAGCGCGGCACCGTGCGCGGGCTGCACTTCCAGGCACCGCCGGTCGCGCAGGACAAACTCGTGCGTTGCGTGCGCGGCCGCATCATGGACGTGGCTGTCGACATTCGCTGCGGTTCCCCGACGTACGGTCGTTGGGTGGCGCAGGAGCTTTCGGCCGAGAACGGTCTACAATTACTCATTCCCAAGGGGTTCCTGCACGGCTTCGCCACACTGACGCCGGATTGCGATGTTCTTTACAAATGCAGTGACTACTATGCGCCGGAGACCGAGGGGGCCGTTCGTTTCGACGACCCCGATCTGGCAATCGACTGGGGGCTGGAGATGAAAGACACCGTGCTTTCCGCGAAGGACGCCGAGGCATCAGCCTTTGCAGATCTCGACAGCCCATTCACTTATCAGGCGGTACCATGAAAATTCTCGTAACCGGTGGCGCCGGTTTCATCGGCTCGGCGGTCGTGCGGCAGGCGATTGCCGAGGGTCTCGAAGTCGTCAACCTCGACGCTTTGACCTATGCGGCCAATATCGCAAATGTCGCATCCGTCGCAGGCCACCCGAACTACGCCTTTGTTCAGGCCGATATTCGCGACCGGACGGCGGTGGATAGCGCCCTTGCCGAACATCAGCCCGACGCGGTGATGCATCTCGCGGCCGAAAGTCATGTTGACAGGTCCATCGACGGGCCTGCGGCCTTCATCGAAACCAACATTACCGGCACCTACGCGCTGCTGGAGGCTGCTCGCGCCTATTGGGAAGGTCGGGGCCGCCCCGAGACATTCCGCTTCCACCACATCTCCACTGATGAGGTTTATGGGAGTCTTGGTGCCGAAGGCCTTTTTACCGAGCAAACAGCTTATGCGCCCAACTCGCCCTATTCTGCCTCCAAAGCCGCTTCCGACCATCTGGCCCGCGCGTGGGGCGAAACTTATGGCCTCCCGGTGCTCATCACCAACTGTTCCAACAACTACGGTCCTTTCCACTTTCCGGAGAAACTGATCCCGGTTGTCATACTCAACGCGCTCGCCGGCAAGGCAATCCCAGTATACGGCAAGGGTGAGAACGTGCGGGACTGGCTGTTTGTCGAAGATCACGCGGCCGCTCTGCTGCATGTGGTACGGGAAGGCGTTGTCGGGCGCGTTTACAACATCGGTGGCGAGAACGAGGCCCGGAACATCGACCTGGTGCAGATGATCTGCGCGATACTCGATCAAAAGCGCCCGCAAGACGCACCGCATGAGCGGCTTGTCACATTCGTTGAGGACAGACCGGGACATGATGCCCGCTATGCGATCGACCCCACCCGTCTGCGCGACGAACTGGGCTGGCGGCCGAGCGTGACGCTGGAAGAGGGACTGCGCAGGACGGTGGACTGGTATCTGGAAAACGAGGCCTGGTGGCGGCCGTTGCTGGAGCGTGATGGTGTCGGCAAGCGCTTGGGGACAGGCACATGACTGTTCTGGTTTTCGGGGCCACCGGCCAGGTGGCGCGCGAGCTTGCGGCGCGCGGCACAGGCATGACGTTTCTCAGTCGCGCAGAGGCAGACCTTTCGCAGCCCGAAGCCTGCCGCAGCGCCATCCTGACGGCCGCGCCTCAGGCTGTGTTCAATGCCGCCGCCTACACTGCCGTCGACAAGGCGGAAGACGAGGAAGCCCTCGCCACGCGCATCAACGGCGATGCGCCCGGAGCAATGGCCGAAGCTTGCCGCACCCTGGATATTCCCTTTCTGCATGTCTCGACGGATTACGTCTTCGACGGCAGCGGGAGCAGGCCGTGGTCACCCGAGGATCTGACGGCGCCACTTTCGGCCTACGGCCGGAGCAAGCTGGCGGGCGAGAACGCCATTCTCGCCTCGGGCGCCACGGCGGCAATACTGCGAACGTCATGGGTCTTCTCTCGCCACGGATCGAACTTCGTGAAAACCATGTTGCGTCTCGGTGCCGAACGCCCCTCTCTACGCATTGTCGCTGATCAGATCGGTGGGCCGACGCCGGCCAGTGCCATTGCTGATGCACTCATCCACATGGCTGGCGAGTTGAGCGAACGGCGCGGCGCGACGGGCCTGTTTCACTTTTCCGGCGCTCCGGATGTCAGTTGGGCCGATTTCGCGCGGACGATCTTTCGCGAAGCGGAACTGGGCTGCACGGTCGAAGACATACCGACAGCCAACTACCCTACACCGGCCTGCCGACCGCTGAATTCCCGGCTCGACTGTTCACGGTTGCAGCAGACATTCGGGATTGCCCGGCCGGACTGGCGGGCAAACCTTCAGGAAGTATTGAACGAGGTTGCACATGCGTAAGGGCGTCATCATGGCCGGCGGCTCCGGCACGCGGCTCTATCCGATCACGCAGGCCGTCAACAAGCAGCTCTTGCCGCTCTATGACAAGCCGATGATCTACTATCCTCTAACCGTTTTGATGCTTGCCGGTGTCCAAGAAGTGGCGCTGATCACGACACCCGACGACCAATCCGCATTCAAGCGCCTGCTGGGTGATGGCAGCCAATGGGGGATGACGATCGACTGGATCGTTCAGAACAGCCCCGACGGCTTGGCGCAGGCGTATCTGCTGGCGGAGGATTTTCTTGAAGGCGGCCCTTCCGCGATGGTGGTCGGCGACAATATCTTTTACGGCCACGGCTTTCAGGGCCTGCTGCTGGAGGCTGCGGCGCGACTCGAAGGTGGTACCGTCTTCGGTTACCAGGTCAGCGATCCCGAGCGCTATGGCGTGGTGGATTTCGACGCTGACGGCCGTGCCACGAAAATTGTCGAAAAACCGGCTGTACCGCCATCGAACTTCGCCGTCACCGGGCTCTACTTTCTCGATGGCCGAGCGCCGGAATGGGCGAAGACCCTGAAACCTTCGGGTCGGGGAGAACTGGAGATTGCGGACCTCCTGCAAATGTATCTGGAAGCAGGCGACCTCAACGTCACGACCATGGGCCGCGGTTACGGCTGGCTCGATACCGGCACCCACGAAAGCCTGCTGGATGCTGGCGCTTTCGTTCAGACGCTGGAGAAGCGGCAGGGCCTGAAGATCGGTTGTCCGGAAGAGGTGGCCTATCTGAAAGGCTGGATAGACGCGTCAGAGCTTGAGCGGCAGGCCCAGAAGTACATCAAGACTGAATACGGCCGCTACCTGCTGCGATTGATCGGCTAACGCCCGCGCGTCCAGCCCGCTTTGCCCTTGCCGAAACGCACGGCCAGCGCAACGGCGACATAGACGCCGAAGCCGACAGGATCGGAGGCTGCCAGTTTCAGCGCTCCGCCCTTGCCCAGTCGCGTCTTGTCGTCGTTCTTCAGCAGGTCCGGGTATCTTGCCTCGATCTCCTGAACTCCGAGATCCTGTCTCCGCCGCACCTTCACGAGTTTGTCGAAGCCCTCGACCATCGGCCATTCATGTCGCGACGGCACGGCATGGCGTTCCCGCGGGGCAAAGTTCAGCCGCACGAACGTGTCGTCCGATATGATATCGGGGAAATCGCCCCAGCGGGCCCGCCCCGGGCCGTTGACCGCATAGATGCCGAAACCCGGTACACCGGTCTGCATGAATGGCACCCGCAAGTAGATGCGGCGATAGGCCCGCGTTGCCCAGCTCCGGGCTTCCTTCACCAGCGGCGTGCCGCTGGCGTAACAGGGTTCCGGGCGGTCCAGAACCCTGGCGATTTCCGTCAACACACCGGGGGAGAGAATGACATCGGCATCAAGATAGGCGCGGGCCGCATGGCTGGCAGCGCCGTCGCCCTTGTTGAGAGCGTTCATCTTGTCGCCCTTGGCCAGGTTCAGAACAGTGTAACCCCAGCCCTTGGCAGCAAACCGGTCCGCATAGTCCCGCGCGATCTCCGCAGTGTTGTCAGTGCAGCCATTGGCGACGACAATCACGTCCGGTGACGGCCGACTCGCGGGCCAATCGGACGCCATAACCGCATCGAGGCAGGCCGAGATATAGCCCTCCTCGTTGTTGGCCGGAATGATGACGCTCAGCATCTGTTCACAGGTCGGCTCAGCCGTTGGCTTCCGTGGATGCGGATACTGGATCGGAACTGCCCTTCAACAACCCTTCCAGCCCGGCCTTCGCGGCGATCTCCTCGATGGGCATCACGTTCTTGTCGATTGCGTTGATGGCAAAGGGTGCGCCGATGATCAGCGCCACGATCGCCACGGTCCAGGCGATGCGACGGCGCTGCAACTCCCAGAATGTCGGCACATACGGGATGGCAACCACCGGGCTAAGGTCCAGCCGCCGTTGCATCTGGCTGGTGCAGCGGATTACCGGGTTGATCAGTTCCAACAACCAAACAATGCCGAATGCTACGACAAAAGTCGCCGCCAGCCCCATGAGCGCGAGTTTCTTGCGGCTGGCACTGATGGACACTTCCGGCACAAGCGCCGTTTCCAGTACCACGAATTGCTCCGACTGCCGGGTTTCCTCCAACCGCTGGCCGGTCTCGGCCTCCACTCGCCGAACGGAAACAACGTTGTACTGGCTCTGCAACTGCTCCAACCGGCGATCGAGCGCGTTCAATTCCATCGTGACACGCGGCATTTCGCTGACTGAAGATTCAAGTTCTTCGCGGCGTTTGGTCAGCGCTTCCTTCTGCTTCTCCAAGGATGCAATCTGGCGATCCTTCATTTGCACCTGGGCGTCGATGGCCGTTTCGCGCAACTGGGTGGAGCCTGTCTCGACAGAGGCGATCTGGCGCTGCAATTGCAGGATTGTCGGATGGTTGGGTGCAAGAACGCGGCTTCGTTCTGCCAGTTCCACTTCCAACTGGCGCAGTTCCTCGTATTCGGGACTGCGTGTCGCGTTGTCGACCACCGGTGCCTGCCCGGTTTTCAGCAGGTCGCGTTCCTGCTCCAAGGCAAGTATCCGGGTGTCAATGTCCAGTTCAGTGCTCTGCAGACGGCCGATTTCCTGGCGCCGGTCACTCAGACCTTCAGGCAGCGCATCGAGGTTCTTGTTCTTGAAATTTGCGATCTCACGCTCAAGTTCGACAATGGCCTCGGCGATGCGGTTTTCTTCCTCCTGGAAGAATTCAAACGTCTGCCGGGCCAGTTCCGTCCGCTTCTGCTCATTCTGGGCAAGAACCGATTCCACGAACCGGTTTGTCGTGTCGGCCGCAAGCTGCGCATCATCAAGCGTCACGGAGATAAACAGGGCCGAGGGCGTGCTGTTCGGGCCGTAACCTGCGCTGGGCGCTGCGACCGTGTTGATCTGCGTCGCTTCCCTGAGCGTCTCCACCTGCAGGTTGACAGGAAGGTCCGGGGTATCGGCAAACAGGCCAAGATCCTCGATCACCTCGATCATGTTACTGCGGGCCATCAGGCGTTGCTCAATCTGCTGCACACGCTCTGCCACGGAACTGTCGGCGGTCGACCGGGCGAGATCGTCAGACACCTGCGGTCGCTGGATCTGAATGGAGGCGGTCGCCATGTAGAGCTTGTTCTGGCTGACAGCGTAGTAGATCGAGGCGCTGAGACCGATTACACAAATGACAAGGAAAAGCAGGATACGGCGGCGGAGCATCCGAGCCATTTCCGCAACGATCTGAAGCTGTTCCGTCATTTCTTGCTACCCACCCAAAACATCGGCTCGCCTGAGCCGCCCACTCTGTACATGCAAGCGCGCAATGTCCGCTGCTCACATCATATCCTATACGCCCGCGAGCAAAGGAAAAACAGTGCTCAAGGACACATATCCTTAAATCGCTGCCTGTTCTTCACGCAGAATTCATCACCCTCGCCACCCGTTTGGGCTGAAAGAGCACAAGATCGCGAATTCTGCCCTTGAGGGATCGGGGTGGCAAAACTTCGCGGTCGCGGTCGAACAGGGTGCCCATCAGGCTGCGGTCGTGCTGCAGGGCCAACTCCGCCCCCCACGCCGCCGCTTGCTCCGGCACGATACCGTCGGCGATGCCCATTTGCGTTGCCAGTGCGCCGGGTATCCAGTCGTTGATGACAATATCGGGGAAGCGGTCGCCCATGTCGGCGATCAGCGCACGCGTGAAAATCCGGCCGGCCCCCTTGGAAACGCTGTAGGCCGAACTGCCTGGCAACGGCGCGAGATCGGCGAATGTGGTAACGTTGACAATCCGGCCGTTGCCGCGTTCCACCATCCGCGACAGCGCTTGGTGGCAACAAGCTATCGTCCCGCCGAGATTGACATTGACCGAGCGCATGTAGACTTCCGGAGGTTCTGCAAGAAAGTCGAAACGCTCGTAGATGGCGGCATTGTTGATCAGGATGGCGATATCGCCGCCCAGCGTGTCGATCTGTGCGAAGGCCGCGCGAACCGCCGCGGCATCGGCAACATCGGCAACAATCGGAACGAAGCGTCCATCGGCAGCCGCGCCGGTTTCTTCCAGCGGCTCCAGCCGACGCCCCAAACCCGCGACTGTCAATCCCGCCGCCGCCAGACGCAAGGATAGCGCCCGGCCTAGCCCTGCGCCGGCACCCGTTATCACGGCGATACCGCCGCTGATCCGCCCGTTCTCGATCGTCACTCAGACAGCCTCCTGCATTTCCACCGTACCGCGCGCCAGCATGCAATCGGCCACCCGCAGTGCATTGGCGGCAATTGTCAGGCTCGGGTTGACCCCCGTCGATGTGGGCATGAAGGAAGCATCGGCCACCGTCAGGTTGGCCACACCGTGGACCCGGCATTCCATGTCCAGAACGCTGTTGGCCTGCTGGGCACCGAACGGCAACGTCCCACAGGGATGGCCGAAATTCAGTTCCGGTCCGAAGCCGAGAAAGAAAAAGCGGTGCCCTTTCAGTCCCTTGCGGATCGCGCGCCGAAATTTACGTCGGCGCTCCAGAAGTTCGCGGGCAAGGTTGTATTCCACAATGATCTCGTCGGGGTTCTCAGCGCTCAGCAACACCCGGTTTTCAGGATAGGGCAAGTCTTCGAGGATACCGGTAAAGATCTTGGCGTCGCCGAACAGTTTTGCAGCGATTGCCGCCGGAATGCGGGTGAATTCGCGCAAGGTCCTGAACCGGCGCAGGAAAGACCGGTCGAACATGCCGTTCAGGAAATGGACGATACTGCCATAGGTGGCATCGACACCCATCGCCTGAAAACTGCCGAACCGCGCGCCCTCGCGATAATAGAAGTCCCGAAGCGCCAGCGCCTTGGTCGGACCCGCGAACTCCGTACCGCGTTTTGGCCAGAGTGCGATCATCTCATTGAGGTGGAACATCAGCCCGCGACCGACCAGGCCCGCCGAATTGCCGAGGCCTTCGGTCGCCTCTTCCGATTTGGAGGCAAGCAGGACACGCGGAGAGCTCAACGCGCCCGCCGCCAGCACGAACTCATCAGCATGAAACCGCATCTCTCCGCCAGCGACATCCGCCACCACGGCCTGCACCCTGCCATCCGCATGCTCCAGCCTGCGCACCCGGCAGCCCGTCAGCAAGCTCGCTCGCCCCGTCGCCAATGCCGGCTCCACTCCGGCGGAGCGGCCATCCATCTTGCACGAGCGTGGGCATTTGAATCCGATGCATTCCTGGCAATCCCGTAGATACTTCAAGCCCATATGCACCCGATAGGGGTGCAGGCCGGAGGCTTCCAGCCCCTTCAGCATCGCCACGTCGCCCGTAGTCATATCCGGCGGTTCACAGATGCCATCAGCCGTGTCGCTGCCCAGCGGGTCCGGCGTGCCACAAACGTGGTACATCCTTTCGGCCTCGGTCAGGTAAGGCGCGAAATCGGCATAGCTCACCGGCCAGCCACCCGTAGGGTGCGGTCGCTCCGGACTGTCGTCCAAATCATGTGGTTCCGGGCGCTCCAGCGATGCGGCATAGAACACCGAAGATCCGCCGACACCTGCTCCCGTCGGGCTGTAGAAGGTGCTCTCCCGGCCATCGATCCGCGCCCGCATCGGCACCGGCCAGTAGCCGCGCAACTCACGCGCCGTTCTGTCACCCAGTTCCGAATCCAGTCCCTGCTGCTCGCGCCGATAGCCCGCCTGCCCGAATTCGAGAAACAACACGGATCGTCCGGCTTCCGCCAGCCTGCGGCCCAGCGTGCCACCGCCGATCCCCGTGCCGATCACGATCACGTCCCAGTGGCGTTCCGCCAGTTCTGCAGCCGTTTGCTGAATGCCCATCTCAGACCGTTCCTTCGCCAACCATGCGATGCACAGGCGCGAAAGCGAATGGAGTGTCCAAACTCATCGAGAACCCTGTCTATACCCCCGATGCCACGCCATCGAGGCCAGACATCGTCGTGAAAATCGTAAATGCGTGGGCATCTTAAGTCCATTGCTGCAGTGCCGCAGTGCCACTTAAACCAGCGTAAACGTGGCAATTGTCAAAGTTGTGGCAGTTGCAGGTGTGCAAGTGCGGTCTGCCGCTTGGCTGGAGGTGGACGAGATGGTAGCGCTCTTGCTCAGGGCCGCACGATCAGGCCGCATATTGTTGTCGAGTTGCAAATGTCTGGGAAGTTTCCATGCCGAAAATCGGGAAGATCGCCTATCTGATTCCTCAGTTTCCCGGCCAGACCCACATGTTCTTCTGGCGTGAGATCGGGGAGGTCGAGGCCCGCGGTACCGGGGTGGAGGTATTCAGCACCCGAATGCCGCCAGCGGGCCTGATCTCTCACGCCTGGTCCCAAGCCGCAATTGCCCGCACGACCTATTTGTTCAACCTCCGCCCGTTGTCTGCCGCGCAGGCGCTTGCCGCGATCCCGTGGAAGCACCTGCGCGCAGACATACGGCAGGAAGGTAAGGGCCTGCTCAAGGAAATCCTCCTCTGCGCCCCCGCCGCCAGAGAGCTTGCCCGGCAGGCGAAGGCGCGTGGCGCAAGACATGTCCATGTTCACTCCTGTGGCCGCTCCGCCCTGATCGCGGCACTGGCCAAACTGATGCATGGTTTGTCCTATTCGCTGACGCTGCACGGCCCGATGTCGGATTACGGAATCGGCCAGCCGCTAAAATGGCGCCACGCCGCCTTCGCGACGATCATTACTGAAAAGCTGCTGGCTGAAGTGCAGACGGACCTCGCCGGCAACCTGCCGCCCGTTCTGCGCGTGCAGGCGATGGGTGTGGATGTCGAGACACTTAAGCGGTCGGAACCATACACACCGCCGCAACCCCGCGAGCCGGTGCGCATCTTTGCATGTGGTCGCCTGAACGTCGTCAAGGGGCATCAGGACCTGTGTGACGCCATCGCAATGCTGACTGCACGGGGCATCGATGCCACACTGGAAATTGCCGGCGAAGACGATGCCGGGGGCAGCGGATTCCGCAAGGTGCTTGAGGAAAAGATCGCCGCAGAAGGTCTGGCGGACCGGGTTACGATGCTGGGCGCGATCGATGCTGACGCCGTACGACAGAAACTGCTGGAGGCGCATATCTTCGTGCTCGCAAGCTGGCACGAACCGCTCGGCGTCGCCTATATGGAAGCAATGAGTTGCGAGGTTCCGACTGTGGGCACCGCAGCCGGCGGCGTCCGAGAACTGATCACGGATGGCGTCGACGGCTATCTTGTCGAACCCAGGTCACCTCAGGCGCTGGCCGACACGCTGGAAAGAATAATCGGGAACCCCGAGGAGGCGGAAACCGTTGCAAAACAGGGGCGTCAGAGGATCGTCAAAGCGTTCCGCTCCAGCCTCGGCGCGGAGACAATCCTCAACGAAGTTGAAAGCCTCGTCATTTGACCGCATATCATGGATCAGATATGTGTTTTGTTTCCCAGTCGGCAAGGGTTCGCTGAATGTCTGTAGACGCCCAGGGCAGAGAAATCGTCCTTTCCCATTTCGGAATGAACGAACGCCCGTTCTCGTCCCAACCGGACCCTGAATACCTGTATTGGTCGGATGCCCACAGGCAAGCCTACACGATGCTGGATTACGGTTTGATGAGTGGCGCACCGATCACCGTGATCACCGGCGAAGTCGGCACAGGCAAGACCTCTCTCCTGCGCCACCTGCTACGCAATATCGGCCCCGATGTTTCCGCCGGGCTGGTCTCCACGGCCGGTGGCGGGAGAGCAGAACTGCTGCACTGGGTGCTGTTGGCGCTCGGTCAGGAGAGTAACCCGGAGATTGGCTACGTTCGGCTTCACGCCCAGTTCCAGTCCTTCCTCATCAGCGAATTTCAGGCCGGGCGGCGGACACTGTTGATCTTCGATGAGGCACAGAACCTCTCGATCGAAACACTGGAGGAGTTGCGGCTTTTCACCAACATCAATGCCGACAGCGACTCCCTGCTGCAACTGGTGCTGTTCGGCCAACCGGGTTTGCGCGAGACACTGTCCCGGCCAGAACTGCTGCCCTTCGCGCAGCGGGTGTCCGCGGATTACCATATTCCGGCGATGGATCTGGAAGCCGTCGAAGGCATGATCGCCCATCGTCTGGAAGCGGCTGGTGCCAACCCCGCCATCTTCACGCCCGGCGCCATGGCGGGCATCTTCCGGGCCACGGGCGGCCTGCCCCGCCGCGTCAGCCAGATCTGCGACTATGCCCTCGTCTATGCTTACGGCGCCGGTCAGGACGAAGTGAACTCCGAAATCGTCGACCTCGTCGTCCGTGACCGCATGGCGGAGGGTCATTTCCTGTCTCTCGCCCCGAAGTCCAAGCGGGACAAGTCCGTGCCTGCGCCGCGCCTTGGCGGCGTGCCGGATCTAAAGGCACCGCCCCGTGACGAGGACGACACCGAACCGCCTCCTCCCACCGTGCAGACCACGGTGGAGCAGCCGAAGGCACCCCGACTCGGCCCGGCGCCGGATCCGCTGTTCATGCGCCACCCCCGAAACCGCTCCAACAAACGGTGAACATTCCGCAGCCTGCATGTTGC
The DNA here is from genome assembly GCF_009931615.1 of Algicella marina. Taxonomy (NCBI): domain Bacteria; kingdom Pseudomonadati; phylum Pseudomonadota; class Alphaproteobacteria; order Rhodobacterales; family Paracoccaceae; genus Algicella; species Algicella marina. The sequence continues at coordinate 421,646 of NZ_CP046620.1, read as the reverse complement.
AAATGCGCACCTCTGCGCTGCGTCCATCCGGCCGAAGCGGCGGTTTTCCTTTGTCATGGCCGCCAGTGGCCATAAACTTGCAACCAAATGCGCTGGGTTTCGTGAGCCGGCGCTCCATTTCGTGATCGAGGCACTGTAACCATGTCCGTACTGCGCGCAGTCTGTACCATCCTGATTCTCATCGCCGGAGCCGCCAGCGCGGTCGCGCAAACATATCGCATCGAGCCGGGCGACATTCTTGAAATCAGCGTACTGGAAGATCAGACGCTCAGTCGTCGCGCCCTTGTGGCGCCCGACGGTCGCGTTACCCTGCCGCTTGCCGGTTCGGTCCGCGCTGCCGGTCTGACGGTGGAGCAGGTTCAGCGCAGTCTCGCCGCCGCCCTGTCCAGCAACTTTGCCCAGCCGCCGAGCGTTTTCGTGGCGCTCGCACAGCAGGCGCCGGAAGGCACCCCCCTTCCGGAGCCGGAAGCGCCGACGATCTTCGTCTACGTTCTCGGAGAGGTCGCCGAACCCGGACAGGCCGAAATTCCGAAAAACGCCACCCTGCTGCAGGCCCTGTCCGTCGCCGGGGGGCCGACACCTTTCGCCGCAACGCGCCGCATCCAGCTTCGCCGTGCAATTCCCGGCTCTGGCGGCGACGCCGTGACCGTCATCGACTACAAGTCGATTCTCCGCGGCGCCAGCCTTCAGGGCCTTGCCCCGCTGCGCGAGGGTGACGTGATCCTCGTGCCAGAGCGCGGATTGTTCGAGTGAATGGCACGACAAAACTTCGTCCCGTACTCACGATCAGCCTTCTGAGCCTCGCGGGAACAGCAATTCCGCAATCGGTTCCGGAGCCGCTGCGTGACGGTGGGCAACGATTCGCCGGCGTTGTGACGCAGGCCTTCGAAGCCGACAGCAATTTTGCACTCGATCCCGACGACGACGATCCCTCGTTATTTGCGACCACAACGCTCGGGCTCGGCTATTTTACGGACACGCGCACCCAGAGTTTCTCCGTCATCTCCGATATCGAACTGCGTGGCATCAAGCGCAGCGACGATGACGCGGTTGCTCTGGTAACGCTTCCGAGCCTGGACATCGGTTATGATCGCATCGGCTCCGCCAGCTCCTTCGGCATCGAGGCCGGTTTCCGAGAAACTTCGCTACTCGCGCGCCGCACGCCTGAAGCCGGGTTCACCGATTCCGGCTTCGTCGTTCCCGGCGACCTGACGCCAGAAGAAGGCTCTGGCAGGCGGCAGGATTACGATGCCGGCGTCGCGTTCACTTTTGGTGAAGGCGGACCGATCGAGGGCAGCTTTGCCCTGGATTACGATCGCACTCTCTATATCGGCGCCAATGACGACCTTAACGACGTCTTTGCCGTTGCCGCCACCGGTGGGCTGGATTTCCGGATCAACCCGGTAATAACCGGCGTGCTTGAATCCGGCGCATCCTACACCGAAGTCGACTCGGCGGAAGGCGAGGAACGCCGCGCAGCCAACTTCCGGGCCGGAATCGAGTATGACGTCTCCGAACGCCTCATGCTGACATCCGGCGTAGGTTACATCTTCGATGAACAGATTCGCGGCGACACGACGGAGCGGCTGGAAGGCCCGCTCTTTGATGTCGGTTTCGAACTCGGTTTCCAGCGCAGTACACTCGGCGCCGCCGCTGCCGTCGTCATCCCCGATGAAGGCAGCCTCGTCTTCCTCGGTGGTATTGGCTACGAGCATGAGTGGCGTACCGGCGGCGCAGCCGCGGAATTTGCACTCGAATCCCGCGAGACCGGCGATACCGTCGGCACCGCCACGGTTTCCATCAGCCAGGATCTCGGGCGCGGCGACCTGCGCTTCAACCTCAGCCGCAGCCTGGAGACTTCCCGTGAAGGCGACGACACGATCATCTCGGCCTTCGGTCTGGGATATTTCCAGCCGGTAAGTAACCGTATCAACTTCGGCGCCGAAGTGGCGGGAGCCGTCAGCGAGAACCTCGATGTGGAGGGAGATGACCGCACCCAGTTCCGGCTCTCGGTTGGTGCGGAATACCTGCTGACGGAACGGGCCAGCATTTCCGCCCGCTACAGCCATCGCCGCGAAAGCATCGAGGACTCCGCTTCCGGACATTCACTGCGGATCGCGCTGGAAGTGCCGTTCGGCGGATAAATTGGCGTTTCGCCGCCTGCTTCGGCTAGGCACGGGAGCAGGCTTCACTCTAGGATAGGCCAACAGTTTCAGGCAAATGGAATCCGATTTCATGATTACCCCCGTCATCCTCTGCGGAGGCTCCGGCACGCGGCTGTGGCCGCTTTCCCGCAAATCCTATCCCAAGCAATTCTCCTCACTGGTGGGTGACGATAGCCCTTTCATCGCGACCTGCCGCCGCCTATCCGGCCCGGATTTCGATGCGCCGGTGGTGATGACAAATGCGGACTTCCGTTTTCTGGTCACGGATCAACTGGCACAACTTGGGCTGGCCGACGCCCGCATCCTGATAGAACCAGCGTCACGCAACACCGCACCCGCCATCCTGACAGCCGCACTGTCACTCGCTGACACGCCCGACGCACTGATGCTCGTCGCGCCGTCCGATCACCTGATCGGTGACGAAGCCGGCTTCCGCGCAGCAGTCGAAAAGGGTGCCGAGGCAGCACGGTCCGGCCAGCTCGTCACCTTCGGGATCACCCCGACGCGGGCGGAAACCGGATATGGCTACCTTGAACTCGCCGACTCCCCGGACAATGGCAACTCTCAGTCCGTGCGCAAATTCGTCGAGAAACCGGAGCTGCCACGCGCCGAGGAAATGCTCGCCGCCGGAAATTACCTGTGGAACGCGGGTATCTTCCTGTTCCGCGTTCGCGACATCCTCGCGGCGTTCGAAGCGAAAGCTCCCGACCTTTTCGCGCCCTGCAAGGCCGCATGGGAAGCCGCCAGCCCTGACCTCGGCTTCTTCCGCCTTGGCGAAGAAGCTTATGCCGAGGCCCGCGACGTCTCCATCGACTATGCGGTGATGGAAAAATCCGACAACATCACGGCCGTCCCCTACGGTGGCGGCTGGTCCGATCTCGGCGCCTGGGATGCGATTCTGGATGCCCTCCACAAGGATGAGAGCGGCAATGCCACCTACGGCTCCGCTACAGCCGTGCATTGTGAGAACACGTTGCTGCGCTCGGAGGACAAGGGCATGCAACTTGTCGGCCTCGGTCTGAAAGATACGATCGCCGTGGCGATGCGCGACGCCGTGCTGGTGGCCAATCTCGACGATGCACAACGCGTGAAGGATGTGGTGACGATCCTGAAGCAACGAGACATCCCACAGGCTGTTGATTTTCCTCGATTTCACCGCCCATGGGGCTGGTACGAAACCTTGTGCATCGACACCCGTTTCCAGGTGAAACGCATCATGGTCAAGCCCGGTGGCATCCTGTCGCTGCAAAGCCACATGCACCGGTCGGAACATTGGGTCGTCGTGGCAGGCACGGCCCGCGTCACCGTCGGCGAAGAAGTAAAGCTATTGTCAGAGAACCAGTCGGTCTACATTCCACTTGGCGCCGTGCACAGGATGGAGAACCCGGGCAAAGTGCCGATGTACCTGATCGAGGTGCAGACGGGTACCTATCTAGGTGAGGATGACATCATTCGATACGAAGACGTTTACGCACGGGCCTGAACCAGCCTTTCTGGCGATCAGGCCCTCGCCTCGCGTTGGCTCACCTTCTCTCGGATCAGGCTCTCGACCTTCTTGCGCCATGCACCCCAGTTCAATGTCTCCATGTAGAACTGGCGGCTGCTTGCACGCAGGCTTGAATACTGGGCAGCATCGTCGCGCAAGGACGCTATCCGTGCCACGAAATCCTCGGGGCCGGAACCAACCGGCAGTGCAAAGCCGTTGACCCCGTTGAACACCGGCACTCCACCGACATTCAGACACAGCGACGGAATGGCGTGGGCAGATGCCTCGCAAAAGGCGAAGCCGTAGGATTCAAACGACGGGATCAGCGCGAAATGCGCTGTGCGGAACGCCTCGTCAAAGATGCGCCTCTGCTCTGGAACGTTCTTGTCGAGATAGCCGTGATCGGTCAGCTCCGGGCGGCGGTCCGCGTCGGGAACACGGCAACCGATAACCGTCAGACGCGCCCGGATACCTCTGGCTTTCAGCGCGTCAAGCACCGCCACGGCCGTCGGGCCGCCCTTCAGTTCCCAATCTCGCCCGACGAGCAGCAGGTTAACCTCCTCATCCATCGGATTTTCGATAGATATGGAATCCTTTGGCGGCATGGCGATGTTCGCGCCCCACGGCACAAGATGGGATTGTTCCTCGCTGAGCCCATACCGCTCATCCGCGCCGCGTTTCATCCATTCCGACGGCCACAGCAACAGGTCCGTGTTGCGCAACACCTTCCGTTCGTTGGCCTCGATCCAGGAGTCCAGCAGGCGTGCGGGAGAGAAGAACGATCCGTGCGCCCGCCCCACCACGGACTGTTTGTAAATGGTCTGTGTCGCGTCGGATGTGAACACCGTCGTGATCGGATAGGGCGGCGTCAGGTTCAGAAGGCTGTGAAAGCTGTAGGAGGCAAACAAAACGTCATATTGTCCCCGTGCCAGTTCCCGCCGGACGCCGTTGGAAATGATCCGCGAGAGCAGCATGTGCGTCCGGAAGCGGGAGCGCAACAAAAGACTTTCGGGCAATTTTTCCAGCAGGCGCCGCACCGGCTCCATGGCGTGCCACTCACTGCTGAGCACTGTCACGTCGCCGAACTTTTTCACGCTTTCCAGGATCCGCTTGTTGCCGCCTGAATAGGTCCACGACAACCGCGGGTCGAGGTCGCTAAGATAGGCAATCCTGAGGGGGCGATCCTCGATACTTGACGACTTGTTACCTGCCACGACGCCCCCTGGAACAGTCGCCTGAAAGCGCACTTTCTCGATACCGTTTACAAATCTGTCCGTACACTCGTAACGCATTACAATAACTCATTCGTTTCAGGTCGTGACAGGGACAGGTATGCCCGGAATGCGGTTCCGTTTCTGTGCCCTCCGTCACAAATCTCCTCCTCAAAATTTCAGAACCCCATAAGGTTGGCGTCGATTATACCTTTTTGGATAAACGTCTGGCGGTCCGTCTCCGGTTCCCAGCCGAGAATCTCTTTCGGCTGCCGGTTGTCAAACGGTGTGAAATGCGCACGGCTCTGCCAGTCTTTCAACGAGGCACGGCTCAATCCCTTGCGCCCCAGCACCTTCGTCTTCAGGAAATGCTTCACGCTGGCAGCGGCATGGAACATGTGCAGATTGCCCGGTCGCACGTCGATCTTCGCCCCCAAAGCTTCGTGGATGGCGTCGAAGTAGCCCCTCGCGCTCATCATCGGCTCGCCGACGAGGTTGAACGACCGGCCGACGGCATCCTCGTTGTCCATCATCCGGATCAGCCCGTCCGATACATCCTCGATCAGCACGAAGGGCAGGATGTTGCGCCCGTGGCCCCAGATGCGCACGGCACCCGCCCCGTGCCAGCGCCCGATGCCCCAGTGCTGCAACGGCCCGCCCGGCCCGATCACGATGCCGGGCCGCGCGATCACCAGCGGCAGCCCCTTCTCGCGGTGCATTTCCATCAGCCGCCGCTCGCATTCAGCCTTGGAGCGGGCGTACATGTTGCGGTCCGTCAGATCGTCGCCGAAGCTCACGTCCTCGGTGATGGTGCCCTCGGGAGAGGCCATGTTGTAGGAGGCGATGGTGCCGGTGTAGATCAGCCGCTTCACGCCCGCTTCCAGCGCAGCCTCTGCGATGCCCACGGCCACGCCCACATCGTTTTCCAGCGCCGCTTCCCACGTGTCGTCCATCGACTTGGCGAGGTTGTAGACCACATCGATCCCTTCCATCGCCTTCGCCAGCCCCGCGCGGTCCTTCAGTGAAACGCCGACGGTTTCCACGTGGTCTGCCAGATCGGGGAACGGCCCGTTGCGGCCCCGGCTGAGCACGCGCACATCGTGCCCGCGTTCCACCAGCGTCCGCGTCAGGTGCCGCCCGATGAAGCCCGTGCCGCCGATCACCATCACCTTCGGCTCGGGCTTTCGCGTCGCCGGTTTGGCCACAGGCACGTATCCCGGCAGCAGCGCCACCGTCTCGTCGATCGCCGTCATCACCTTCACGGCAGACGCGCCGGAGAAGCGGCTGTCGATCGGCTTGTCATCGCGGATCGCCTCGTAGAACGGCCCGATAGTGCCGAGGAAGCTCAGCCCGTATGGCGATTTCTGGTTCAGGGTGCGTGTCTGCAGAAAGGCATTCCCGAACGCCTCCTTCAGGTTCTGCATCCCCTGCCCCGCCGCCCGGCGGAACGGGTTGAGGATCAGGTCGGAGGCATTCTCCCGCGTCACCACCAGCGTGTCGTTGGCATAGTCGAGCAGCGCCATCCCGGCCGAGCCGCGCACCGTCACGCTGCGGTCGTCCAGCGCCTCGACCAGCGAGAGGTGGAACGTCACATCCACCCCGCCCGCCGTGCACATGATCCGCCACACCTGGTGGCGGATGTCATCGCCCGGCAGCGCCACGGGTTTGGAAAGGCGCAGCGTGAAATCCGAGGGCACGCCGAACAGATCGACGCAGAAGGCATAGAGATGCGGCCCAAGCTCCAGCAGCAGGTTCTTCGGTTCGCGCAGCATCCAGATGGTGTAGGGGCCCGAGCGCAGCGGCGCGAGCGGGAAGCGCCAGTTGATCTCGGCCGAGGCGATGCGGCCCAGTTCGCCGCTCGTCACCATGCCCTTCAGCTTCTCGTATTTCGGCGTGCCGAGGAAGTTGTGCCCTGCCGCGAAGATCTTTCCGGTGGCCTCAGAGGCCGCCTGCATCGCCGCCGTCTCTTCCGCGCCCAGCGCCACGGGTTTTTCGACGAAAGCGTGCAGCCCGCCCTCCATCGCCTGAATGGCCAGATCCTTGTGCACCTGCGGCGGTGTCACGATGTGCACCGCGTCGCAGATCCCGGCGGCGATCAGGTCGTCCAGCGAGGTGAAGGGCTTCGCACCGTAGGCACCTGCCAGCGCCTCGGCGGCGGCGGGCGAGGTATCGCACACCGCCGTCAATTCCACCCCCGGCAATGCCTTGATCGTGTTGGCGTGCCACGTGGCGATGTATCCGGCGCCCACCAGACCTGCGCGCAATGTATTCGTCATGAACTCAACAACCTATCCATTCGATATCATTTATACTCGATGATCCGCATGGCACTGCCCCTGAATCGGCGCCAGTGAAATGTTAACATGCCCAGCATGTTCGGAATCTTCGAAAGTGTGATCAGCACCGCATGCCGCCGTGCTTCCGCCGCCGGCAGACCTTCGCGCACCAATCCCTTGGACGTGCGCCACCAGTTCAGCCCATAGACGCCCAGCACGAGCAGTGGCACCAGGATCGACACGAGCAGCAACCCCAGTACCGCAATCACGGGCAGGACGAAGCCGTAGAACCACACGCGCTTGCGCTCCTTCACGAAATACTCGGGATGCAGCCAACCGACCTGCGCGAAGCCGTGGCCACTTCGTACCGCCCGCTGCCACCACTGGCCAAAACCGGTCATCGCTGCATCGTGACGCGTCATCTCCAGTGGCAACCGCTCCATCTTCCAGCCCTTGCCACGGATTCTTACGCAGAATTCGTCATCCTCGGCGGCGATAACCGTCGGGTCGAAACCGCCCGCCTGCTCGAACGCCAACCGGCGTACCATCATGTCACCACCGCAGGTCAGGATCGGCCCGGCCGGGCGGCGCCATTCAAAGTCGCAGAGCTGATTGTAGATGCTGGCATCGCGGTGAATCTCGCTGCGCCAGCCCGTGACGATGCCAAGTCCCTCGTCCGCCTCCAGTGCCGCGCGTGCCGCCGGTAGCCAGCCCTCGACCAGCGCGCAGTCGCCGTCGACGAACTGTACGAAGTCCACCGCCATCCCGCGCTCCGCCAGAGCCTCGAAGCCCGCGTTCCGCGCCCGCGCCGCAGTGAAAGGCTGGCTCATGTCCAGTTCCACAACCTCCGCGCCCGCCGCGCGGGCCGCCGCGACGCTGCCGTCCTTCGAGCCGCTATCCACGTAGACCAGCACATCGGCCACGCCCTGCATCGAGGCAAGGCAGCGTTCCAGCCGCTCGCCCTCGTTCCGCCCAATGGCCACGGCCGCGACGGTCATGGCCGCAAACCGGGCTTCGGCCCGTCCTCCACGTAAGCCGCCAGCAGCCGCCCCAGCCAAGGCACTTCATGCGCAAGGTTGAACTCGGCCTCCACCTTTGCGCGGCCGGCCTCGCCCATCTCGCGTCGCAGGCCGGCATCCTCCACCAGTGTCGTCAACGCCTCGGCCAATGCAGCCGTGTCTCCCGGCGGCACCAAAAGGCCGCTCACCTTGTCCTCGACCAGTTCGGGAATGCCTGCCACACGGCTCGTCACCACCGGCAGGCCCGCGGCCATCGCTTCCATCAGCACCACCGGCACGCCCTCGGCAAAGCTCGGCAGCACCAGCATGTCGGCCTCGGCCAGCGCCTCGGCCACCGCGTCCTGGCTCTGGTAGCCGAGGAATTTCACGCGGCCGCCCAGTTCCCGCGCCTCCGCTTCCAGCGCCCGCCGCTCCGGCCCGTCACCGATCAACACCAGTTCCAGTTCCGGCACGTCGCGCAGCGCTTCCAGCAGCACCGGCACGCCCTTCACCGCCGCCAGCCGGCCGATGAACAGTGCACGCACAGGCCCCCTGCCGCGCCGCTCCAGTGCGTAACGCTCCGGGATGACGCCGCAATGGACAATGTGCATCCGGTGCCAATGCTCACGCCCGGAAAAGTTCATCCCCTGGCTACGACAGAAATGGCTGATGCAGGCCACGAACTTCGCACGCGCGATCTTCTCGTCCAGCCGCCAGTGCTCAGGCGCATAGAAGATATCGGGTCCGTGCATCGTGAAGGAATACCCGATGCCACTCACCTCCTGCATCAGCATCGCGACGGTGCAACTGGCCTTGGCGATGTGATTGTGCAGATGCACCACACCCTTCTCGTGCAGGTACTCCCCCAGCAACACCGCTTCAGCAAAATAGAAGAGTTGGTAGAAAAAGCCCTTCAATCCGGCAGGTCGCGTTTTCAACGCCAGTCTAAGACCCGCGAAATAACGCGCCGGCGCACGGCGCATAGCCGCAAGATGCGCCTTCAGCAGCCGCAATGGCCGCTTGGCCGCCGCCAGCACGTAGAAGGTCGAGGCCGCCTCGGCCTTTTGCTCCGGCCCGACCAGATGCTCCACGCCCGTCCGGCGGATCGAGCAGGTGAACACCTCGACACCCTGCGCCCGAAGCCCTGCCACCTCGCGCTGGATGAATGTGTCTGTCGCGCGTGGATACTCGCCCGTCAGATAGGCGATCGGCCCCCTGAATTCACTCATCCCAGGCCTCACGCAGCGCGTCGGAGAATTCGCGGCTTGGTTGCCAACCCAGCCGCTCGCGCAGAATCTTGTTGGGGTAGGTCAACGGCTTCATGCGTGCATCCAGCACCGGCCGACGAAGCAGCCCGGGCAATTTCGCGCGAAGGCCATCGGGCAAATAGGCGATCAGTTTCGACATCAGGCTGAATATCCCGTAAGGGAGGACAACCGCCTTCAGCGGCCAGCCACTGCGTTGATGCTCCGCCACGAAAGCGCTGCGCGTTGGCAGAACGCTATCCACCACGTTGCAGAATTCTATGGCACCATCCTTCGGTGTCACCTCGGCAGCCAACACCATCGCCTCGGCGCAATGCTCCACGTGCGAAAGCGGCACCTCTCCGCCTCTGCCCACCTGCAACAGCAACGGCCCCAGCCCGATGCCGAGATGCGCGTTCCACGCCCTGCCCGGACCGTAGACCGCCCCGGGTCGCAATATCCAAAGCGGAAACCCGTGTTTCAGCGCCGCTTTCTTGACCATGTCTTCCTGTGCCAGCTTGCCCCGGCAATAGGCGTCCCGCATGTCCGGATGCGTTTCCAGCGGGCTCTTCTCCGTCAGCGACCCACCCACCTGCAGGCCTGTCGCGCCATAGACGGAAAGAGAGCTGACCAGCACCAACCTTGGTGCAGCGCCATCGCGCCCAAGCATTGCCGCTATCACCGTCCTGGTACCCGTGAGCGTGGCGCCGGACTGTTCCGCATCATCGCCGCCAAGCTTTGCCGCGGCATGGATTACCACATCCACAGGCTGCATCGCCTCGGTCAGTGTCTTCTCCGCACCTTTTGCGGCTAGGTCCACGACCACGGTCATGATGCCGCCGTCAGCCGCCCAAGCCTTCGGCGCAGCCTCGGCCCGGCGCAGGACAGCCACCACCAGGTGCCCGCGCTTGCGTGCTGCAGCAACCGCCCGCTCCCCGATGAAGCCGGAGGCGCCGGTGATCAGCACCGTCATCCTGCCCATGGCATCGGCTCCATCAACTCACAGCGTGTTGTCATCTCCTGCGCCCCCGAATGTGCACCTGCACCCTGAATCGCCAGCGTCACCTCGTTGAGATGTAACGCAAAATCGGCAGAAAGACGGCAATCCCGCCCTTCTGTTAGCGCTTGCAGCATTTCCATCGGTCCCAGGGCGAAATTCATGCTCGCGGCGCCCCACCGGCCAACCTTCGGATGGGTTTCCTTCGTGTCCAGCCTCACCTTTCGCCCGACCGGCATATCCACCAGCCGTCGCCGCAACGTGAAGCGTCGGTGAAACTTCACCGGTGCGGCGTTGTTCCACGCCTCTTTCACCGCCAGTGTGCCCTTGTCACCGACCACCCGGATCTGGTGGTCGTGCGGCGCAACAATGGTACAGGTAAGACGTGCCACCATGCCGCCTTCAAAGAAGAGCGTGGCGATAGACACGTCCGGCGCGGTTTCCTCCCCCGGAACCTTTCCAGGAACCACAGTGGCCGAAGCGGCGACAACGGTCTTCACCGGTCCGAACATCGCCATCAGCCATGTCAGGTAATAGCCCGCGTGCTCCAGCGTGCACCCGACGCGGAATTCATCCTCTGCTGGCCACGGCGCGCCACTCTCGCTCGTCCACTTGTCGTATGGCGCCTGCGAAATGAAGCCGTCATCAAGTTCGGCGTACACCAGCCGTGGAGTTCCCGCCACACCCTTCCGCACGGCCCGTGCCAACGTCTGCGCCGTCTCTCCCAGCACGCTGCAAGGGGCGGAGGCCAGCAGCAGCCCTTTCTCACCGGCCAGCGCATGCAATGCCCGCGCATCGTCCATCCGTGTCGCCAGCGGCTTCTCGGAATACACGTGGAATCCGGCCTCAAGGGCCGCCGAACTGACGGCGAAATGCGCGTCCGGATTGGTCAGGTTCAGCACAATTCCGCCTTCCGGCAGAGCTTCGAAGAGCGCTTCGCGCGACTCCATGGCCTTCAGGTTCCAATGGTCGCAGAAGGTCTTCAGCCGCGCGTGATCCAGGTCGTAGACACCCACGATCTCCGCCTCCGGCATCGTCCGGAAAGATCCCATATACAGATCGGCGACAAAGCCGCATCCGATGATCGCGAATTTGCTCATGCAAACATCTGCCAGCCCAACTTTGCGGCCCTTTACAACTTACTTTCGAAACCCGCGCCATGTAGCACCGGCCTGACTTTCTGCGCAACGACACAGGCTGTCGAAGACTGGATTTTCTGCACATTTGAGCACCAAACCACCAATTATTGTGCCATGCGGTACAATTTCCGCCACATTCCAGCGTAGAAGAAACAGGCAATATGCAAATCGTCACGGCTGCCGGGACGAAGTGTTCGACAATCCACTGAGGACGGGCTAGAGCCGAGGTGGGTTGCATGAGCGGGCGGATATCCTCCCGTTCCTGTGTGGAGTTTGGTGTGGATTTTCGTTTCGACAGCCAGTTGATAACCGTCAACATGCCCGATCGCGCGGCACTGATGGCGGAAGTGGCGTCACGATTCCAACGGCGTGAGGGTTTCGCCCTCGCGACCATCAATCTCGACCACCTCGTCAAACTCCGCGCCTCACCCGTCTTCGCCGAGGCTTATGCCAGGCAGGATCTCGTTTGCGCCGACGGCAACCCGATCGTCTGGCTTTCGAAGCTTGCGGGCAAGCCGGTAACTCTGATGCCGGGGTCCGATCTCGTGCTGCCTCTGGCCCGCCTCGCAGCAGAGTCGGACATGCCCCTCGCCCTTGTCGGCAGCACCGAAGAGGCCCTTGCAGGTGCCAAGGATGACCTTGAAGCCAAGGTTCCCGGCCTGCGCGTCGCTTATGCGAAGGCGCCGCCAATGGGGTTTGAGCCTGGCGGGCCGGAGGCCGAGGCGATTCTCAGGGAACTGGATGCCTCCGGCGCCCGCCTCTGCTTCATCGCCCTCGGCGCGCCCAAGCAGGAAATCTTCGCGGCATTTGGTCGGACAATCGCCCCGTCGGTCGGTTTCGCCTCCGTCGGCGCCGGTGTCGACTTCCTTTCAGGTCACCAGCAACGCGCGCCGCTCTGGGTCCGCAGAATCGCCATGGAATGGGTGTGGCGCATGCTTTCGAGCCCCAGGCGGCTGGTACCGCGATACGCCCGATGCCTGGCCATACTGCCCGGCGAACTCATCGCCGCCATGCGCCAGCGCGCGGCCACATCGGGTTGACCGGCAAATGACGACCATCCATTCCGGAAGCATCGCGCGATGAGCAGGCTTGCCTCCATCCTCAAGGACAATTCGCTGTTCGCAAGGGCGATGCGCAGTTCCTTCTGGACGATCTTCGGCTACGGCACTTCCCAGATCCTGCGGCTTGCCTCCAACCTCATCCTCACGCGCATCCTGTTTCCGGAAGCGTTTGGCCTGATGGCGCTTGTCATGGTGGTGATGCAGGGTCTCACCAACTTCTCCGATGTCGGCATCAACACCTCGATCCAGCAGAACAAACGCGGCGACGACGAAGATTTCCTGAACACTGCGTGGACATTGAACGTTATCCGCGGCCTGTTGTTGTGGCTGCTGACCGTCCTCGTCGCCGTGCCGATCGCCAACTTTTATGAGGAACCGCAACTGGCGCAACTCATCCCCGTCGCCGGCGCAATTCTCGTCATTCAGGGCTTTTTCCCCACCAGGCTCGAATCCGCCAACCGCCACCTCAACCTCGGGCGCGTAACTCTGCTGGAAATGGCAATTCAGATCATCGGCATCGTCGCCACGGTCCTGTTCGCCTGGTTGCTGCAATCTGTTTGGGCGCTTGTCATCGGCGGTATCGTGGGTGCGGTATCCAAGATCCTCATTTCCAATGTTTTCGTGCCGGGAACGTCCAACCGCTTCCGGTGGGAACGTGACGCCGTGCGCGATCTCGTCGGGTTCGGCAAGTGGATATTTCTGTCCACCGCCTTCGGCTTTATCCTGTCGCAGGGCGACAAGATCGTGCTGGCCAAGTACCTGACCCTCAGCAACCTCGGCGTTTATAATATCGGCTATTTCCTTGCCAGTTTCCCGCTGCTGCTTGCAACTTCCGTCGCCTGGCGCATCCTCATTCCAATCTACAGGGAGCGCCCGCCCGGCGCATCTGCCGAAAACTTCCGCGGTGTCCGCAAGATGCGCTTTGCACTCACCGGCGGGATCGTGTCCATGCTGATCGTCGCCGGCTTTGTCGGCGTGCCGCTGGTCCACCTGCTCTACGATTCACGCTACTACGCCGCCGGGGCGATGGTGGTCGGCATTGCCGTCATGCAAATTCCGATGGTCATCATCATGAGCTACGATCAGGCGGTGCTGGCCGCGGGCGAATCCCGCTACTACGCCGCACTCGTCTTCGCCAAGGCCGTGCTGCAAATCGGCGGCCTGATCCTGGGCATCCACTATTTCGGCTTGCTTGGCGGCATTGCCGGTCAGGCCATAGGCATCGTGCTCGTCTACCCGATGGTCATATGGCTGACCCGCCGCGCAGGCGCATGGGATCCGCTACATGACGGGGTCTTTGCCGCAGTCGGCCTCCTGTTCGGCGGACTCATCGTCTGGACGAACCACGCCGATCTCCTGACTTTACTGGACATCGGCAGCTAGGCTCGGTCGGTCTCGCTCGGCAGCTAAATTACGGCGTGCCGTCAGTACACCCGGCCGCGACGCTTGCGCACACCTTCGGCCATGTTCAGCACCACGCCAAGCAGCGGCGCCTTGTCCTCGAGGCGGCGCTCCACTTCGCGGATATCCTCTGCCTTTGTGGTGTGACCGCCAGAGACCACCAGCACACCGTCCACACGGGAGAGGAAGGTCATCACGTCCTCGAAAACCAGCATCGGCGGCATGTCGAACAGCACCACATCGGGTTTCAGGGCGTCCTGCATCTTGGCAATAGTCTCCTCCGTCTTGTCGGAGGACAGCAGATCCGTCGGTTCCGCCATCGCCTTGTCATTCAGGCCCACGGCTAGGTTGTCGGCAACGCGTATCAGGTGCGATTCCGGCGCCAGACCGTCATAGAGATACTCGTTGAACGGCCCCGGCGCCCGCACGCCCAGAACGGAGCCAAGCTTGGGATTGCGGAAATCCATATCGTACAGAACGCTGCGCAGGCCTGTTTGCCGCGCACAGCTCATCGCAAGGTTGGCGGCAAGGAAGGTCTTGCCGCAGCCCTTGGTGGGCGAAGTGATGGCGACGCGGTTCCAGCCGTTGTCCTTCAGGGCCTTCACCATCCGCGCCCGAAGCATGTCGAATGACTCCATCACCGGCGTAACTTTGTCGCCCGTGAGAATTCGATTGCGGGCCAGGTGACGCTGCTTCAGCTGAACCTGCGTCAGCGCCTCCCAACCGGCCCCACCGCCAATTTGGGCTTCCATGACCGGTGGTTGGCTGCTGTGCCCCAGCACAAAAGAGCGAACCCGTTCCGCATGCGATGCGTCGCGGACGATCTCCGCGTCTTCTACCTTGTCGTTGGCCGCCTGCCGTGGCGATCGCGTAATTTTATCTTCCGCCAAAGAAGCCTGTCTTTCCGTCTGCGCCTGCAACACTCTACCCCCTGCCGATGGAACACATATCCGTCGGCGATGAACCACTTACCAAACCGCAATCACGATTATGCCACGCGGCTTCCACCGCGCGGCTCTCGCGCCACCATTAAGACTTATGCCCCGGTTTGCCTATCTGAAACGCACAAATTTGCTGAAAAAAGGGCGGCCCGACGCCAGACAGGCAAATACTGGAATATCTGCCGAAAGCTTGGTCAGCCACCGGTTCACGAAAGCCCCTATTGCGCCAGTCGGGCCTCGTTCCAGACGGTCCATTCCCGCTGCTTGGCCACCAGTCCCATGGATTTGGCAATAAGGAATGCCCCTGCCCGACTGACAGGTTTGACCATCGGCGCATCGGTGTGGGCCTGAAGAACTCTTCGGCTGCGCTGTGTCTCGAAGCGCTCCATCATGATCGACAGCATGGTGGCGCGATAGGTCTGCAACTGGCGAAGATAGTCCTGTGCAAACTCCGTATGCGCTCCAGCAGGTGCCACGGCCATCACCGCCAGTGCCGCCCGGCAGTCCGCCGCCAGAACCACCCGAAACGTCCCCACCCGGTGATGGGCGACATCATTGAATGCAACACCATCAAAGTAACGACAGGTCTCCTCGAACGAGCCGGCCTTGGCCGGTGCGGCAAGGCCCAACATTCCCAGGACCATGGCTATGAGGGCGTTTCGGAACATCATCGGCATCACTAATCCTCCTCCCGGATCAGGATATCCAGAAAAGTGTCATTAAAGTGTTACAACCTGCACAAGCTCACCCATGTGCCCCTTTTCCAACAGCCCGCCAGCGCCGGCCGATGCCAGGGGCCTTGCCAAATCCCGCCTGCTGCGTCATTCCGAACTCATGAACAAACCGTCCGATAATCCGGCAGATCCGTTCAAGAAGGCTCTGTCCGAGGCAACGCGTGCGCTCGCCAACGATGCGGAGCTTGCCGTCAGCTATTCCGTCGATCCGCCGGGTCTGACGAACGAGGGCGCACGCCTCCCGCAGGTCACCCGCCGGATGACCCGCGACGAGGTGCTTCTCGCCCGTGGCACCGCCGACGCCTACGCGCTCCGAAAGCGTTTTCACGATCCGGCCATGCATAGCCGCTACGCCCCCGAGGGCGAGGTGGCGCAGGCCCTCTACGAAGCGATGGAAACGGCCCGGTGCGAAGCGGTCGGTGCCCGCGCCATGCCCGGCACCGCAGGCAACATCGACGCAAAGATCGATGCGGAATGCAAACGCCGCGGCTATTCGCAGATCAAGGATTCAGCCGAAGCCCCACTGGCCGAAGCCGCGGGTTTTCTCGTCCGCCATCTCGCCACCGGGCGCGAATTGCCCGACGGTGCGCAGAACGTCATGGAACTCTGGCGCGGTTTTCTGGAGGGAGAGGCAGGCGATGCCTTCGCCAATGTCGATGCCACGCTCGAAGACCAGCGCGCATTTTCCAAACTCGCCCGCCAGATCATTTCCGATCTCGGCTACGGCGATCAGTTGGGCGATGATCCTGACCTCGACAACCAGGAGGAGGAGTCCGCCGAAAACCAGAACGACGACGAGGAGTCGACGGAGGACGGACCCGAGGACGACAACGAGAATGATGAGCAGGAAGGCTCCGACAGCCAGGAAGCAGCTGAGTCGGAGGAGAGCCAGCAAGCTCAGGTGAGCCTCGACGAGAACGAGGATGCCGAACTTGGCGAGGAAGTGGAGACCGAGAACGGCGAGCCGCAGAATGATCGACCGCCGCCGCCACCTATCTCCGAGGCCGATCCCGGCTATGCCGTTTACGAAACCAGGTTCGACGAGGAAATTCCCGCCGAGGAACTGGCCGATCCGGCAGAGCTCGAACGCCTGCGCGCCTATCTCGACCAACAACTTGAGCCGCTGAAGGGCGCGGTCTCGCGACTTGCCAACCGGTTGCAACGCAGGCTTCAGGCGCAGCAGAACCGAAGCTGGGATTTCGACCTTGAGGAAGGCACGCTCGATGCCGGCCGCCTGGCCCGTGTCGTTGCCAACCCAACAACACCGCTCTCCTTCAAGCAGGAGACGGACACCGAATTCCGTGACACGGTCGTCACCCTGCTTCTCGACAATTCGGGCTCCATGCGTGGCCGCCCGATCTCGATTGCCGCGATATGCGCCGATGTGCTCGCCCGCACACTCGAACGCTGTCAGGTGAAGTGTGAGATCCTCGGCTTCACTACTCGCGCCTGGAAGGGCGGGCAGGCCCGTGAAAAGTGGCTCGCCGACGGACGAGAGCCGCTGCCAGGGCGCCTGAACGACCTGCGCCACATCATCTACAAATCCGCCGACGCTCCATGGCGCCGCGCCCGGCCTAACCTTGGGCTAATGATGAAGGAAGGTATCCTGAAGGAGAACATCGACGGTGAGGCGCTGGAATGGGCCCACCGCCGGATGGTCGGTAGACCGGAACAACGCCGCGTTCTCATGGTGATTTCGGATGGTGCACCCGTCGATGACAGCACCCTGTCGGTCAATCCGGCCAGCTATCTCGAAAAGCATCTGCGCGACGTAATCTCGATGATAGAACGCCGCCGCGCCGTCGAACTGATCGCCATCGGCATCGGCCACGATGTCACCCGTTATTACGAGCGGGCGGTGACGATCACGGATGTGGAACAATTGGCGGGCGCGATGACCGAACAACTAGCGTCCCTGTTCGAGACGGAAACGCGACGCGGCCGGCGCCGCGCAATCTGAGGGAAAGCCCGTTCAGCCGGCCTGACTGACGGTGCCGGCTTGATCCTGAACAGGCATGCACTGCACCTTACCGAGATACTTCAGGCTCATGGTCGGAAGGACGATCCGGCTGGAGACGGGGGCTGAAAACGCCAGCGCCTTTTCGAGGATCTTGGAGAAACCTGTCTTGTCTTCGGGGGTCGTCTCGCACTCGGTCATACCAATTCTCCTACACACTACATGAACTCGGCACAGTCTGGTATTCCGGAACGCTCGCCCGGCCCAACTGTACACGGGCCATGAACTACGTCCTTGCAGTCAATTTACGCCAAATTGAGGCAAATGTTAAGTATACTTAAGGCGAGGTCGAACTATTCAGCCCCAACAGGCCGTCTGAGACGGGTCAGCACGCGACCGTCGATCGCCGCCAGACCGGCCCCGATGAACGCCATGCCCAGCAGATGGCGCGGCTCCAGCACTTCACCCAGAAACGCCACGCCCAGCAAAATCGCACTCACCGGGATCAGGAAAGTCACCAGCAACAGGTTGGTGGCTCCGGCAACGGCCAACACCTTGTAGAAAATGATGTAGGCAAGTCCTGTAGACAAGATCGCCAGACCCACAAGTGCTAGTATGACGTCACCTCCCGGCATGTGGAGTTGCCATGGCCTGTCCACCACTAACATCAGCGGCAAGAGCACGGCGGTGGAGCAACTGACCTGCCCCGTGGCTGTCACCACCGGGTTAACGCCGAGCCGTGCAAACCGCCGCCCGAAGACACCGGAAAGTCCGTAACAGAAGGCAGCGCCCAGCACTGCGACCACGCCCCAGATTCCCTGGCCGCCCGCCAGCAGATTCCCGCCCATCATGACCGAAACGCCCAAAAATCCGGCAATTACGCCACCGAAGCGTGCCGGCGTCAGCTTTTCATCCGGCGTCAGAACATGCGCGATGACCACGCCGAACAAGGGTGTCGTCGCATTGAGGATGGACGCCACGCCCGAGGCGATCTGAGATTGGCCGTAGACGATCAGGCAGAACGGCAGCACGTTGTTCAGAACACACATCCCCAGGAATGCCTGCCAGACCTCGCGTCGCCACGGCACCGTCAGACGCATTACCAGTACCACGGCCCACAAGAATACCGCTGCCATCGCCACCCGCAGGAATACAATCGTCAGCGCCGGCAGATGGCCGACGGCCACCCCGATGAAGAAGAAACTTCCACCCCACAACAAAGAGAGGATCACAAGCAGTGTCCACGAGCGTAGATTCATCTGGTGTTGAATGGACATGCGCCGCACTATGACGCGGCGCACCAAGCCTTGCGACCCGAAACTTGCCGTTTGCGAAAGGAGCCCGCACATGATCCCGATACTGGACTATTCCCGCTTCACTGGCAGCGACAGCGCGGGTTTCGTCGCCGATTTCGGCCGCGCCTGCCGCGACACCGGGTTCGTCGTCATTGCCAACCCGCCCGTCTCCTCCACCCTGCGAACCCGCGCATTCGAGATGAGCCGCAGCTTTTTCGCCAGCCCCCTTGCCGACAAGGTGGAGATGTCGATCGCCAGATCCCCGCACAACCGGGGCTACAGTCAGGTGGGAGAGGAATTTCTGGACGAGAAAAGCGGGATCCGCGACAGCAAGGAAGCCTTCAACATCGGTCTCGACCTGGCAGAGGACGATCCGCGCATCCTCGCCGGAGAGCCGTTCCGGGGCGTCAATCTCTGGCCTGACCTTCCCGGTTTCCGCGACACCATGCTGGCCTATTTCGACGCGGTCCACGCTTTCGGCGTCCAGTTGCATCGCGCCATCGCCCTCGATCTCGGCATAGAGGAAGACTTCTTTGCCGGTCATCTCGACCAGCCACTCGCCACACTGCGCTTGTTGCGCTATCCCGCCGCCACGGGTGCACCTGGTGAAATCGGCGCAGGCGAGCACACGGATTACGGCACCATCACCCTGCTCACCACCGACGGCGTTCCCGGTCTGCAGGTCCGCCCCCGCGACGGTGCGTGGATCGACGTGCCGCAAGTGGAGGACGCCTATATCATCAACATCGCCGACTTGCTGATGCGCTGGTCCAACGATGTCTATGTCTCGACACCGCATCGCGTCCTGCCACCGCCAGCGGAACGGTATTCGCTGGCCTTCTTCCTCGATCCGAACCCCGACAGCGTCATCACCGCCCTGCCCGGCACCGGTGCGGCCAAATATCCGCCGGTCACCGGCGCAGACTACCTCGCCAGCCGCCTGAACGCGACCTATGAGCACAAGTTCGGTACGTAGGAAAGCCGATCAGGCGGGGCTGTAAGGGTCGATCGGCTCCGGCTTGCGCCGGATGATGAAGAAGAACAGCCCCACGACCAGCAGCAGCGGTGACAACGGGGCCGTCAGCAAGTTCAGCAGGACCGGATCCCACAGGTATTGGAAATCCAGCCCCTGGGCCCAGTTCACCACGCTTGTCAGGGTCGATGGGCTCAGCCCCTCCCACACGGTTCGGGTCTCCACCATGAACAACGGCTCCCCTTGAGCCGCGGATGTCTTCCAGTCAAGATACGCGCGCCAACCCGCCAACAAGAAAAATACCAATGCCAACATAGAACGCATTTTCGGACCCTCCAGAGGCTTGCCACGGCTCACTCTGTGCGGACAATATGGCAAACCCGCGGCAGCGCAAAACCCCGCATTTCCCGTCAATTCGCCCTGTTGCAGAAAGATCGCTATGTTTCAATCCTTTACCGCCTCGACATCAGCCTCCGACAGTGCGCCGCGCCTCGCCGATTTGCGCAAAAAATTGGCAAAATCCGGTGTTTCAGGCTTCATTGTCCCGCGTTCGGATGCACATTGTGGCGAGAATGTGGCGCCAAGGGATGAGCGTCTTGCCTGGCTCACAGGGTTTACCGGCTCCGCCGGCCAGTGCATCGTTCTGGCCGATCAGGCAGCGATCTTCATCGACGGACGCTACACCCTCCAGGTACGCAGCCAGACCGACGGCGCCCTGTTCAGCTATCATCAAATTCCGCAGGCCACCCCGGCAAAGTGGCTGACTGAAGCATTGCCGGAGGGTGGGCGCATCGGCTTCGATCCGTGGCTGCACGGCCAGCGCGAAATCGAGGCGCTGGAAAAAGCACTGACGCCGAAGGGCATCACCCTCGAACCCTTGCCGGAAAACCCGGTGGACAGCATCTGGCCCGATCAGCCGGCCCCGCCCCTCGGCAAGGTGGCCGTCTTTCCGGACGTGATCGCCGGCAAGACCCATGCCAGCAAACGGCAGGAAATAGCCGGAATCCTGAAGGCGGAGGGCGTCGTCGCCACCGTCCTCACCCTGCCCGACAGCATCGCCTGGCTTCTCAACATCCGCGGTTCCGACATTGCTCGCACTCCCGTCGCCCTCGGCTTCGCCATCCTCCATGCCGATGCCACCGTTTTGCTGTTCATGACAGGCGCGAAACTGGATGAAGACGTGCGTGCGCACCTCGGCCCCGACGTCACGATTGCAGAGCCGGAGGCCTTCCCCGCCGCTCTGGCGGCCCTCACCGGCCGCGTTGCGCTCGACCCGGGCACCGCGCCATTGGCCGTCAAGGCGGCGCTCTCCGCCGAAATCCACTGGATGCGCGATCCGTGCATCCTGCCAAAGGCCTGCAAGACACAAGCCGAACTTGCTTCGACGCGCGAGGCCCATCTGATCGATGCCGTCGCCATGGCCCGTTTCCTCGCATGGCTGGATGAGGCTGCCCCATCCGGCGGCCTCACCGAAATCGACGCTGTGCGCGAACTGGAGTCGCTCCGCCGTGCCGGCAACACCCTGCAAGATATCTCGTTTGAGACGATCTCCGGCGCCGGCCCAAATGGCGCTATCGTCCATTACCGGGTGACCGAAGACAGCAACCGTCCCATCACGCCGGGCGATTTGCTGCTGATCGACAGCGGCGGCCAGTATCTCGAAGGCACCACGGACATTACCCGCACCGTCGCCACCGGCCCCGTGCAGCCGGAGGCACGCCGGGCCTTCACACTGGTGCTGAAAGGAATGATCGCGATGTCGCAGGCGCGCTGGCCGGAGGGGCTTGCAGGCCGGGACCTCGATGCGCTGGCCCGGATCGCCCTCTGGCAGGCCGGCATGGATTACGACCACGGCACCGGCCATGGCGTCGGCGTCTATCTCAGCGTCCACGAAGGCCCGCAAAGCCTTTCACGCCGCGGCACCGAAGCCCTGAAACCGGGTATGATCCTCTCCAATGAACCGGGCTACTACCGCGAGGGCGCATTCGGCATCCGCATCGAGAACCTGCTGGTGGTGGAGCCACCGGAGACGCCTTCAGGCGGCGACCGCGCGATGCTGGGCTTCGAGACAATCACCTTCGCGCCTATTGACAGAAGGCTGATTGATCCCGATCTTCTATCCACAGCGGAACGGGACTGGCTCAATGCTTACCACGCCCGAACCGCGGCAATCGTCTCTCCCCGTGTAGATGACGCAACTGCCGTATGGCTCACCAAGGCCTGCGCACCCCTCTGAGCCGTTCCGGCAAGAGGCTTTCGTGACAAGACTGTCACAGAAACTGCATAAGGCTTCGTCCCAAGGCGAAGCGGGAATAACGGCAGCCATCAAAGCCAGCCGACAGGAGGAACAGCAATGACAGGATCTGCAATGACCGAAGCCCATATCAGCGTCACCAAGGCCGAAGGCCGCTGGGTGATCCGTGCCGGCGGTGCCATCCTCGGCGAGAGCGGCAACGCCCTGATGCTGGAAGAAGGCAACCTGCCTTACGTGATCTACTTCCCCCGCGAAGACGTCGAGATGGCTTTCCTCGACCCTTCGGATCACCGAACCACCTGCCCCCACAAGGGTGAGGCAACTTACTATACAATTGTCGCCAAGAGCGGCCCGATCGAGAACGCCGCCTGGTCCTACGAGGACCCGAAGGAGGATGTGGCCCGCATCAAGGACCATCTCGCGTTTTACAGCAGTGATCGGGTAACCGTCGAACAGATTTGAACTTCCGGGGCGCGGCAGGATCACCCTTGCCCGCCTCCCCGCATTCGGCTCATATGTTGACGTTGTCAACTCATGTGGTGATCCCGGCAAATGAATGAACCTGACAGCACCGTCGCAACCGTTCGTTCCTTCAACCGCTTCTACACCACTCTGGTCGGCGCCCTAGGGGAGTCACTGCTCGCCTCGGGTCTCGCCCTGCCCCAACTCCGCGTCTTCTACGAGATCGCGTCGGCCTCTGAGAGCGAACCGCCCGCCGCCAGCGATATCGCTACCCATCTGAACATGGACGCAGGCTATCTAAGCCGCATCCTGTCCACTCTGGAAGCCAAGGGCCTCGTCAATCGAACCCCGTCACCCGGCAATGCCAAGCGGCTTGCCCTCACGCCCACCGGTGCCGGCAGCATCCTCTTCATGCAGGTGGACAAAGCCTCCGCGGCCGAGATCGAGGCCCTGATCTCCCCTCTTTCCGCACCCCAACGTCGGGAACTGACTGACGCAATGGCCACCATCCGCCGCCTGCTCGGCCCTCCGACGCAACCGGCGGCCTTCGTCCTCCGCGATCCGGTCCCCGGCGACCTGGCCCTGATCACCGCAGCCCAGGCGCAGCTCTATGCGCAGGAATACGGTTTCGACTGGCACTTCGAGGCTCTGGTCGCACGGATCACGGCCGAATTCATCGACGGTTTCGATCCCCGACGCGAACGCTGCTGGGTCGCGGAGAGAGAGGGGCAGATCATCGGCTCGGTCTTTGTCGTCCAGCAAGACGAACATACGGCGAAATTGCGCCTCCTCTACGTGGACCCTTCCGCACGTGGCCTGGGCCTCGGCCGCCGCCTGGTCGGGGAATGCCTGCGCTTCGCCCGCACTGCCGGCTATGGACACATGACCTTGTGGACCAACAAAAACCTCACCGCCGCCCGCCACATCTACCAGTCCGCCGGTTTCGAACTGATCAGCGAGGAGTCGCACCGGAGTTTCGGGAAGGATCTTGTCGGCCAGTACTGGGGCCGCGACCTCTGAGCCAACGCTCTGCACCCGGCTCATCCGTCTCGACATCATCGCATTCCAGTCTCAACCGCACCGGCGGCACGCGTTCAGGAATGCTCCTCCCGCGCCGTCTCCGCCAGTGCGCGGTTGTAGGCCTTCAGCGCATCGACATGGAAAATCGCACCAATCAGCTCATCGCCATCCTCGCCCGCCGTTACGACTGGCAGAAAATCCTCTCCCACCCGATCAAACAACGGCAGTGCCGTCTCCAGCGTGTCGCTCCGCCGCAGGAACACGTCCTGATCGACCAGTTCCTGGCACATGGTGTCGGAGACACTGCCCTCGCCGCCGCGTACTCGCATCAGCCGCCCCACCGAAATCGTCGCCGGCAGATAGGCTTGCGGGCCCGCAGCCAGATGCACGCCCCGCCGCTCGATGGTAGCGAGGAAGAAACTGCGATCCACCAGCCGCGAACACAGCGACGACGACAGCGACACCGCAACCATCACCGCCAGCCCCGTCTGCCAGTCGCCCGTCAGTTCGAACACGATCAATGTGGTGGAGATCGGCGCCCCAAGTACTGCAGCCGCCACCGCGCCCATTCCGGCCAGAGCATAGAGTCCGACCGCGCCGGAGACAGCGGGAAAGATCGCCGTGGCAACATAGCCGAAGGCCAGTCCAGTCAACGCCCCGACCATCAACGAGGGTGAGAACACGCCACCGCCCATGCGGCCGGCGACGGTGATCGCCACCGCAATGATCTTGACGGCGACGAACGCCACCGCCGGCCATATCAGGATATTGCCGGTCAACGCTCTTGTGGTCGTCTCGTATCCGACACCGATGATATGTGGAAATGCAACGGCGATCAGCCCCAGCAGCAGGCCGGAGACTGCGGGCCGCAACCAGCGCGGCATACCAGTCTGCTCCTGCACGAGATCCCCCAGATCTTCCGCTGCGATGATCCCCCAGATCATCACTGCCGCCACCGCCCCGCAGATCAGACCAAGGATCATGAACGCCGGTAATTCCACGTAGAAGGCCAGCGTGTGCGCCGGAAGCATGAACTCCGTCACATCGCCCACCAGCAACCGGGCCACCACCGCACCGGCGACGGAGGCAATCACGATCGGCGCAAAGGCATGCACCGCGAAGTGTCGCAGAACCACCTCAAGCGCAAACAGCGCCCCGGCAATGGGTGCGTTGAATGATGCGGACACCGCGGCGGCTGCGGCACAGCCCAGCAGGTCACGCCCCGTCATGCCATCCGCATTGATCCTTTCACTGATCCAGGAGGAAATCACCGCGCCGATGTGCACTACCGGCCCTTCACGCCCGGTAGACCCGCCGGTACACAGCGTCACCAGCGAAGCCAGGGCCGAGGCCAGTCCGGCCCGCATCTCCACGCGTCCGTCACGCAGCGCCGCACCCTCGATCACATGGGCGACCGTCCGGGCGCGTCCGTCCGGCGTGAACAGGTGCAGGATGAACCCCACCACAAGCCCGCCCAGCACCGGGATGATCACGATCCATGTCCAGTGCAGTTCCGCGGCATGGCTGGCCAGCGCCGCATCGTTTTCGCCGTAAACCGTTTCCTGCAACAGGATGATCGCCTGCCGGAAGCCCACAGCCGCCAGCCCCGCCGCAGTGCCCAGCACCAGGGCGATCAGCCAGAACTGGATCTTGCCACTGCCGCGCCAGCGGATTTCTTCCCAACCGCGCAACGCCTTGCGGCGCCCTCCCCGCCAGTAGCGCGAAACATAGGCGGCCAGCGCGTCCCTCATGCCTCAGCCTTTCCGGCGAATGCCGATCTTCTGTCCCATCTGCGCCGGCCGATCCAGCCCGCCATGATCCGCCAGCATTCGCTGCATCCGCGCCAACGCCCAGTCCGGATAGGGGGTGCTCCGCCGCGTCGTCAGGTCCACGTTCATCAGCATCTGCTCGCAGGTCGCCGCCAGCGTGCCGTCCCGCTTGCGCATTTCCAGCATCAGATGCAACCGCTTGGCATCGCAATCGACCAGTTGCACCGCGATCGAAAAAAGTTCGCCCTCCAGCAACTCCCCAAGGTAGCAGATCATCGATTGCAGCGCGTAAGGCCCCTGGCCAGCGGCAGCCACATGCGCCTCTCCGACACCCAACTCGGTTTCCAGCATCGCGTCCACAGCCTTGTCGAAGGCCATGGTGTAGTAAGCGACGTTCATGTGGCCGTTATAGTCAATCCAATCCGCGGGCACCGCCCGTTCCGGCACCACCACCGGCGCAGCATAGGGTCCGTCGTGCCCGGTCCTGACATCGGATGACATATCGACCTTCCATTCGTCGGTATCTTGCGCCAAAACCCTCCTACCGGAGGAAACATTATGACCATAGAAACCGCGATCGAGGCCGTCCGCAAGGTGCTCGGCCCGAGATTGGAAACGACTGAGGCCGCAAGGTCGCTCCACGGCCAGAACGAAGGCTATTATCCCGTCACTCCGCCGGACGCCGTTGCCTCGCCAGAGACCACTCAGGAAGTTTCCGAAATCCTGCGCATCTGCAACACCGAAGGCTGCCCGGTCGTCGCTTGGGGCACCGGAACCTCGCTGGAAGCGAACGCGCTGGCCCTGCGCGGCGGGATCTGCCTGGACATGAGCCGCATGGACAAGGTGCTTGATACTCAACCCGAGGACATGCTCGCCGTCGTCCAGCCCGGCGTCACCCGCGAAGCGCTGAACGAGGAATTGCGCGCCACCGGCCTGTTCTTTCCCGTCGATCCCGGTGCCAACGCCTCGCTTGGCGGCATGGCCTCCACCCGCGCATCCGGCACCACTGCCGTCCGCTACGGCACCATGCGCGAGAACGTCATGGCGCTGGAAGCGGTGCTTGCCGACGGTCGCATCATCCGCACCGGCAGCCGTGCCCGCAAATCCGCCTCCGGCTACGATCTTACCAAGCTGTTGATCGGCTCGGAAGGCACGCTCGGCATCATCACGGAACTGACGCTTCGACTCCAGGGCCAGCCAGAGGCGATTTCCGCCGCTGTTTGCGCCTTCCCCGATGTTGCCTCTGCTGTCGACACCGTGATCACAACCATCCAGATGGGCGTGCCGATGGCGCGGATCGAACTGCTCGACGCCGTACAGATCAAGGGCCTGAACCAACACTTCAACGCCACGATGGAGGAAGTGCCGCAGCTCTTTCTCGAATTCCACGGCTCCGACTCCGCGGTGAAGGAACAGGCGGAAATCGTCGCAGAAATCGCCGCAGACCACGGGGGCAAGGGATTTGAGTGGTCCACCCGGCCAGAAGACCGTTCGCGCCTCTGGAAAATGCGCCACAACGCCTATTTCGCCGCCAAGGCTCTCCGCCCCGGCTGCCGGGTGGTGACCACGGACATCTGCGTCCCGATCTCGAAACTGGCGCAGGCCATAGCAGACACCCAGGCAGACATGGCAGGCAGCACCGTCAAGGGGCCGATTCTGGGCCATGTCGGCGACGGCAACTACCACACCGCCCTGCTGGTAGATCCCGACAACCCGGCGGAACTGGAAGAGGCCAAATCCCTCGCCGCCCGTATGGCGAAGCGGGCACTGGCGGTCGGTGGTACCGTCACCGGCGAGCATGGGATCGGTGTCGGCAAGATGAAATTCATGGCCGAGGAACATGGCCAGGGCTGGTCTGTCATGGCCGACATCAAACGCACGTTTGATCCGCGAAACATTCTCAACCCCGGCAAGGTCGTGGAGATCAACTGAGGCGCAATCGGCGGGACGCGCACCAGCGGCGGGTGCCACCGGCAAAAATCAGCCAATCGGTCGCGCCGGGTCACTGCGCTGTGAATGGACCGGAGGCGAAAATTGTGCTTTGGATTCCGGCAAAACACATCAATTCGAGAGCAGGTCCATGAGTCTCACACGCCGTCAGTTCACCGCCCTCGGCCTTGCCGCCGCTGGTACCGCACTTGCCGCACCCGCCTTCGCGCAGGTTGCCGAAGTTCCGTCAGACACCGGCGGCGTCAAACGGCGCATCTCCGGCTTCACCGTCCGCAAGTGGCAGGACCATTTCGAGAACCTCGACAATGGTGCGATCCTCTGCGACACGGAGGCTCGAACAGTCTATTTCTGGGGCTCTGATGGTGTCACCACCCGCCTCTATCCCAGCTCCGTTCCCCTCACCGACGAACTCACCCGCCGTGGCCGCACGGAGGTGACGCTGAAGCGCAACGGGCCCGAGTGGCGGCCGACTCCGTCGATGCTCGAACGCAATCCCGATCTGCCCACCTACGTCGGCCCGGGCCCACAGAACCCGCTCGGCACCCGCGCACTCAACCTCTCGTGGCAATACTACCGCATCCACGGAACCAACGATGTCCGCAAGATCGGCCGTCGGTCCTCCAACGGCTGCATCGGCCTGTTCAACGAGCATATCGAGGAGCTGTTCGAACTCGCCGAGATCGGAACGCAAGTCGTCCTGCTCTGATGATCCCGCTTTCCCGCCGCCCATGCCGCCAGCCGGCATGCGGCGGGACGATCCTCAGCCCTTCAGCAGCACCTTCGCAGCGGATCGTGCTTCATCGGTGATAACGTCACCCGCAAGCATCCGCGCGATCTCGTCAACACGCTCGTCCGCCTCCAGTGGTGCCACGCGCGTCGTCGTCACACCGTCCGTCTCGGACTTCGCCACACGGAAATGATGCGCCCCAAGCGCCGCCACCTGTGGTGAATGCGTCACCACCAGCACCTGGGCGCCCGTAGCCACACTCGCCAACCGTCGACCAACTGCATCCGCAGTCGCGCCGCCGACGCCCCGGTCGATCTCGTCGAAAATCATCGTCAGCCCGGACATGCCCCGTGTCAGGCAAACCTTCAGGGCCAGCAGGAACCGCGACAGCTCCCCGCCCGAGGCGATCTTGTTCAGGGGTCCGGCCGGCGCACCCGGGTTGGTCGCCACCGTGAAGGTCACACCGTCCACGCCCTCCGGCCCCGGCTCGGCCTCGGACAGCACCGTTTCGAACACCGCCCGTTCCAGCTTCAGCGGCGCCAGTTCCGCAGCCATCGCTGCATCAAGTCCGGCGGCAGCCTCCGCCCGTGCCGCAGTCAGCGCCGCCGCCTCCGCTTCATATTGTGCCCGCGCCGTGTCCCGCGCCTTCGCCAGTCCCGCAATGTCGGCCTCGCCGCCCTCCAGGTCCGCCACCCGAGCGGCAAAATCATCGGCCAACCCAGGCAAGTCGTCCGGCAGGACATTGTGCTTCCGCGCCAAACCCCGAATGGCGAACAGACGCTCCTCCACCCGCTCGAGTTCATGCGCATCATACCGCAGGCTTTCGCCGAAATCGGCCACCGCCCCCTGTGCCTCGCCCAGTTCCACCAGCGCCCGGCCCAAAGCCTCTATCGCCGCGTCCAGCCCGCCCTCGGCCCGCCCCGCCGCGTCTTCCAGCCAGCGCATCGCGTCCGAAATCCGCCCTTCGGCCCCCTCGAACCCCAAGGCCTGATCGGCCTTGGCCACGTCGACGGCAATCTTTTCCGCCGCTTGCATCAGCCGTCGCCGCGCGTCGAGATCCTCCTCCTCGCCCGGCTCTGGTGAGAGATCCGCCAGTTCCTTCGCGGCATGGCGCAGATACTCGGCATCCCGCGCCGCTGCATCCAAGGCCGTTCGCCGGGCCGCCAGCGCCTTCTCCGCCTCGGCCAGTGCGCGCCATGCCGCCCGCACCTTGGCGCGCATGGCATCGGTGTCGCCAAACGCATCCAGCAATGTTCGATGGCCCTTCGGATCCAGCAGGCCACGGTCGTCATGTTGTCCATGCAGTTCCACCAGCACGTCCGACAGGCTGCGCAACACCTCCGCCGAAACCCGCCGATCATTGACGAACCCTCGCTTGCGCCCATCCGTCGAATTCACGCGCCGCAGCAGCAACTCGTCACCCACAGGCAGGTCGGCCGCCGCCAGGATTGCCCTCGCCGGATGGTCAGCCCCAAGCTCGAATTCGGCCACCACCTCACCGGCTTCGGCACCTTGCCGCACAATATCCGCCCGGCCGCGCCACCCCAGCACGAAGCCGAGAGCGTCGAGAAGTATGGATTTGCCCGCACCAGTTTCGCCTGTCAGCACATTGAGGCCTGCGCCGAACTCGAGATCCAGCGCGTCGATCAGCAGGACATCTCTAACGCTCAGGCTGCGCAGCATGGCCAGCCCGCGCGGCTCAGAGCCACTTGCCCTGGATAACCTGGCGGTAGATCCGCGTCAGCCACCCCTGGCCTTTTGCCTCGGCTTCCAGCCCCTGCGCTGTAAGCAGCTTGTAGCTGTCCTCGTACCAGGGCGAACCCTGATAGTTGTATCCGAGAATGGCACCCGCCGTCTGCGCTTCGTCGAACAGGCCCAGAGACAGGTAGCATTCAATCAGCCTGTGCAGCGCTTCCGCCGTATGCTGGGTCGTCTGGAAATCCTCAACCACCACCCGGAACCGATTGATCGCCGCCGAGAAATGCCCCTTCTTCAGGTAGTAGCGGCCAACCTCCATCTCCTTGCCGGCCAAATGGTCAAGCGCGAGATCGAATTTCAGTTCTGCCGATTTGGCATAGTCGCTGTCGGGATACCGCTCGATCGTCGCCCGCAATTCCTGCAAGGCGTCGAAGGTCGATGCCTGGTCACGGGTCACATCCACGATCTGGTCGTAGTAGCTCAACGCGATCAGGTATTGCGCATAGGCGGCATCCTCGTCGGCCGGGAAGAAATCGAGATAGCGTTCGGCCGCTGACCGGCTTTCCGCAAAGTAACGAGCGTCGTAATAGGCAAACGCCGACATCATCATCGCCCGCTTCGCCCATTCGGAATAGGGATAGAGTCGCTCGACCTCATCGAACATTCGCGCCGCCCGCAGCGGCCGGCCTTCCTCAAGATCAAATTCCGCTGTCAAAAAAAGCTCTTCGGCGGACCGCGATTCCACCGGAACTTCCGGTTCACCGAAAACACCGCAGGCGGCGACGGACGCTACAATAAGAAAGCTCGCCAAACCCTTGAGAATTCTACGGCACACAGAAGTCATCGGCCCATTCTGCCCTCGATAATCCACGGGTGCTGCAGCACCTCTGCGAGGTGCATAGCACAGGTCAGAACGGGAGTGAAAGAGGATCACGTGCGCCGGGAGACCCTTGTGGTCACCCCGCCTCAGCCGACCTTGGCGAGGTCGGACGGACGGATCCCGAAACCGGGCAGGCGCCGTGTCTGTTCTTCAGTGCAGGTCACCACCTCGAAAGCACCAGGCGTCGCGAACAACGTGCGCAGCAACCGGTTGGAAGGGCCGTGGCCCGCTCTCTTGCCCGTGTAGTGGCCGATGATCGGCATTCCCGCCAGCGAAAGGTCACCCAGCGCATCCAGCATCTTGTGGCGCACACACTCGTTCGCCCGGCGGAAGCCGCCGGGGTTCAGTACATCGCCACCCTCGACGACGATGGCATTGTCCAGCGAACCGCCCAGAGCCAGCCCCGCCGCCTGCATTGCATCGACATCGGCACGGCGGCAGAAGGTGCGGCAGTCGGACAGCTCGCGCACAAAGGTGCCGTTCTGCATGTCGAAGGAAGCATCCTGACGCCCGATGGCAGCATCCGGAAAGTCAATCTCGAAACTGATGCGGAATCCCTCGAACGGCTCCAGCCTTACCTCGGCATCGCCTTCCCGGTGCTCGACAGTCTTCAGAATGCGCAACGCCCGGATCGGTGCCCGCTGCTGAACCAGCCCTGCGGCCAGGATCTCGCGCACGAAGCGTTTGGCACTGCCATCCATGATCGGAACTTCCGGCCCATCAATATCGATCAGCACGTTGTGCAGTCCGCACCCGGCGAGCGCGGCCATGAGATGCTCGACCGTGGAGACGGAAACGCCGGCCGCATTGCTCAGCCGTGTGTTCAGACGCGTGTCGGAGACGGCATCGAACTTCGCCGGAATCAGGTTGTCCCGCTCCCGCTCGTCGGTGCGGCGAAACCAGATGCCATGATCGACGCTGGCCGGGTGCAACGTCAGGCGCGCGGGCCTGCCAGAATGCAGACCCGTGCCAACGAACTGTACGTCCTGTGTCAAACTTGTCTGCACTGTACCGCCTCTTTCTTCCGCGCCTCCGGCAGAATTTCTCTCCGCGTTACGCAATCGCTCATCTGTCGTTTACGTTTCACGGGCAAGATCGTTCCAACCGTGCCGCTGTTTTTTGTCTTCAGGTCCCCACGATCCGAAGCCCCTGCAGTCTACTGCTCGCTGCAAATGCGAACAAATCAAGCTTTGTGACCCTTTCCTACAGTTTCGTCACAAACTGTAACGGACTTCCAAAAGCAAAGGGCGGCCCGCAAGCCGCCCCTCAAGCTATTGCTATTGCAAGGATAATTCCTCAGTTGGCCTGCCTGCGGAGGAAAGCGGGAATCTCGTTGCGATCTCGCGGATCGGCCGGAACATCCTGGTCATGCCGCTGCGCCGGGGCGCTCATCGGCGGCTGCGCCACCCGTTTCTGAGGGCTGCGTTCCTCGCGTGTGCCCGGCTGGCCGGTCATCCGGTGGATCAGACTGTTGATTGCGAAGCGGTTGCCCTCCTCGCCGTGCTGGCGGTTGCCGTGCTGCGGTGCAGTCGGGGCGTGCGCCTCGGGCACCTTGGCCACGGCCGCCTGCAGACGACGCAGAGCCTCCGGCGTGGGTTCGCCCGGACGACGCGGGCGCTGAACCTCATCACCCGGCTGGTGCGGTGTCGGTGCGACTGCCGCGGGAGCGGGCGCCGGTGCTTCCTGCGGTGCCTCGGCTGCCCGCTCTTCGAAGAAGTCAGGTTCCGTCGGGCGTGCGCCATGCTGGTCGACAAAGGCCGCGCCCGCCGGCACCTCCGGCTCTTCCATAACCGGCTGGTGCACTTCTTCCACGATTTCCACTTCCGGCTCCGGCGCTGCCACCGGTGCCTCGCGACGGCGCGCCGCCTCGGTGGAGCGGCGTGGCGCCATCGGAACGTCCCGCTCACCTTCCAGCACGTCGATGCCGGTAGCGACGACGGAGACGCGCATCTTGCCGTCCATATCCGGGTCGAGCGTCGAACCGACGATGATGTTCGCGTCCGGGTCTACCTCGCCGCGAATGCGGTTGGCCGCCTCGTCCAACTCGAACAGCGTCAGGTCCATGCCGCCGGTCACGTTGATCAGCACCCCCTTGGCGCCTTTCAGACTGATCTCGTCGAGCAACGGGTTCGCTATCGCCTTCTCGGCCGCCTGAATCGCGCGATCCTCGCCCTCGGCTTCGCCCGTTCCCATCATCGCCTTGCCCATCTCGTCCATGACGGAGCGGACATCCGCGAAATCGAGGTTGATGATGCCGGGGCGGACCATAAGGTCCGTCACGCCCTTCACACCCTGGTAGAGCACATCGTCTGCCAGGCTGAACGCTTCGGTAAAAGTCGTCTTCTCGTTGGCGAGGCGGAACAGGTTCTGGTTGGGGATGATGATCAACGTGTCCACGACCCGCTGCAACTCCTCCACGCCTTCCTCGGCCTGACGCATCCGCTTGGCGCCCTCGAACTGGAAGGGTTTCGTCACCACGCCCACGGTCAGCACACCCATCTCCCGCGCCGCCTTGGCGATGATCGGGGCCGCACCCGTACCAGTGCCGCCGCCCATGCCGGCAGTGATGAAGCACATGTGCGCGCCGACCAGCTGATCGACGATCGCCTCGATGCTTTCCTCAGCCGCCGCCGCGCCGACTTCCGGCCGGGCGCCCGCGCCCAGTCCTTCCGTTACCTGTGCGCCAAGCTGCAACCGGCTCTGCGCCTGGCTCTGCTGAAGCGCCTGGGCGTCGGTGTTCGCCACCACGAACTCCGCCCCCTCCAGGTTTTTCTCGATCATGTTGTTTACGGCGTTACCGCCGGCCCCTCCGACACCGAAAACGGTGATGCGGGGGCGCAAATCATGCTGCTCGGGCATGGAGAGATTCAAAGCCATGTCTGGATCCGCCTGTATCAGTTTTATGTGTGCTGCTTTTGCCGCAGCTTTCGCTTTTCTGCCGATTCGGAGTGTATCGAACGATCGGCCAAGCGTCACTAATTTATTACACTGACAATGCTATATATTGTGAGCCGCCACAAAATAGGCGGATTCGCGCCGCCTCCGCGCCTATAGCGCGAATCGGCCGTTTGGGCCTCTACCAGTTTTGCCGAAACCACCGCAGCGCGCGGCTGACACGGCGATGTCCCAGCCGGTCGGCCGGCATCTCGAAGTCCCAGCATTCATCCTGAGGATGGCTCGCCAGCAGCGCCATTCCGACAGCGGCTGCGAAGCCCGTACCGGTCGCGGCCTGCGGCAGGCCCTGTACCCGCAGCGGCTTCCCGATCCGCACCTGGCGTCCCAACACCTTCTGGGCCAGCGGCTCCAGCCCCGGCGTCTGTGCCGATCCGCCCGTAAGCACCACCCTCTGACCCGGCAGATATTCGAAACCGGAAACGTCCAGCCGCGCCCGCACTTCTTCGAGGATCTCTTCCATCCGGGGACGCATCACCCCGATCAGTTCCGCGCGGCTGATCTGCCGCCGGTCCCGCTCGTACTCGTCGTAGGGCGATGGAATTTCGATGTAGTCCCGGTCGTCCAGACCGGTTGCCATCACACCGCCATGCAGGGTCTTGATCCGCTCCGCCACCGCCTGCGGGATGTGCAGGCCCTGGCTGATGTCACCCGTCACATGCTGGCCCCCCATCGGCACCGCGTCGGCATAAATCATCTGCCGCTTGGCAAAGATCGAGACACCCGTCGTGCCCGCGCCGATATCCACGCATGCGGCACCCAGTTCCTGCTCATCTTCCACCAGCGCCGACAGCGCCGATGCGTAGGAAGAAACCGCCAGCCCCGCCAGTTCCAGATCGCAGCGCCGGATGCAGTGCAACAGGTTCTGCACCGGTATCCCGTCGACGGTCAGCAGATGCATGTCCACACCCAGCTTCGCCCCGATCTGGCCGCGCGGGTCCGAAAGACCCGTGCGATGATCGAGCGTGAAACTCACCGGCAGCGCATGCAGCGCTTCCCGGTCATCTCCGTATTCCGGCACATCGCATGAGGCGAGGCAGTGGCCGATATCGGCCTCCTGCACCTCGCCGTTTTCTACCGTTACCTCGCCGAACAACCCGTAGGAACGCGGCGCGCCACCCGACAGGCAGGCAATCGCGTGGTCCACCCGCATCCCCGCCATCTTTTGGGCGGCCTGCACCGCGGTTCGGAT
The DNA here is from genome assembly GCF_009931615.1 of Algicella marina. Lineage (NCBI taxonomy): Bacteria > Pseudomonadati > Pseudomonadota > Alphaproteobacteria > Rhodobacterales > Paracoccaceae > Algicella > Algicella marina. The sequence goes on along the minus strand of NZ_CP046620.1, from coordinate 386,864 downwards.
CGCCCGCTCCGTCTCGTCCATCGCCGTGATCTCGCCATAGCGAACCCCGCGGGAACGGGTGGTCGCTGCGCCGATCACCCGAAAGGCGCCATGCGTCAGCCCGCGCTTCGGCGCGTCACCGTCACTGCGTTCCGGCGCGAACTGCAACACCAGGCAGGCAATCTTCGACGTTCCGATATCGAGAATGGCCACCAGTCCGCGCCGCAACGCAGCCTCGCGTCGTTGCCGCATTGCCCGCTGGCTCTCAAACAAAGCACTCATGCGTCATCCTCGTCACTGTCGTCCTCGCCCAGCATCTTCCGGGCATTGAATTCCGCCAGCCCCGGTTGCGAGAGCCGCACCACCGGTCGGTCGCCGTCCCGCAGGTCGACGATCACCAGATCCCGCTCCAACAGGTCCTTGGCACTGTCGAGCGCCAGGATGCGCAGCAGCGCCGCCTCGGGCCGTGTCTCCGGCAACTGGATCACCTGCTCGCGGTCGAGCACGAGATCCCAGCGCCGCTCGCCAACACGCACCAGCCCGCGAATGCGGGCCTCCAGCGGTGCGGCGATCCGCATCACCGACAATCCCTCTTCGATTGCCTTCTCCGCACCCTTGCCTGCCATCACCGGCAGGTCCGGCCGGTCCCCCCGCCGGTCGATCGTGTCGACCCGCGCGCCGGAGCCATCGACCAACGCCAGCCCATCCTGCATCCGCCAGATCGCCACCGGCGTCCGCTCCACCACCGTCACTTCCAGGGTATGCGCCTCCGCCACCCGCACCCGCGCCGTCAGCACCGGCTCCAGCGCCATCACCCGGTCGCGCAACGCCTGCAAGTCTAGGTCGAAGGCGCTCACCGGCAGCTCCATCGCCATCTCCGCACCCACCCGTGCCGAAAGCTCCGGGCTGGCACCCGTGATCTGCACCCGCGCAATGCGAAACTCCGGCCGCTCCGCTACATAGGTGCGAATGTCCTCGGCCGTTTCCGCCGCCATCGCCCGCACCCGCAGATCCGTCACCAGTGCCGTAACGGCGACCAACACCAGTGCCAACGGCAAGCCGGTGCGCACGAACCTGCGGAAGGAAGGCGTCAACCACAGCCGCTCCAGCCGGTATTTCACCCGGCTCGGTGCCGGATCGGGCCGCCTTACCGGGAGCATGAGGCATCCTCCACCATCCAGCGCACGAAGGCGCCGAAACTGATCCCGTTCAACGCCGCCTGTTCCGGCGCCAGCGATGTCGGGGTCATGCCCGGCTGCGTGTTGGTCTCCAGCAGGAACAATCCGTCCAGCCCGCGGGTGTCATCCCAACGAAAATCGGTCCGACTGACGCCCCGGCACCCCAGCACATCGTGTGCGCGCACCGCATAGTCGAGGCAGGCGTCGGTAATCTCCTGCGGAATGTTGGCTGGTACTTCGTGGCGCGAACCGCCTGCAGCATATTTTGCGTCGTAGTCGTACCACCCGTCGGTAATGATATCGGTCACGCCGAGCGCGCGGTCGCCCATCACCGTCGTCGTCAATTCCCGTCCGGGTGCGAAAGCTTCCACCATCACCGTTTCCGGCATGGTTTCCACCAGCTTCGGCGGCCCGTTGGCCGCCTCATGCACGAGGTAGACACCTACCGAGGACCCCTCGTTGTAGGGCTTCACCACATAGGGCGGCTGCATCACATGCCCGGCTTCGACCTCCGTCTTCGCCGCCAGCACGCTGTCCTTTACCGGCAGGCCGGCGCGGACGAAAATTTCCTTGGATCGGGTCTTGTCCATCGCCAGAGCCGACGCCAGCACGCCCGAATGCGTATAGGGGATGCGCAGCCACTCCAGCAGCCCCTGCACGCAGCCATCCTCGCCCCAGCGGCCGTGCAATGCGTTGAACACGACGTCCGGCGCGGCCGCCTGCAACATCCCGCACAGGTCCGCGCCCGCGTCGATCTCGACAACGTCAAACCCTTCGTCCCGCAACGCCGCAGCGCATTCCCGTCCGGAGGACAGGGAAACCTCCCGTTCGGCCGACAGGCCGCCCAGAAGCACTGCAATGCGGGAGTTTGCCCTGCTCGACATAACCCGCCTCTTGTCTCGCCCATCGGCCTTTCTCGGCTCTGTCGGGCGGTATTCTCATTTCCGGCTCAGGAGGGACTTGGCCACTCTCCCACGCGCATGATTTCCCACTCTAGTCTCACGCCGCTGTGTTCAAAAACCCTTTTGCGAACCAGCTCGCCCAACTCTTCAAGTTCTGTGGCAGAAGCGTCACCTTTGTTCACGAGAAAATTCGCGTGCTTGGGGCTCATCTGCGCCCCGCCAAGCGAAAACCCGCGCAGCCCCGCATCCTCGATCAGCTTCCATGCCTTCATATCGTGCACATCATCTGCCTGCCCGGTGGAGGAAAAGCCCGCCGGGTTGCGGAAAGTCGACCCACAGGAGCGGTCGTCAACCGGCTGACTCGCCGCCCGCTTCTGCACGATCTCCTCCATCCGCGATTCGATCTCCTCCACGGGCCGTTGCGGCCCCCGAAACGTCGCCTCCAGCAGGATCAGCCCCTCCGGCAAGCGACTGGAACGATAGGCAAATCCCATATCCGCACCCGTCAGCGTGATGATTTCGCCGTGTCGGTCCATTGCCCGCGCGTTCAGGAAAACATCCGCAGTATAGGTGCCGTAACAGCCGGCATTCATCACCACCGCGCCGCCGATCGTGCCCGGAATCGTCCGCAGGAACGACAGATCGATGCCCGCCTCGGCCGCAGTCGTCGCCACACGCCGGTCCAGCGCGGCCGACCCGACCCGAACCAGCCCGTCCTCGACATGGATACCGGCAAACGCCCGCCCCAACCGGATGACAACGCCCGGTATCCCGCCTTCGCGGATGATCAGGTTGGAGCAGACACCGACGGGAAATACCGGCACATCCCGCGGGCAAGCGCGCAGGAAGGCGGCGAGATCCTCCTCGTCCGCCGGCTGGAAGAACACCTCCGCCGGCCCGCCGACCCGCAGCCAGCTCATCTCCGCCAGCCCGCGCCCGGGCGTCAGCTTGCCCCGCACCTCCGGCAACCGTTCCATCAGGCTCACAGCCCCGCCTCCTCGTTTCCCAGCTTGCGCCGCACCCAGCGGATGAAGTACCGCACCGGCCAACGCAGGATCGATACCATTCCCAGCAGCGCCAGCCCTGCCCAACCCGGCCCGTGTTCCTTATAAACAAGGACCAGCAGTGGCACGCCGATGCTCATCAGCACATAGGCAGCCGGCCAGTGATGACTGCGCGACGGAAACATGGCGATGACATTGGCAAGGATCAGCCAGCACAGGGTCAGCAGCGCGGAAAGCATCAGGCACGGCACCTCAGCTTGCGCATCGCCCACCGGGCAAGAAACATCGCCGGATAGCGATAGATTGACAGGCCGCCGAGTAACAGCACCAACGCGGGCACTGCACCCCATTCTATCCAGATCGCCACCATCAGAAAGGGAAAGAGCAGAAGCATCCCAAGCGCATAGGGCCGGTGCTGGGGATAGGGTATCATCGCCACCATGCTGACGAGGATGACCCAGACAAAACCCAGCAGCAACGTCACCATCAGCCCGCCTTCTTCGCCCTCAGTGCCTCCGGCAGGCCGTTGGCCCAGGCCGTGATCGTGCCCGCACCGAGGCAGACGACCATATCGCCCGGCTTGGCTTCCTTGCGAACGAAGTCCGGCAGATCGGCCGCGTTCGCCAGCGCCAGTGCCCGGCGATGGCCGTGCTGCGCCAGTCCGGCGACAAGCGCGTCCCGGTCCCTTCCGGGAATGGGGTCCTCGCCCGCCGAGTATACATCGGCAATCGCCACCACGTCCGCATCGTTGAAGCACGTGCAGAACTCTTCGAACAGGTCATCAAGCCGCGAATACCGGTGCGGCTGGTGAACTGCGACGATCCTGCCCTTCGTCGAATGCCGCGCCGCCTTCAACACGGCGGCAATTTCTACGGGATGATGGCCATAATCGTCGATGATCGTCACACCGTCCACCTCACCCACCCGCGTAAACCGCCGGTTGACGCCACCGAAGCCGGCCAGAGCCGCGCGGATCAGATCATGGCTGATGCCCAGATGCCGCGCCACCGCGATCGCCGACAGCGCGTTGGAGACATTGTGGTCCCCCGGCATCGGCAGCCGCACGCCCTCGATCACATCGCTCTCGCCGCTCAGCACCACGTCGAACTCCGCCACCCCGTTGTTGTAACGCAGGTCCACCGCTCGCACGTCCGCCTGCGGGTTGAACCCGTAGGTCACGACGCGCCGGTCATGAATCCGGCCCACCAGTGTCTGCACCTCCGGATGGTCGAGGCAACACACCGCGATTCCATAAAACGGAATGTTTGAGACGAAAGTGTGGAACGCATCGCGCAACGTGTCGAAATCGCCGTAATGGTCCATATGTTCCGGGTCGATGTTGGTGACAATGGCAATCGTCGCCGGCAGCCGATTGAACGTGCCGTCGCTTTCGTCGGCCTCCACCACCATCCAGTCACTGTCGCCCATCCGCGCATTGGACCCGTAGGCATGGATGATCCCGCCATTGATTACGGTCGGGTCGATCCCGCCACCATCCAGCACCGCCGCCACCATCGAGGTTGTGGTCGTCTTGCCATGTGTACCGGCGACAGCGACATTGTTCTTCAGCCGCATCAGTTCGGCCAGCATTTCCGCCCGCCGCACAACTGGCAGCTTCAGGCTGCGCGCGCAATCGAGTTCCGGGTTGCCCGGCTTGATCGCCGAGGAGATCACCACCACGGCCGCCCCCTTCAGGTTGCCCGCCTTCTGGCCGATGAAAATCTTCGCCCCGCGCTCTTCCAGCCGCCGCGTGATCGGGCTTTCCTTCAGGTCCGAGCCCTGCACCGTGAAGCCGTGGTCGATCAACACTTCCGCGATACCGGACATCCCGATTCCGCCGATTCCGACGAAGTGGATCGGGCCTATGTCATGCGGCAGATGCGTCTGATCGTTCATGGCTCTTCCTCTCGAATGCAATCTTGCCCACCAGGTCCGCCAGCATTTCGGCAGCATCCGGTTTTCCGAACTTCAGTGTGGCGGCGGCGGCGGCATTTGCCCCCTCGGGCTCGGCCAGAATTGCCGCGATATGCCCGCTCAGCACCTCGGGTGTCAATCCGCTTTCCGGGATCATGAATGCCCCGCCCGCCGCCACCAGTCCCTTGGCATTCGCCGTCTGGTGATCGCCGGTGGCGTAGGGATACGGGATCAGGATCGAGGGGCGTCCGATCACGGTCAGATCGGCGATGGAAGAGGCGCCCGCCCGGCAGATCACAAGTTGCGCCCGCGCCATCCTGTCGGGAATGTCGTCGAAAAACGGGCGGATGTCGGCACGCACACCAAGGCTGTCATAGGCCGCACGCACCTTGGCGGCATCCTCGTCTCGCGCCTGGTGCGAAACCGTCAGATTGGCCAGCAGTTCCTCCGGCAGATAGGCCAACGCCTCGGGCACCTTCATCATCACATGCGCGCCCTGGCTTCCGCCGAAAACAAGCAGATCCATGGGCCAGTCACCCGGCGTAATATAAGGGCTGCCTGCCCGCGCCTTCACCGCCGCGCGCACCGGGTTACCGATGTGGAATGCCTCGACGCCATCCGGCACATCCGTCGGCCACGTGCCGCAGGCCACTGCCGCCGCGCGTCTGGCCAGCAATCCATTCACCCGCCCCAACACGCCGTTCTGTTCATGAATCAGCCGCGGCACCCGCTGCAGGATCGCCGTCGCCATTGCCGGGATCGCGGGATAGCCGCCGAACCCAGCCACCGCGTCGGGCCGGTCCCGCAGGAAAGAGACATTCGCTCCGATCAACCCGCCGAGAATCTTGAACGGTACCAGCGCCTTCCGCCAGCCCTCCGCCTGCGCGAAACTCCCCGAAGGCACGACAGCACGCTCCACCGCCGCCGGGAAGCCGCCCGCATAGCGCGCGCCGCGTGCATCTGTCGAAAGCTTCACCCGCCAACCACGGTCCAGCATCTCTTCGGCCAAAGCCTGCGCCGGGAACATGTGGCCGCCGGTGCCGCCGGCCGCAATCACGAGAAGGGGTGCATCCGCCATCTCAACGCCCCCGTCCGATGATTTCCGAGAACGTGTCCTGCGGCCGTTCTCGCGTCAGCGCCAGCAACATTCCGAGCGCGATCCCCGCCGCCAGCAGCGAAGAGCCGCCATAGCTCACGAACGGCAACGTCATGCCCTTGGCGGGCAGCAGCCGCACGGCCACACCCATGTTGATCAACGCCTGCAACCCGAACATCGCCGCCAGACCGGTGCCAGCCAGCCGCACGAACGGATCGCGCTCACGCACAAGCCGCACCATGGAGCGGACGACGATCGTGCCAAACAGCAGGATGATGACAAGGCACATCACCAGCCCGTATTCCTCTGCCGCGACGGCGATGATGAAATCGGTATGCGCATCGGGCAGCGACCATTTCACGGTCCCCTCACCAACACCGACCCCGAGGATACCACCCTCCTGAATGGCGTTGGTCGCAAAACCAAGCTGCGTGCGCGGGTCCAGGTCGGGCGACAGGAACCCGTCGATCCGCCGCGCCACGTGGTCCGACATGCGATAGGCCATGACCCCGCCCGCCATCACCAGCGCCGCGAGGATCATCAACAGGAACATCGACGCACCGGCAACAAAATACATCAACCCCCACGCGCCCAGCACGAGGCTCGCCTGCCCGAAGTCCGGCTGCACCACCAGCAGTCCAACCAGCAGCACCGCGATCCAGAAGGAAATCGCCCGCCCCGGCGGCCCGCCCGGCTCATAATTCGCTGCCATCAGCCACGCCGTCAGGATCACGAAAGCCGGCTTCAGGAATTCCGAAGGCTGGACCGATGCGAATCCCAGCGAGTACCAGCGCACCGCTCCCTTGCCGAAATCCGTGCCCAATACCGGCAGCAGGGCCAGGGCGACAAAGGCGAAACCGAAACCGATAACGCCCAGCCGCCGCAACTGCCTGGGTGTCAGCATGGAGGTAACAACCATCGCCGTCAGCGCCAGCATGCCGAAGAACGCCTGACGGGAGACGTAGTAGAAGGGATCAAGCCCGTTTCGCGTCGCCAATGGCGGCGAGGCCGCCAGCCCCAGCATCAACCCGGCCGCGAACAGCCCGATGATCGCCAGCAAGGTCCACGTATCCACCGTCCGCCACCAGCGTGGCAACAATGGTTCGCCCGGCTTTACCGGTACGACACCAAACACCATTTCCGTCATTGGGAAACCGCCTTCATACTGCACATGCCTCAGTCCGCCCGTCTTTGATCGCGGGTCGGTTATCGCTCTGCACGACAGAATAGCGGCATTTTGCCGTTCACGCCAGCATTTCGATCTATTTCATTGGTGTGAACGGCGGTTTACTGCCCGTTTGCACCATGCGGCGCAACGCCGGACGACCATTTCCGGCCCACGTCCCGTCGCATGGCACACACCCCGAAGACCTCGCCCACCACCGGACACCGCGCCTGCGGCAGCTAGAGCATGACCCGCGAACGCAGTGCCTCCACTTCGACAGTCAGCGGCCCGGACGGTGTCGGTTTGCCCGTGGCGCGGCAGTTCGCCGTACCGGCAACCAGCGCCTCCTCATCGGCATATTCCGCGAAATGTGCCGTGCCCACCAGCACTGTCTCACCGTTAACGACGAACGCATGGGCGCGCAGAGCCTGCCGGTTCGCCTTCCGCCGCGTCTGACCTTCGTGGAACCCAGCACCACAGACATACAGTTCGCCGTCTACATCCACGACCTTGTAGACATAGGTGTAACCCTCCCGGCGGTCCGCCCAATTCACACCTGCCACACCATAGTCCCGTGTCACCGGCGCCGCGAAGGTCCCACCCGTGCCGCCAGCGTCTTCACATCCAGCCAATCCAAACCCAAGCACCGCAATCGCTGCGGTCATAATTGCAAACTTCACACCAATTCCTTCATTCAGGCAGTTACCAGTCGGCCTCCCTGCGAACCGGAGAACCGGGTGGCATTATGGTTCATGGCAAGCCATCTGACAAAGGCAGAGATTGCCCAAACCGTGGTTGCACCACCTCACCCGGCAGCCAGCACCCGCTGCACCGCCGCCACGAAGTCATCCCCCCGCGTCTCGAAGCTTGAATACTGGTCGAAACTCGCCGCCGCCGGGGCCAGCAGCACCACCTCGCCCGGCTCCGCCTCCGCGGCCGCACGGGAGACCGCCGTGGCCATGTCGCCGCACGTCTCCTGCGGCACCGTCCCCAATGTCGCACCGAAAGACTCAGCCGCCTCGCCGATCAGGTACGCCTTCGCCACCCGGTCGAACAGCGGCGCCAGCGCCGCGATGCCACCGTCCTTTGCCCGCCCGCCGAGAATCCACCGCACGCGCGGAAACGCCAACAACGCCTTTTCCGCCGCATCGGCATTGGTGGCCTTGCTGTCGTTGACGAAACGCACGCCGCCCTTCTCGCCGATCAACTGGCACCGATGCGGCAGCCCCGGATAGCTTGCCAGCGCCACTTCGATCTTCTTCGGCGCCACCCCGAGGCTCCGCAATGCCGCATAGGCGGCACAGGCATTCTGGTGGTTGTGCGCCCCGGGCAATCCCGCCATCTCCCGCAGATCGATGGAAGCCACCTGCCGCCCCTTGCGCCACTCGCTCAGGAAACCCTTCCGCGCGAACACGTTCCATCCGCCAACCAGCTTCTGCGCAGATGAGATGCGGATCACCGGATCGCCACCCTCCGCCTCCTGCCGCATCTCTGCCGCCAGATAGCGTCCCTCGGCCTCGTCCACCCCGATGATCGCCCGCTCCGGTCCGCCCTCGGCGAACAGCCGGCGTTTGGCCGCGAAATACCCGCCCATGCCACCATGCCGGTCGAGGTGATCGGGCGTCAGGTTCATGAAGATCGCGATGTCCGGCGCCAGTGCCCGCGCCACTTCCGTCTGGTAGGAAGAAAGCTCCAGCACCACCACCTCGCCATCGACACCGGGTTCGAGGTCCAGCACCCCGCGCCCGATGTTACCCGCCATTTGCGCAGGCATCCCTATTGCCTTCAGGCAATGGTGGATCAGCGCCGTTGTCGTGGATTTGCCGTTCGAACCAGTCACACAGATCACCCGTGGCGGCCGGTCCATCAGCCCCCAGTCCTCCGTCGCGTAGGATCGAAAGAACAACCCGATGTCGTTGTCGACAACCGCCCCGTGCGTCCAAGCCTTCTCGACAATCGGGTTGGGCGCCGGATACAGCGCGGGTATGCCCGGCGACAGGATAAGCGTCCTCACGTCTTCCCACGCGGCGTCCCGGCTCAGATCGACCGGCGTGAAGCCCTCCGCCTCCGCCGCCGCCCGCGCCTCCGGGTTGTCATCCCAGGCCACGACCTCCGCGCCCCCAGCCCGCAACGCCCGCGCCGCCACGAGACCGGAGCGCCCAAGCCCCAGCACCGCCACCCTGTGCCCCTCGTACCCGCGTACCGGAATCATCGCATCATCCCCATATCCCGTGCCGCAGTGATCGCGCGGCCTGCGGGCACATATCCCGCAAGCCCGGAGGGGAGGCAAGCTCGGAAAGAGGGATCAGCGGTTCAGCAGGAACGCATCGGCAACCCGGTCCGGCGGATCACCCGGCAGCACGCTTTCACTGTATAGCGCTTCCAGCAGCGCGAAATCCGCCAGCCGGTCAACCGGATCCGCGACCCGATCGTTGAAGGTAAAATGCTCCGACGCTTCGGAATCGTTCAGGATGCCCAGCGTGTGCATGAATTCCTCGAACATGCACGCCTGCACCCGCTCCATGTCCCATGCGCTGTTGATGAAGACCATGCCGTAGCGCAGTACATCATTCAGGGAACTCGCGGTGTAATAGCAGCTATGCGGCGCACCTTCGGCAAAGCGCCGGGGCAGCGGCCCGGAGGATTGGGTCAGCGCCGCGAACAGCACGCCGGTGGGAATGTCGGTCAGGAAAACGTAGATGTCGGCCACCGCCGCGCCGTATCCGTCGATCAGGAAGCCGGAAGAGACGGCAACACCGCCCTCGACCTCGTCCTGCTTCACACGGAAACGCGCCCCGCCCGCCAGCGGTGCGCCGATCGCACCAAGATCGACATAGTCGATGGATGCGACCCCCGGAAAGCTCGGAGCCGCTGCCGTGATCTCCGCGACCATGCCCTCGAAGAAGTCCTTCGGCGCCGCCCGGTCGTGAAGCACGAGCACCCGTGGGGCCCGAGTCCACTTCCGGACAGTCGCCTTCCTGGAGGAAACGATCTCGACGATCTGCTCACGGATAGGCTTGTCGCCTGCGAACGCGGGACTTGTTCCGGAACCGAAAGCCGTCAGGATCGCCATCGCCAATGTCGCCACCAAACGCATGCAATCCCTTTCGAACTTCCGGGGTGGTCTCCCGGATCGGCCAACTTCCGCGCACCGACAATCCCTACCATGAATTGCCTTGACTCTGTTCGTCTTAAGTGGATTTCGCGGCAGAAATGTGGCCCGACGTGGGATTCTGCACAGTATCACGGCAGTTTACCGATGCCCCGGCATCGTCTGTTCAGGCAGGCGGCTTCAGTGCCGCGCGCCTCACCTCAGCGCAGTTTCAGCGTTGCCAGGCCAATGATCGCGAGGATGACGGAGATGATCCAGAATCGGATCACGATCTGCGGCTCTGCCCAGCCCTTCTTCTCGAAATGGTGGTGGATCGGCGCCATCAGGAACACACGTTTCTTGGTGCGCTTGTAATAGAGCACCTGAATGATGACAGACAGCGCCTCGACCACGAACAGCCCGCCGATGATCGCGAGCACGATCTCGTGCTTGGTGGAAACGGCGATGGCGCCAAGCGCTCCGCCAAGCGCCAGGCTGCCAGTATCACCCATGAACACCGCCGCCGGCGGTGCGTTGTACCACAGGAACCCCAAGCCGCCGCCGATCAGCGCGGCGGTGAAAATCGTGATCTCTCCCGTCCCGCGCACGTAATGCACGTCGAGGTATTCGGTGAAGTCGGTGCGCCCGACGACGTAGGCAATGATTCCGAAAGATGCACCGGCGATCATCACCGGCATGATCGCCAGCCCGTCCAGTCCGTCCGTCATGTTGACCGCGTTGGCCGACCCGACAATCACGATCATCGCGAAGGGCACAAACAGGTAACTCAGGTTGATCAGCGTGTTCTTGAACACCGGAAATGCCAGTCGCCCCGAAAGCGCCGGATCGGAGGTCAGCGCATCGTTGATGCCGTGCAGATACATCGCCCACACCGCCGCAACCGCCGCCACCGCAAAGCCGATGCCCAGCCGCATCCGGCCGGAGACACCGGCCGTATTCTGTTTGGAAACCTTGGCGTAATCATCGGCAAAGCCGATCAGTCCGAAGCTGGCGGTCACGAACAGCACCAGCCACACGAACCCGTTGTCCAGCCGCGCCCACAGAAGGGTCGAGAGCAATAGCGCCGACAGAATCAGCAGGCCGCCCATCGTCGGCGTCCCCGCCTTCGCCAGAATGTGGCTCTCCGGCCCGTCCTCACGAATCGGCTGGCCCTTTTTCTGTTTCTTGCGCAGCAGGTTGATCAGCGGCCGCCCGAAAACGAAGCCGAAGATCAGTGCCGTCAGGAAGGCGCCACCGGCCCGGAAAGTGATGTATCTGAACAGGTTGAACAGATCGCCCCCGTCGGAAAGCTCGCTCAGAAAATACAACATCTAGTCACTCTCCCCGGTCTGGCGCATATCAGTGGCATCGCCCAGTTTCTTTATGGCGTCAACAACCACCGCGAGGTCGGATCCGAGCGAACCCTTGGCCATCACCACGTCGCCGGCATCTATCAGGCGCGGCACCTTTTTCGCCAGCGCCTTCGTCGTCTTGCAGCACTCGCCACGCTTGGCTTCCGGCAATGCTTCGTACAGCCTCTTCATCAGCGGCCCCGCGCAATGGACGGTGTCGATCTGCGCCATCGCCGGATGCTCCGCCAGCGATGCGTGCATCTGCGGCCCCTCCGGCCCCAGTTCCAGCATGTCACCGAGAAACGCGATCCGCCGCCCCCGGCGAACCTTGCCGACGCCGTCTACCGGCTGTGCGCCGACAAACACCTCGAAAGCCGCGCCCATCGCCAACGGGTTGGCATTGTAGCTCTCGTCGATCAGCGTCACATGGCCGTCGATCCCGCCCGGCCCCAGCGCCACCCGCCAGCGTGCGCCCCGGCCTTCCGGCGGCGCCCAGTGCGCCAACGCCAGCGATGCCAGCGCCAGATCCGCGCCCAACGCCTCCACCGCCGCCAGCACCGCCAGCGCGTTCGTTGCCAGATGCGCCCCCGGCGCCGCCAGCTTGAAGACAACCGGCTGCCCGTTCAGGTCGGCCTCCGCACAGGTTACCAGTCCCTTCACCACCACGCTGCGCAGGCTCGCCTCATAGTTGCCACTGCCGAAGCGCACCACGCGCGCCCCACCTGCTTGCGCTGCCGACACCAGGATATCCGAGGTTCCGATTTCACCGTTCAGCACCGCAATGCCGTCCGGCTCCAGCCCCTCGATGATCGTCGCCTTCTCGCGCGCGATCCCTTCGACGTTCTCGAACGCTTCCAGATGGACCGCCGCCACCGTCGTCACCACCGCCACATGCGGCCGCGCCAATTTCGCCAGCGGCGCGATCTCGCCCGGTGCGTTCATGCCGATCTCGATCACCGCGTAATCGGTCTCCCGCGGCATCCGCGCCAGCGTCAGCGGCACACCCCAATGATTGTTGTAGCTCTTCTCGGCGGCATGGGTCGCGCCCTGCCCGCTCAGGGCCGTGCGCAGCATCTCCTTCGTGCCGGTCTTCCCGACGGAGCCCGTCACCGCCACCACCTTGCCCGACATCCGCGCCCGCGCCGCCTGCGCCAGTCGTGCCAGCCCTTCCAGCACATCGGGCACAAAGATCAGTGGTGCGTGCGGGTCCACACCCTCGGGCAGATGTGTCACCAGTGCCGCCGCCGCGCCCTTTTCCAGCGCCTGCGCCACGAAGTCATGGCCGTCGCGCTGCGCCGCCAGCGCCACGAACAGATCGCCCGGCTGCAATGTGCGCGTGTCGATGGAGACGCCCGTGGCTTCCCAGTTCGCCACGCCACCGCCGCCGGTCGCCGCCAGTGCCTCCGCCGCAGTCCAAAGGCTCACGCGCCCAGCCCTTCCAGTGCGGCCACGGCCACGCTCGCCTGCTCGGCATCGTCGAAGGGCAGCACATCGTCGCCGATGATCTGCCCGGTCTCGTGCCCCTTGCCGGCGATCAGAAGCGTATCGCCCGGCTGCAACGCATCGACACCGGCGAGGATCGCTGCCGCCCGGTCGCCGATTTCCGTGGCATCCGGCACCGCCTCCATGATCGCCGCCCTGATACGCTCCGGGTCCTCGCCCCGCGGATTGTCATCGGTCACGAAGGCCACATCCGCGAATTCACGCGCCGCCGCACCCATCAGCGGGCGCTTGCCCGGATCCCGGTCGCCACCCGCACCGAAAACCACGATCAGCCGGCCCATCACATGCGGACGCATCGCCTGCAGCGCCGTCGCCAGCGCGTCCGGCGTGTGTGCGTAATCGACATAGACAGCCGCGCCGTTGCCGCGCACAGCCGCCCGCTCCATCCGTCCACGCACCGTGTGCAGCGTTTCCAGCGCCCGCGCCACGTCGCCGATCTCGAACCCGGATGCCAGCGCCAGCCCCGCCGCGACCAGCGCATTGGCGGCCTGGAAACCGCCGATCAGGTTCAGTCGCGCCATGTACACCTTGCCACCGTGACCAAACCGCAGATCCTGTCCCGTCGCATCGAACCTGCGGCCGAGGATCTCCAGGTCCGCACCGTTCCTGCCCACGGTCAGCACCGATTGCCCCCGCGCCCGCGCCATTGTCACCAACCGCTCGCCGCACGGGTCGTCGGTGTTGATCACCGCCACGCCGTCGCGCGGCAGCACCCGCGTGAACAGGCCGGATTTGGCCTCGAAATAGCTTTCAAAATCAGGGTGATAGTCCAGATGATCGCGGGTGATGTTGGTGAACCCGGCCGCCCGCAGCCGCACCCCGTCCAGTCGCCGCTGCACCAACCCGTGCGAGGACGCCTCCATCGCCGCATGGCTGACACCGTCCGCCGCCAGCTCCGCAAGCAACCTGTGCAGCGTGATCGGTTCCGGTGTCGTGTGCTTCAGCGGCGCCGCCACCGCGCCTTCCACTCCGGTCGTGCCGAAATTCACCGCCGTCGCGCCCAACTGCTCCCAGATCTGGCGCGTGAAACTCGCCACCGAGGTCTTGCCGTTGGTTCCGGTCACCGCCACCATCGTCTCCGGCTGGTCCGCAAACCAGCGCCGCGCCGCATGCGCCAGCGCCATTCGCGGATCGGGATGCACCACCACCGGCACGTCCGGCACCCCGTAATCCGCCTCGGCGATTGCCAGCCCCTCGGCATCCGTCACCACCGCCGCCGCGCCCATCCGCAGCGCATAGCTGATGAACTCCGCTCCATGGATCTTCACGCCAGGCAAGGCAAAGAACAGGTGCCCCGGCTTCACATCCCGGCTGTCCACCGAAAGGCCCGTCAACGCCCGCGCACCCTGCCAGGAACCCGCCCGGCGCGCGCCTGTCAGGACACCCAGTTCCTCCAGTTCCTTGACCATGCCACTCTCCGCCATTTTCAGCCCTCTTTAGGCAACGGATGCATGTTCATCAACGGCGCAATCCTGCGAATGATCTCTGCGGCCACCGGCACCGCCGTCCAGCCCGCCGTGCGCCGCGGTTCCCGGCCGGAGCGTTCTTCCGGCTCGTCCAGCGTCACGATCAGTACATATTTCGGGTCTTCGGCGGGAAAGATGCTGGCAAACGTCGCCATCACCTTGTCCTTGTGGTACCCGCCGCGCTCGTTCGGCTTGTCCGCAGTCCCGGTCTTGCCGCCGACATTGTAGCCCGGCACCTCGCCGAGGCTCGCAGTCCCGCGCGACACCACCGCCCGCAGCATAGAGCGCAGTTCCGCCGAAGTTTCCTCCGAGATGACCCGGTCAGCCTCCGTCGGCGCCGCCGCGCCCTTCACCAGCGAAGGCCGCACCCTCTTGCCGCCATTGGCGATGGTCGCATAGGCCGTCGCCAGATGCAGCGGCGTGATCGCGATGCCGTGGCCGTAGGAAATCGTCATCGCCGACAACTCGCTCCAGCGCGGCGGCAACAGCGGCTTGGCCTTGCGTGCTGCCGGCAGTTCCACCGGCACCGGGTCAAAGAAACCCAGCGACTTCAGGAAATCCTGCTGCGCGCTGACGCCAAGATCCATGGCAATCCGGGCAGTACCGATGTTGGAGGATTTCACCATCACCTCCGTCAGGCTCAACCGCGGTCCGTAATCGTGAAAGTCGCGAATCCGGAACTTGCCCCATGTTAGCGGGCCTTTCGTCTCGATGATCGTCTCCGGGCCGTACCGCCCCGATTCCAGCGCCATGGCCGCCGTCAGGATCTTGAAGGTAGAGCCCATCTCGTACACGCCCTGCGCCGCCCGGTTGAAGATCGGGCTATCCGCCGGGTTCGGACCCGGCCGCGGGCGCTGGTTGGGGTCGAAGTCCGGCAGGCTGGCAAGCGCCACGATCTGGCCCGTGTTCGCCTCCATCAACACCGCTGCCGCGCCCTTGGCGTTCATCAGCATCATGCCGCCGGCAAGCACCTGCTCCACGGCCGACTGCACCGACAGATCGATGGACAGCTCAAGTGGCATGCCCGCCTGTGCCGGGTCGCGCAAGAACTCGTCATAGGTCAGCTCGACCCCCGCCACGCCGACAACCTCCGCGGCATGCACGCCCTCCTGCCCGAAGCGGGTTCCGCCCAGCACATGCGCCCCGACGGCGCCATTGGGGTAGAGCCGCATCTCACGCGGGCCGAACAACAAACCCGGTTCGCCCAGATCGTGTACCGCCTGCTGCTGTTCCGGGCTCAGCGAACGCTTGATCCAAAGGAATTTCTTGCGCCGCTCGAAGTCCCGTAACAGCCGGTCGGCATCGAGGTCGGGGAAAATCTTCGCCAGCCCATCCGCCGCCGCCACCTTGTCGACCATCAGGTGAGGCTGCGCATACAGCGAATGCGTTCGCAGGTTCGTCGCCAGAATCCGGCCCTTCGCATCGACGATATCGGCCCGCTGGTTGGCGATATGCACCGCCGAATAGCCGTTTTCCGGCTCCTGCGGGTTGCTCGCCGCCAGCACCGCCATGCGCCCGGCCACCGTGCCGAACGCCATCAGGAACACCACCGCCAGCAGCCACAGCCGCCGCTCCGCCTGTACGCGCTCGGCCCGAAGCCGCGCCCGCATCCGCGCCGCCCGCGCCTCGGCCTCGATCCGGTCGGGATCCTCACCGTTGGCGCGCGCGGACAGAATCCGCGCAAGGGGGCGAAGCGGCCGGCGGATCATCCCTCTACCTCCGCCTGCGCCAGCAGCGCCTGGACTTCGGGCGAGATCAGCGGCAGATCCTCATCTGGCGGATAGGGCAGCAACTCGGCTTCAGAAAAATGCGCGGCGTCCAGTGGCATCAGCCCGAGTTCGCCAAAGTGCTCTTCAGCCAGTTCCCGCAACCTGTCCGGCCGGTTGAGATAGGCCCATTCCGCCCGCAACATCGCAATCGCCGCCTTTTCCTCAGCGATGGACTGCCGCAGCGCCGCCACGCGCCGTTCGGCGTCCTGCGTTGCATAGTTGACGCCATACGCCCAGAAGGCGAAGGCAACGACGAGGGCCACGGCCGCGATCGTTCCGAGTGTCTTCATCTTCTCTCTCCTGTCAGGTCCAGCGGCGGAAGGCCGAGCGTGGAAAGATCCACATCTCCCGCCTCCACCGCCCGCCGGCGCGCCAGCCGCAGCTTGGCCGACCTCGCCCGCGGGTTGCGTGTCATTTCCTCTTCTCCGGCCACCACGGCCTTGCGCGAGACAAGCTCGAACCGCGCCTCGCTCACCTCCGGCTCCGGCGCATAGCGATTGCCGCGCGGGGCGCCACCACTGCGTTGCTGGAAGAAGCGCTTCACGATCCGATCCTCCAGTGAATGGAACGTCACCACCGCCAGCCAGCCGCCAACCGCCAGCGCCCGTTCCGCCGCCATGAGGCCGCGAACCAGTTGCCCCAACTCGTCGTTGACCGCGATGCGCAGCGCCTGGAAACTTCGCGTCGCCGGATGCACCTGTCCCGGCCGTGCCGGCGGCAACGCACCCTCGACGATCTTCGCAAGATGGCTCGTGCGCGTGATCGGCGCATCATCCCGCGCCGCCACGATCCGGCGTGCGATCCGGCGTGAGGCCCGCTCTTCCCCGTACTGGTACAGAATGTCGGCCAGCATCTCTTCCTTGGCGCCATTGACGATATCCGCCGCCGACGGGCCGGAGCCACTCATCCGCATGTCCAGCGGTCCGTCCTTCTGAAAGGAAAATCCCCGTTCCGCCTGATCGATCTGCATGGACGAAACACCGATATCCAGCACAACGCCGGTCAGCGGCTCGTCCGCCAGTTCATCCAGCCGGTCGAACGTCGCTTCCACCAGTTTCAGCCGGTCGCCATAGCTTTCCGCCCAGGATGCCGCCCGCTGAAAAACTTCCGGGTCACGGTCAACCGCAATCACCCTTTCAGCGCCGGCGTCCAGCAGCGCCCGCGTATATCCGCCAGCGCCGAACGTGCCGTCCAGCCAGACGCCCTCCACCGGCGCTATCCGTGCGAGAATTGGCTCCAGAAGGACGGGAATATGCGGGGCGGTGGCGGTATCCGTCACGGTATCACCCCCCCAGACCTGCCCCGAGACGCGCCCGGTCCAGCAGCGCGAACGGATCGTCCGCGTCATCCTGCTCCGCCATCCATTCATCGAGCTCGGCCTGATCGGCCTCATAGGCTTCCGGCGACCAGATCTGGAACTTGTCGCCCATCCCCGCCAGCATGGCTTCCTTCTCGATGCCGAACATCTGCCGCAGCCGCGCGGACAGCACGATCCGGCCGTTCTCGTCCACCTGTACCTGGCTCGACTTGGTGTTGATGCTCCGCTCCAGCGCCTCGCGGTCGCGGCTGTAACGCGGCAGGCTGGCGATCATCTCGTCAACCTCGTCCATCGACCTGATCGAATAGCCCTCGATGCATTTCTTGTTCTTGCGTCCGAACACCAGCACCAGGTTGGGGTTGTCGCCGTCGCGGAAATCCGGGTCGCCTTCCTCCAGAGCACGCCGAAAGGGTGCCGGAATGGACACCCTCCCCTTGGCATCAACCTTGTGCTGCCATTCGCCTCTGAACCTGCGTGCCACTCG
The DNA here is from genome assembly GCF_009931615.1 of Algicella marina. Lineage (NCBI taxonomy): Bacteria > Pseudomonadati > Pseudomonadota > Alphaproteobacteria > Rhodobacterales > Paracoccaceae > Algicella > Algicella marina. Next base: position 368,643 of record NZ_CP046620.1, on the reverse strand, counting down.
CGTGTCACCCTTTTGCCTGCGCCGCCCGGCTCCGGGCCGTAAAAAAGGCGAACCGTGCCGCCTCTTGCACGATCCGCCTTGAGCCGAATTGGCCATTCCAGCCGGGCTTTTGTGTCTTCGTGCCTGCTCGTGCCCGAAGCTGGTCTTCTTTTTTGCGAAAGGGGGCGGGCCTGTATGAAACCTGCCAAACTGTTCCTTGGAGGTGGGTCTTGCGCCCGTTTTGTTATCCGCTCCCTCTCGATGAACAATCTATCTCATGGGAAACGATATAAATCAATGGGAAATTGTGCACACAGGTGGTCCAAGCCCGGTGATAGCCCCGTCTGCTCGCAAGTACAACCGCGCAATACTTGCAGAAAATTGCACATATCGACAATCTGTTGGGAAGTACCACCATATATGGTGCCGCGAGTCATTTCCCATCCGCGCCCATAAAATCCCCGACAGCGCCCGAAAAACCTGTCGCCAGCCAAGTTTGTCACAGGGTTATCCACAGGCCGGGAAAGTTTTCCCCTCTCAAATCACCCCGAAAACCCGAGTCACCGCCACCGCCCATGCAATCCCACGCCCACCCCATGCCACCACATCCCACCGCCGCGGATTGAACTTCGCGCCGAAACCGTGGAATAGAGGCACTTCAACCACGCGGCCCGCAGCGCCGGACACCACAGAGGCAGACATGGCAAACTTCATCGTCAACGGCGGGCGCCCGCTTTCCGGCACCATCCGTCCCTCAGGCAACAAGAACGCCGTCCTGCCGATGATCTGCGCCTCCCTTCTCACCGATGCCCCGGTGCGGCTGACGAATGTCCCCGACATCACCGATGTGCACAAACTCGTCGCCTACTTTCAGTCCCTGGGTTCGGATGTCGACTATGACACGACGGCCCAGACCCTCGCCCTGCACCACAAGGGCGACATTGACGCCAAAGCGATCGAGAACCTGCCGCTGGGCATCCGCTCCGCCATCCTGCTGCTCGCCCCGGTCCTCATCCGCCACGGCCGTCTGAAATTCGACGTCGATGCCAAGGGCTGCGCCCTCGGCATCCGCGAGATCGACCCGCACATCAACTTTCTTCAGGCCTTCGGCTGCGAAACCCTGCCCGCGCAGGGCATCGACATGGTGCTGAAGTCCCGCCCTGCCGCCCATTCGATCTGGGCCGAATACGCTTCCGTCACCGCCACCGAAACCTTCCTGATGATTGCCTCCGTGGCCGAGGGCACCTCCGTGCTGACCAACGCCGCGTCGGAGCCGCACGTCCAGTCGCTCTGCCACATGCTCGTGCAGATGGGCGCGCAGATCGACGGTATCGGCACCTCCCGTCTCACGGTCACCGGCGCGCAGCGCCTCGAAGGCGCGGAAATGCGCGTGCCCGACGACCACCACGAGGTCGCGACCTTCCTCGCACTCGGCGGCGTCACCGGCGGCCGCGTGACGGTGGAAACGGACATCCTGTCCGAGATGCCGCTGATCCTCGACCAGTTCGCAAAACTCGGACTCAGGTTCTCGCAGGATGCCGGGTCCGTCACCGTCACCGACTGGACGCGGGAAGTCACGCCGCCCCTCACCCAGCAGATGACCGCCAAGATCGAGGCTGCGCCCTGGCCCTATTTCCCCGCCGACCTACTGCCCCAGGCCATCGGCGTCTCGGTCGGCTGCACCGGCGACGTGCTCTTCTGGAACAAGGTCTATGAAGGCGCGCTCGGCTGGTCGGGCGAACTGGCCAAGCTCGGCGTCCGCGCCCACCTGTCGGACCCGCACCGCCTGCTCGTCTTCGGTGGTTCGAAACTGAAACCGGCGGAGGTGGAGGCCCCCTACATCATTCGCGTCGTCGTCGGCCTCCTGATCGCCGCGATCCAGATCGAGGGAACCTCCAAGATCCTCAAGGCCGAGCCGGTTCGCCGCGCTCACCCCAATTTCATAGAGAACCTCAAGGCCCTCGGCGCCGATGCCCACTGGGAAGACGACTGACTTCCAGCCGGTCCCTGCCCTGCGCAACTCAGAATATGTTACAGCTTTGGCCCGCATGCCGCTAACATGGCGGCCTTGGAAAGGGTTGCAGCAGGCCGGCATTGGGCGGGGGGAGTAATGGTTGACGTCGAGGAGGTGATCGCCCAGCGGGCCCATGCCGTCTCCGCGCTCACGCCGCCGATGATGATTGCCAACGTCATCAATGCTACCGCCACCCTCCTCGTCCTCTGGCTCGACGGCCAGTTACTCCCGCAGGCCATGCTCTGGGCCGCCGTCGCCATCGGCTTCAGCCTCTACTTCTTCTGGCGCTGGCAGAGTTATCGCGGCAAGACCTTCCCCACGCGCCTCACTGCACGATCCATCCGGCGTACGACCCTGCGCGCCGCCTTCCTCGGCCTGATCTGGGGCTTCCCCGGCATAATCATCCTGCCTGTCACCACCGGCATTTCGCAGGCGTTCCTGGTCGCGCTTGCCGCCGGCACCGTCGCCGCCGGGGCCATCACCCTCTACCCGATCCCTTCCGCCGCGCTCGCCTTCAGCGGCATCGTCGCCGCCCTCAACCTGGCCGGTTTCGCACTTACCGCCCATGAATCGGTGATCGGCTTCACCATCGTCACGCTCGTCTTCTTCTACGTCATCGCCACCAGCATTCTCCGGCACGAGCGGATCTTCGTTTCCGAATTTCAGAGTCGCCGCGCCCTGGACGAACACAATCGCCATATCGGCGCCCTGCTGGAACAGACCCGCGCCGACGCGATAGCGGAGCGGGTGACGGCCGAGCAGCGTCTCGTTCAGGCCCAGAAGATGGAGGCGATCGGCCAGCTTACCGGCGGCATCGCCCATGATTTCAACAACCTCCTCGCCACCATACAAGGCCATGCGGAGTTGTTGGCAATGGATGCCGGCAACGATCAGACCCTCACCACGCCAATTCTCCGGTCCACCCGGCGCGGCGCCGATCTTACCCGCCGCCTGCTCGCCTTCGCCCGCCGCCAGACCCTGCGGCCAGAGGCGGTGGATGTCAGTGAACTGGTCGGTGATATGGTTGAAATCCTCCGCCGCACCCTGCGCGAGAACATCCGCATCGAAACGGAAATCGCTGCCGATCTCTGGCCCGTCCACGCCGATCCGGCCTTGCTGGCCAGCGCTCTGCTCAACCTCGCCACCAATTCCCGCGATGCTATGCCCGATGGCGGCGTGATCGTCGTCACCGCTGCCAATCAGCCCGGTGGCACACGTGGCGACGGCCTTGTCCATCTCTCTGTCCGCGACACCGGCATCGGCATGACGCAAGAAATCCGTGCCCGCGCGGCGGAGCCGTTCTTCACCACCAAGCGTTTCGGCCACGGCAGTGGCCTGGGCCTGTCGATGGTCCATGGTTTCGCCGAACAGTCGGGCGGCGAGATCGACATCCAGAGTGCCGAGAACCAGGGCACCACCGTCACCCTCCGCCTGCCCAGTACCCTGGACCAACCGGCTGCCGCCGCCGTGCCGCTCGTGGAGAAGGTTCTCACCGGCAACGGCGAACGCATCCTCGTCATCGAGGACAATGCCGATGTCCGCGCCACCGTCCGCAAACTGCTCGGCAGCTTCGACTATACTGTCTCCACCGTCGAAAGCGTCGCCGAGGCCAGCGCGTTTCTCGGCGGGCCACTGCCGCCCGATGTCATCCTCTCCGATGTCGTTCTCCCCGGCGGCACCTCCGGTCTCGAATTCGCCCGCGACCTCGCCGGGACGCATCCCGAGATTGCCGTCGTTCTCATGTCCGGCTTTGCCAACACCGAGGCAAACGGCTCCACGGGTGCGGCCATCGAGTTTCTTACCAAGCCGTTCAACCGCGCCGATCTCGCCAAGGCGATCTTCGCCGCCTGCCAGAAGGCCGAGGCTCGCAAACTGAAGGCGGCGGAAGGTACAGGACGCTAGGCAGCCGGGTAATGATTCCACTTACCTCGCAGGTAAGCAAAACTCCTACCTGGCCAGGAAAACGCTCAGATCCCGCGAAATGCGGCCCAAACCGTCGGAATCCCGGCATTTTGCCATACCGAACCCATACCGAAACCATACCAAACCCATACGCCACGGTGGCGCGGGCAATCCCAGTGGCGAAATCATACTGCGGATGGCCTGTAAGCCGGATTCTGTAAGGCTTGCGCCCCGATGGCCATTCATCTTAACCCATTGTTACCAATAGGTTTTTGCTGCCAACCCGGACCTGCTGGGAGTGAAGTCCCCCGGGGCGGATGCCCCACGCGGTCCCTATTTGGCATTGCTCCCGGCGGGGCTTGCCATGCCGGTCCGGTTACCCGTCCCGCGGTGGGCTCTTACCCCACCGTTTCACCCTTACCTCATTGATTTTCCAACGGAAAAAATGGGGCGGTCTGTTCTCTGTGGCGCTATCCCTCAGCTTTCACTGGCCGGGCGTTACCCGGCGCCGCTTCTTCATGGAGTCCGGACTTTCCTCGAGTTTCCCCGCGACCATCCAGCCATCCGCAGGCCCTTGATTTAGCTTGTGAAATTCTCTCCGTCAATACAGGGAAACTGCGCAGCAGCTGCCTTCACGATCGCCACATCCGCCCCCCGCAGCGGCAGGCCCACGGCCCACGGGCAGAACCGCAACCGCACTGCCGTGAGCACATCCCGAAACTCGCCGCGATAGCCAACCCTTTCAGCACAAAGCATAAATTCCGCCCTGTCCACGGGGCATCCGGACAGCACACCATCCGGCCAGGCAGCCAGCCCCGCCCGCGCCAGCCGCAACCAGTCAAACCACCGCCCAGGATCGGATTTCCGCGCCGGTGCCACATCCGAATGGCCCAGAACTCGCTCCGGAGTTATCCGCCAACGCTCTGAAATATCACGTAAAAGCCATTCGACCGAGCTCATCTGCGCTGCCTGAAAGGAAGTGCTGCCATCGTTCTGGATCTCGATCCCGATGGAATGCGAGTTCACATCGTCCACGCCCCCCCAGGCCGCAACCCCCGCGTGCCAGGCCCGCATCTCCTCCGCCACCATCGCCCAGATTCTTCCTTGCGGATCAATCAGGTAATGCGCCGAAACCTCATGATCAGGTGAGGCCAGCCGCGCCAGTGCAGCCTCCGCGCTGGCCATTGCCGTGTAATGCAGCACCACCATATCCGGCGAACCACCATGCCTGCGGTCATTGAAATTCGGCGACGGATAGGTGTGAAGCTTCAATTTGGCCCTCAAACTCAAGCCAGAACAATCACTTGCGTCGCTGCACACGGTTCACCCGCGGCTTCTGCGGCGGACGCTCAGGTTTTGCCTGCGGTTCCCGCTCAATGCCCAACTGGTCGCGCAGCACCTTCGGCCGGACCTCTTCCACCGCGCCACGGGCCAGATCGCCAAGCTGGAAAGGCCCATAGGACACGCGAATCAATCGGTTGACGGCAAAGCCTACGGTATCCATGGCCCGACGGATTTCCCTGTTCTTGCCCTCCCGCAAGCCGATTGTCAGCCAGAAATTCGCCCCCTGCTGCTTGTCCAGCGTCACCTGCATCGGGCGAAACACTTCGCCATCCACCGTCACGCCGCGCCGCAATGGCTCCAGATCCTCGTCCTTCGGCACGCCCTTCGCGCGCACCCGATACTTGCGCACCCAACCCGTTGCGGGCAATTCCAGTCTACGTTTCAGATCACCGTCATTCGTCAGCAAAAGAAGGCCTTCGGAGTTCAAATCCAGCCGTCCAACGCTCATTACCCGCGGCATTTCCTCTGGCAGCCGGTCAAAAATCGTCGCTCGTCCCTTCTCGTCCGCCGTCGTCGTCACCAGCCCGGCAGGCTTGTGATAGCGCCACATACGCACCGGCTCCTTGGCGGCGAGCGGCTTGCCATTAACGGTAATGACATCTTTTTCGGACACATTGAGCGCCGGGCTGTCGATGCGCTTGCCGTTGACGCTCACACGCCCCTCGCCGATCAGCCGCTCGGCTTCACGACGGGAGGCGAGCCCGGCCCGCGCGATGCGCTTTGCAATGCGTTCCTGTTCCATGCAAGCGGCATAGCGGGCTTGAGTACAGGGCCGCAACGTCTAATACGAGGTGCATGGCATTCGCATCGCACATGCACCGCGCGCTGGTGGAGGCGCAACAGGCCGCCGAACGGGGCGAAACACCCGTCGGCGCGGTACTCGTTGCACCGGATACGGGTGAGGTTCTCGCCGCCGCCGGCAACCGCACGCGCGAACTACACGATCCATCGGCCCATGCCGAATTGCTGGTGATCCGGGAGGTCGCGGCCCACATGCAGTCCGAACGTCTGCCCGGCCTCGACCTCTACGTCACGCTGGAGCCTTGCCCGATGTGCGCCGCTGCCATCTCCGCCGCGCGCATCCGTCGCCTCTACTACGGCGCTTCGGACCCAAAATCCGGCGGCGTCGAACAGGGTCCGGTGATTTTCGCCCACCCACAGGCCCACCACAAGCCGGAGGTCTACGCCGGCATCGAGGAAGCCGCCTGCGCTGCCGTGCTCAGGGACTTCTTCAGGAGCCTCAGGCCTTAGATCTCGATCGCCCGCATAACCTCGGGTTCAGTCACCTCAACGCCCGGCAATGCCGCAGTCAGTGCCTTCGCGTCCTGCGCCAGCAACGGGAAAGTTCGGTAGTGGCAAGGTATTACCACTCTGAAATCAAAGAACTTCTTCGCTGCATAGGCCGCTCGTTCAGGGTCCATTGTGAAATGACCACCGATGCACAGGATGCCGATGTCGGGCTGATGCAAATCCTGAACGATCCCCATGTCCGAATGCACATCCGTGTCGCCGGAGACATAGACCACATGCCCCTCACCCGCGATCACATAGCCCGCTTCATGCCCGGCATACATCAGCCCGTGGTCAGTGCCGATTGAAGAGGAATGCACCGCATTCACCATGGTCACCTTCACCCCGCCCAAATCGACGGTGCCACCCTTGTTGAAGCCGATCGTTTCGATCCCCTCACGCTCCTGCCAATAGCTCATCAGGTCGTAGATGCCGACACATGGCACGCCCAGTTCCTTGACAATACCAATAGTGTCACCGGTGTGATCACCGTGCCCATGGGTGATCAGCACATGCGTTGCACCGGCAATAGCCGCCGCCCTGTCCTGCCCCTCGAACATCGGATTTCCCGTCATCCACGGGTCCAGAAGGATCACCAGCCCCCCGATTTCGATGCGAAAACCGCTATGCCCCAGCCACGTAAGTTTCATCGCCATCTCCCTTTCGGCATTTCTTTCGACTACATATCGTGGAGGCGCAGCAATCAAGGCCCGGCAATGAACTGGTTCGAACAGGTCGACATCTATTGCGAACGGACCGATTTTTCCTACTGGTCGGAGCCACTCAACGCCATCACAAATGCCGCGTTTCTTATCTCGGCCTTGGTGTGCTGGCGGATGCTGCGCGGGCAGGAAGATTTCCCCGCCCGCCTGCTCACCTTCAACCTTGGCATCATCGGCATCGGCTCATACCTTTTCCACACCCATGCAACCCAATGGGCGGAATTGGCGGACGTGATCCCGATTCAGGCCTTCATCCTGATCTACGTCTACTTTGCCACAACCCGGATTCTCGACTTCCGATGGTGGGCCGGAGCAGCCGCGGTTCTCCTGTTCTTCCCCTTTGCGTTTGTCAGCGGAACCATCATCGCGCGCGTCTTCGGCCCGCTCAACGGCTCTGGCGGCTACATGCCAGTAGCCTTGCTTATCGCCGGCTATGGCCTTGCAACACTTGGTAAAAAGCCGGCCATCGGCCGCGGCCTGCTGATCGGCGCGGCGTTCCTCTCGCTATCTCTGGTCTTCCGCACGATCGACCGCGACATCTGCGCAGCCATCCCCATCGGCACCCACTTCCTATGGCATACGCTTAACGGCATTATGCTTGGCTGGATGATCTTTGTGCTCCACAAGGCCCGAGCGCCCCTTGCACGGCCCGCACCCCGTCGCTAAACCCATGCGCGTTACAGCGAAGGACAGGCTTTCATGTCGATAGACAAGGATACCGCCCGCCGGGTTGCGCATCTGGCCCGGATCGAGGTGCAGGAAGACGCTCTGGAAGGGCTGGCAAGGGAGCTTTCCGGCATACTGGGATTCATGGAGCAGCTCTCCGAGGTCGATGTGGAGGGCGTGGATCCAATGACCTCCGTCACCCCGATGGACCTGCCCCGCCGCGCCGACGAGGTGACAGACGGCAATAAACCGGCGGACATCCTCAAGAACGCGCCAGATGCACGTGAGGGCTTCTTTGCCGTACCGAAGGTGGTCGAATAATGGCTGATCTGCGCAAGATGACGATCGCTGCTGCCCGTGACGGCCTGCGCAAAGGCGACTTCACTGCCGCCGAGTTGACGGAAACCTACCTTGAAGCCGCCGCGGCATCCGGTCCGTTGAACGCGTATATCGCGCACACGTCGGAACTCGCCCGCGAACAGGCGAAGGCAGCCGACGCACGCATAGCCGGCGGCGACGCTCCGGCCATGTGCGGAATCCCGTTGGGAATCAAGGATCTCTTTTGCACCCGCGATGTGCAGACACAGGCTGCCTCCGCCATTCTGGAAGGCTTCCGCCCCCCCTATGAGAGCACAACAACCCAGCAACTCTGGGATGCGGGGGCGGTGATGCTCGGCAAGCTCAACATGGACGAGTTCGCCATGGGCTCCTCCAACGAAACCAGCACCTACGGCCCTGTCGTCAGTCCTTGGCGCCGCAACGATGGCGGCAACACCGATCTCACACCCGGCGGCTCCTCCGGCGGTTCGGCCTCGGCGGTCTCTGCCGACATCTGTGTCGCCGCTACAGGTACGGATACCGGCGGATCGATCCGTCAACCTGCCGCATTCACCGGGATTGTCGGCGTGAAGCCCACCTACGGCCGCGTTTCACGTTGGGGCATCGTCGCCTTCGCTTCTTCGCTCGATCAGGCGGGACCGATGACGAAGACCGTCCGCGACTCCGCTATCATGCTGTCCGCAATGGCCGGGCATGATCCGAAGGACAGCACCTCTGCAAATCTTCCGGTGCCCGATTTCGAGGCTGCGCTGACAGGTGACATCCGCGGCAAGAAGATCGGCATCCCCACTGAATACCGCATGGACGGCATGCCGGCGGAAATCGAGGAATTGTGGCAGCAGGGCACCGAAATGCTTCGCGGCGCGGGAGCGGAGATCGTCGAAATTTCCCTCCCCCACACAAAGTATGCCCTTCCCGCCTACTACGTACTCGCCCCGGCTGAAGCGTCATCAAACCTCGCCCGCTATGACGGCGTCCGCTACGGCCACCGGGCTAAGCTGTCGCAGGGTGAAGGTGTGACCGAGATGTACGAACGCACCCGCGCCGAGGGCTTCGGCAAGGAAGTGCAACGGCGCGTCATGATCGGCGCCTATGTCCTCTCAGCAGGCTATTATGATGCCTATTACAAGCGTGCGCAGCGCGTCCGCACCCTGATCAAACGCGACTTCGAGACGGTGTTCGCCGATGGGGTGGATGCGATCCTCACCCCAGCCACTCCGTCTGCCGCCTTCGGTCTGGGTGAGATGAACAATGAAGACCCGATCAAGATGTACCTGAACGATGTTTTCACCGTCACGGTGAACCTTGCGGGACTTCCGGGCGTTAGTGTCCCGGCCGGGCTCGATAGCCAGGGCCTGCCACTTGGCCTCCAGCTCATCGGGCAGCCGTGGAAAGAGGCAGAAATGCTGAACGCAGCGTATGCTCTGGAAAATGCCGCGGGTTTCGCGCATTATGCGCCCCAATGGTGGTAAACACCGAAGTAATCGAGCGAGGCGGCAGATGATGAGACCGGTTATCGGGCTAGGGTTACTACTGGCAGTTGCGGCATGTTCGGAGGAACCCGCCGGCGGGCAGGGACCGTTCGATCCGCCACCGCCTCCGAAGGTCAATTCGCCGTTGTTCGCCACGCCCGGCACGCAGGATTTCCAGCCTTTTCCCCAGACGCGCCCCATCCCGGTGCCGCCATCCGGCAGCAGTTCGGACCAACTGGCCCAGGACGTCGCCACTACGCTGCGCACAACGCCTCCACCTCCGGGAACGCCGGGAAGCATTGTGCCGTCCACGACAACGACCGCCACGATCACACAACCAACGGCAACGGTGCAGCCGCAACAGGTCCAGTCTGCGCAGGTGGTTCCGGGTACGGGACCAGGCGCGGGATTGCCTGATGACATCGGCATTAACCCCAACGACCAGTCGATCGATCTCAACCAGTCCTCACAGGCTGAACAGAAGCGCCAGCGTGAAATTGCCGAACAACGTCGCCTGCTCGCTCAGCAGCAACTGGTGATCGTGCAACCGGAAGCGGTGGAGCAGGTGGATCCGAATGCCAACGTCGCAAAATTCGCTCGGGAAACCACCCATCCCAAGGGCACGAAGGTCTACAACCGGCCGGCATTCCGTGATCGCGTGCAATCGGCATCAGTCTGCCGCCGCTTCTCCAGCGACGATGACGCCCAGCGTCAATTCCTCGCGAACGGCGGCCCGACGACGGACAGGTTCAATCTTGATCCGGACGGCGATGGCTTTGCCTGCCGGTTCGACCCTGAAACCTATCGAAAGCTCAATTTCTGAGGTCCGTCGCTCCGGCAACGCGTTCCGAAGCGGCATTCGGTCTGCCTGCCAATCAGTTCAGACCTTGAGTTCCCCTGCGCTCTTTCGGCCATCACGTCCATCAACCAGTTCAAATTCAATCGGTTGATTGTCCGTCAACGTCGTCAGGCCCGCTGCCTGTACTGCCGTGATGTGAACAAAGATGTCCTTGCCACCGTCTTCGGGCTGGATAAACCCGTAACCCTTCTCGGTATTGAACCACTTTACTGTGCCTTTAGGCATGCCTTGAAGTCCTTCTTCGATCCTGATTGGCGCAGCGTACGCCAACTTCCGCGGAAGCGTTCTACTACTCCGACCACCGATACTTTGGAAAAAGACCGCCAACCATACAGTGCCCCCGCATCAATAACATACAGCGAATCACTGCAATTGAACACTTAGAAACCCAAAACGCCCCCTCGGGCAGTATAAATACTTGATGATTGGATACCGTTATGGCTTTGTCGCGCCGGATACATCGGCAGCAGGCAGGACGAAAATGGCGGATCTCTTTACTCTGGCGAACCTTGGCAACCTGGGCGTTCTCATCTTCCTCCAGGCCGTGCTGGGCTTCGACAATCTTCTCTATATCTCCATCGAGAGCCAGCGCGCCCCGATTCACCAGCAAAAGGCGGTTCGTCGCTGGGGTATCATCATCGCCGTGGCCCTGCGGATTATCCTGCTTTTCGCCATGATCAAACTGATTTCCGCGCTGGAAGCACCGTTCTTCAGCATCGATATCCCGGGCATCATTACCGGCGATTTCAACTTCGCGGTCTGCGTCTTCCTCTTCGGCGGCGGCTTCATCATGTACACGGCGGTGAAGGAGATCAGTCACCTGTTGTCGATGGAGCATCTGGAAAAGAGCCTCGGCAAGGATACCCACAAATCCGCCACTGCGGTGGTCAGTCTGATCGTGCTCATGAACCTGATCTTCAGCTTCGATAGCGTGCTGTCCGCCCTTGCGATTACAGATGTATTCCCAATCCTCGCAATCGCCATCCTCGTCTCGGGTGCGGCGATGCTCCTGCTCGCCGACACGGTATCGGAGTTCATCAAGAAAAACCGCATGTACGAGGTTCTGGGCCTTTTCGTCCTGCTGATCGTCGGCGTTGTTTTGCTTGGTGAAGGCGGGCACGAAGGCCACATCCACCTGTTTGGCTACGCCGTGGAGCCTATGGCGAAATCGACCTTCTATTTCTCAATCGCGGTCCTGTTTCTCGTGGAGTTCATTCAGTCGGGCTACCAACGCAAACTGGCGGCAGAACGGGCGCATGAGCAGGGTACCAAGGAAGCCTGAAAATTCTAGGTTTGCATTTGCGAACATGCTACCCACCTAGGTAGCAGGATGATGGGGGGCGATACGTGAGCGAGACCACGCTTCAGGGATTTGCAGCATTGATCGTTGTAGCGATCGTGCTTTTCACCGGCTTCTCCGCTTTTGGTGCCGGACAGTTCTGATGGCGCAACGCTATGGTGGCAAGTTCAGCCCGACTGCCTCCGAGGTGAGTACCGAGGAGACAAAGCCGCGTGCCATCTCCCGCTTCCGCGGGCGGCGCACGGCGCGTGTCTCCATATTTGGACGCCTTCTGTTTCTTGCGCCGTTGCCACTGCTCTTCGCCGGTCTCGGCGAGGTCATGCGCGGCAATCCCGTCCAGTCCCTGATCGAATTGGGAGCTTTCGGCATTTTCATGCTCGCTGCATGGCTGCTGAACGAGGGCCTCAAGGCCGAAGCCGCCTTCAACGACCGCAAGATCGCCCGCGCGCCCGGAGTACCGCGCAAACTGGCGTCCGCTGTTCTGGTCGGCATCGGTGTCTTCATGGTGCAGGGTCTGGGCGACGGCAGCCTGTTTGCTGGCATCGTGTTTGGTGGCATGGCGTCGGCCGCCCATGTCTTTGGCTTCGGGCTCGACCCGATGCGAGCCAAGGGCATGGATGGCGTGGATACCTATCAGACGGACAGGGTCGCCCGTGCGATCGAGGATGCCGAGGAGCATCTGCGCACGATGCTCGATGCCGCTCGCCGCACCGGTGACCGGCAGATCATTTCTCGCGTCGAGGACATGAGCGTGACGGCACGTGACGTCTTCCGCACGGTAGAGGACGACCCCAGAGACCTACCGCGCGCGCGCAAGTTCCTGGGCGTCTACCTGAAAGGCGCACGCGACGCGACGGTCAAATTCGCGGAGGTCTATACCCGCGGCAATGACGCTTCGGCGCGGTCCGACTACCTGGAACTGCTCGCAGACCTGGAGAAAAGCTTCACCAGACATCGGACGGACCTTCTGCAGGACAACCGGACCGATCTCGACATAGAAATTGAGGTGCTGCGCGAGCGCCTGCATCAGGAAGGCCTCAAGGCCTGACCCTCGCCAAGGAGAAATACATGTCTGAAGATATCCGTGCCAAGGCCGAGACCACCTTGAAGGAAGTGCAGGAGGTGACTGCGAAACTGCTGCCTGAACCGAAAGGTGAGTTGATTGTTATCGAAGCAGCCGACCCTGCCGACAAGGCCGAGATCGAAAAACGCATGGCCGAACTGGACATGAACAACACTCAGTCGATCATCCAGTTCGGCTCCGCCGCACAGGCCGAGCTACAACAGATCAGCCAGGAAATGCTTGCCGGGGTACAAAACAAGGATGTGGGCCCAGCCGGAAACGCCCTGCGCGAGATGGTCGGCTCCATCCGTGGCTTCTCCGTCGACGAGCTTGACCCCAACCGCAAACTGAGCTGGTGGGAGCGGTTGCTGGGCAAGGCAAAACCGATCCACGAATTTATGGCAAAGTTCGAGAACGTGCAGGGCCAGATCGACAAGATTACCGGCGAACTGCTGGAGCATGAGCACGTGCTTCTGAAGGACATCAAGGCGCTCGACAAGCTCTATGAGAAAACGCTCGATTTCTATGATCAGCTCGCGCTGTACATTGCCGCCGGCGAAGAAAAGCTGAAAGTGCTTGATGCGGAGGAAATTCCGGCGAAGGAAGCCGAAGTTCAGGCCGCGCCAGAAGACCAGGGTGTGATCAAGGCACAGGAATTGCGCGACTTGCGTGCAGCCCGCGACGACCTTGAGCGGCGCGTCCATGACCTGAAGCTTACCCGCCAGGTCACCATGCAGTCCCTGCCGTCGATCCGGCTGGTGCAGGAGAACGACAAGAGCCTGGTCACCAAGATAAACTCCACGCTCGTCAACACAGTGCCGCTGTGGGAAACGCAGCTTGCGCAGGCCGTGACCATTCATCGTTCCCGCGAGGCGGCAAGCGTCGTGCGCGAAGCCAACGACCTGACCAACGAGTTGCTGAAATCCAATGCCGAGAACCTGCGTCAGGCCAATGCCGAGGTTCGCAAGGAAATGGAGCGCGGCGTCTTCGACATCGAAGCCATCAAAGAGGCCAATGCCAATCTGATCGCTACCATCGAGGAATCGCTGCAGATTGCCGACGAGGGCAAGGCAAAACGTGCCGAGGCCGAAAAGGATCTGCATCAGATGGAGCAGGAGCTCAAGGAAACGCTGGCATCGGCCAAGGCGCGAGGCACCGCATCCGGTCACAATGTATCGGAAAGCATCGAGGGCGCATGATGCAGACCACCGTGCGGCGCTCCGCCGCGCGGGTCTTTCGCCTTCCGGCCTTTCTGTCGGCTGCGAGCATCGCGCTCGCGGCCTGCACGACCAGCCCCGAAATTCCCGATGACCAGATAGCCGACTACTATGCCTTTATCGAGTCCGACCTGCGCGCTCAGGGGCTGATGCGCCAGGAAAGGCTCCCGAACGATGCACCGGTAACGCTGGCCGCACTGGTAAGGAATTTCGAAGAGATCGCACTGTACGACGAACTGGCGGTTCAGGGAAACCGGCTGGTCGAAAGACGTACCCGATCCAACCTCAGCCGATGGGAACAACCGATCCGCATTGGGGTGATTTTCGGGCAGTCGGTGCCGGTAGAACAGGCCCGGCAGGACATCCGGTCTCTGAATGCGTTTGTGAAGGATCTTGGTCGCTATACCGGTCTGCCAATATCAGTGGTCGAGGAAGGCAAGCCAAATTTTCTGCTGCTGTTTCTCAATCGTGCGGAGCAGCGGGACTTCGGAACGTTGCTGGGCCAGACAAACATCGCCTCACCGGCGATCGTCGACAGTTTCGTCAATTCGCCCATCGACTCGCTGTGCGCGTTCTACACCGCCGAACAGGTAGGACGCCCCGGTGTGATCAACAGCGGCGTCATTCTCATCAAAGCGGAGCACGGAGAGTTGATGCGCCGTTCCTGCATTCATGAGGAACTGACACAGGCCCTTGGGCTGCCCAACGACAGCTTCGATGCCCGCCCCTCGATCTTCAACGATGACGAGGAATTCGCCTTTCTTACCCGCCATGACGAGGCACTTTTACGGATGCTCTACGACAAACGCCTGAAACCGGGTATGAGCGCCGAGGAAGTCCGTCCGCTCCTGCCTGCCATCGCCCGAGATGCTGCTTCACGTGCAGGCCTGCCGCTGGCACGGGAAGTGGGAGGCTAGCGGCGAAGATCCTGCCAGAAACACCTTTGCCGC
Source organism: Algicella marina (assembly GCF_009931615.1). Classification (NCBI taxonomy): domain Bacteria; kingdom Pseudomonadati; phylum Pseudomonadota; class Alphaproteobacteria; order Rhodobacterales; family Paracoccaceae; genus Algicella; species Algicella marina. Next base: position 353,526 of record NZ_CP046620.1, on the reverse strand, counting down.
GGCCGTCGCAGCGGGTAAAACGCGGTTAACCAAATTGGAGGGACCCTATGGGCATTCTCGATTTTCTGTCCGGCCAGTTCATCGACGTCATTCATTGGACGGACGATACCCGCGACACGCTGGTCTGGCGCTTCGAACGCCAGGGCCATGAGATCAAGTACGGCGCCAAGCTGACTGTGCGCGAGGGACAGGCGGCCGTGTTCGTGCACGAAGGCCAACTTGCCGATGTCTTCACACCGGGTCTCTACATGCTCGAGACCAACAACATGCCGATCCTGACCTCGCTCCAGCATTGGGATCACGGCTTTCAGAGCCCGTTCAAGTCAGAAATCTATTTCGTCAATACCACCCGGTTTCAGGACCTGAAATGGGGTACCAAAAACCCGATCATGTGCCGCGACCCGGAGTTTGGCCCGGTGCGTCTGCGCGCTTTCGGAACCTACAGTATCCGCGTCAGCGATCCGGGTACCTTCCTGAAGGAAATCGTCGGAACGGACGGTGAGTTTACCACGGACGAGATCAGCTACCAGATCCGCAATATCATCGTGTCCAAGTTCACCCAGACGGTCGCGTCCTCCGGCATTCCCGTACTCGACATGGCGGCCAACACCGTGGAATTTGGCAATTTGATCGCCCAGCAGGTAAGCCCTCAACTGGCGGAATACGGCCTGTCAATGCCGGCCTTCTTCGTCGAGAACATCTCGCTGCCGGAGGCGGTTGAGGCGGTACTCGACAAGCGCACCTCCATGGGCATCATCGGGAACCTCGACGAATACACCAAATACGCGACAGCGGAGGCGCTACAGACAGGCGCTGCCAACCCCGGCGGCGGCGGAGCGATGACGGCCGGGCTCGGAGCCGGCGTCGGCATGGCGATGGCATCGCAGATGGCCAACCAGCAGGGTCCATGGGGCGCACGTCAGACAGCTGCGCCACCGCCCCCGCCGCCAATGGAAAAGGTCTGGCACACTGCGGAAAACGGCCAAAGTTCAGGGCCGTTTTCACGCGCCGATCTCGGCAAGTTGGCCAGTTCCGGCGGATTGACACGTGAAACCCTCGTGTGGACGGCCGGCATCGACGGCTGGACGAAGGCGGGCGAGATCGCCGAGCTCGCACAGCTCTTCACCGTCATGCCCCCGCCCCCGCCACCGCCCGCGTGAGACCGGATCTCCCGAAACTGGTCCGATCCACCAATTCCTGACTGGACGCATGGAAGAACATCGCTTTCCCTGCCACACCTGCGGCGCAGACATGCGGTTCCTGCCCGGCACCGACCGTCTGCAATGCGACCATTGTGGCGCCGAGGAGCAGATTGAGGGCGCATCGATATGGCAAGGCAGCGCCATCCGGGAACTGGACCTGCGCAAGGCCCTGGCGGAAGAATTGCCGGCGGCAGAAATGGAAGAGACCCGCGTTGTAAGTTGCACAAGCTGCGGAGCGCGCGTCGAATTCGACCCCGACGTCCACGCGACCGAATGTCCGTTCTGCGCAACGCCGATCGTGACCGACACGGGCACCAACCGGCATCTGAAGCCGAAAGGCGTGCTGCCATTCACTCTGACGGAGGAAGCTGCACGCGCTGCAATGACCAAGTGGCTGGGCAACCTCTGGTTCGCTCCCGGCGGTCTGCAGGAATACGCTCGGAAGGGCCGGCGTATGGAAGGCATCTACGTGCCCTACTGGACTTATGACGCCGACACCCGGACAAGCTATCGCGGCCAGCGCGGCACCGTCTATCATGAACAGCGCACCGTCCGGGTGATGGTGGATGGCAAGCCGCAAAATCGCACCCAGCAGGTCGCCAAGGTGCGGTGGAAGCCGGTTTCAGGTCGTGTCGCCCGCTTCTTCGACGACGTGCTCGTCCTGGCTTCCCGATCGCTGCCGAAACGCTTTACCGACGCGCTGGCGCCTTGGGACTTGGGTGGATTGGAGCCATATCAGCCTCACTATCTCGCCGGTTTCCGGGCCGAGGCCTACCAGGTCGAACTAGAGGAAGGGTTTCGGGAGGCGCGCCAGATTATGGATGGCATCATCCGGCGCGACGTAAAATTCGATATCGGCGGTGACCGTCAGAAGATTGAGGCCGTTGACACCGACATCGGCTCGATGACGTTCAAGCACATCCTCCTGCCCGTCTGGCTTGCCGCCTACAAGTACCGCGGCAAGACCTACAGGTTTGTCGTGAACGGGCGCACCGGCACGGTTCAGGGAGAGCGGCCATATTCCATATGGAAAATTGCACTGGCAGTCGCCGCCGCGCTTTGTCTCGCAGCCGGCGTCGGATACCTGATGGCCCGTCAGGAATTCGGCTGAACCGGCACCTCGCTGGCGCTGAACTTCAGCGGGTCAATCGAAACGGTAGGGTAAGCACGTACAGGGGCACTCGATACACTAAAGGGTTACTCGGGACGCTACTTCCCCCCCCTGTACGCATCTTGAAAGTCGCAATCAATTGAGGCCTGATCAGGGCGGCTTGGAGGTGTTTTTGCGGGATTAAAGCGCTGTATTGCACAAATTCATGAAGCGACAAAGTACTGATTTAACTAATTGTTAACCAAGTTTCGCTCCATCACCCACTCGCAAATAATTCGCTGAACCCGCAACTGAATGTCTTGTTGATAAGTTCGTGAAGGCTACATCGGCCAACACATCCTGAAGTTGTGTCGCCCCATGGAGCCGGGTGAAATTTTCCATACTCAATTGCCCGTTGCGGACGGCAAGGGCTCTTGTTGAAGCCCGCATCTCTTGAGGCGGACACTTGGATCCGCTTTTCGTTACAATCTCGAAAACAGGAGGCAGGCATTCGTCACTGACGTTGTGAGTCCGTGGAAAGATGCCCCGCGGCTGAAGCGCCGCGGGGCCGTTCAATCACTTCTGGCTGATACGATCCGCGACATACGGAGTGTAGGGCAGGTTCTGCGCCAGATACTCCGCCGTCACATCTGCCAGATCGGGTCCATAGTCGTAGACGTTGCTGCTGTCCGTGTCGAAGACACTGTAGCCATCACCGCCTCCACGCACATAGTTGTTGGACACAACGCCATACGTCTCTTCCGGGTCGAGCGGCTCGAGGCCGTCATCGGTTTCCACCAGCACTTCGACAATCCGGCTTCCCGGCTCCGCGGCCGGATCCCAGGTGAACTTCATTCCGGCCACCTGCGGGAAGCGTCCGGCGACCTCTTCCACCTGGCTGACGCCATTCTCCAGCGCGGCCAGGATGCCGGATCCCTTGATCTCGAAGGTGGAAAGCGTGTTCTGGAACGGAAGCACCGCCAGCACTTCGCCCATTGTCACCTCACCGGCATCGATGGAAGCACGCAAGCCGCCGGAGTTGGCTATCGCGATATCAATGCCCTGGCTTTTCACACGGTCCAGCATCGCGTCCGCGACGAGGTTGCCCATCTCGCATTCCTGAACACGGCAGACATTGCGGTCACCCTCGACCGGCGCAGCGGTTTCCGCCACAACCTTTGTGCGGATCTCCTCCAGTGGCCCAGCCAGTTCGGCAATCCGGGCAACCGTATCACTGTCTTCTTCAACCGCCGCATCGATGACAAGTGGCTCGCCGGTCGCCTCGGTGATGTTGCCTTCGTCATCGAAGGTCACATTCAATTCGCCGAGGAATTTGCCGTAGGCATAGGCCTGCACAACGGCCGTGTTGCCAACCATCGTCGGGTACGGTCCTTCGGCACGGTCCGATGTGTTGGAAAGGTAAGTGTTGGAGTGGCCGCCAACGATCACATCAATCTCCGGCACTGCTTCGGCAACCGCGGTATCGACCCTGTAACCGGAGTGGCTGAGGACGATGAATTTGTTGACGCCCTCGGACTTCATCGCATCGATTTCTGCCTGCACCGCCGCCGCCGGGTCGGAAAATGTGATGTTCTTGCCAGGGCTGGCCAGATCTGGCGTATCCACCGTGGTAAGGCCGATCATGCCGAGCTTCTCGCCCCCCTGCTCGATGATCACCGATTTCTGAATCGCATCGGACAGCAGCGGTTCATTCGAGACATCGGCATTTGACATCAAAACCGGAAACTCGACCTTGTCCATGAACCCACGCAGCACTTCCGGTCCATCATCGAACTCGTGGTTGCCGACGGTCATTGCAGTGTAGCCGAGCTTGTTCATCATCTCCGCCGCGACGGAACCCTTGTAGTAGGTGTAGAACAGAGATCCTTGGAACTGATCGCCGCCGTCGACGAGAATCGAGTTGTTGGAGCGTTCCCGCGCCGCCTTGATGGCATTCACCAGACGGGCCGAACCGCCGAAGCATTCACCGGCCGTATTGTCTTCCGCTGAACACGGACCGTCATACTTACTAATCGGTTCAAAACGCGCATGAAAATCATTCGTGTGCAGAATTGTCAGCGAATAGTCCGCGTGGGCAATTCCGGTGGAAAGGCCCAGAAGAGCCGCCGTCGTCATCAGGGTTCTGGTCATTGCGAAGATCCTCTTGCAAATGGAATTCCCGAGGATGCTAGCGAAGGCCTGCGTGGCTTTCCAGCCTTGGTTATGCCCAAATTGACCACGTTCCGCCGAGGCTCGCGCCATTATCCGCCCGTATTGCCTCTTCTGGCGTCAATGCCCGGCCACTCCGATTGCGCTCCGATTTCCGCCGTGATTTGGTCCAGGCACCAGCTTCGGAGGCAAATCATGACAAAACCCCTCAGCAACATGCAGCAGCGCGATGTAGAAGCGGTTCTTCACCCATACACGGATGCAATGAAGCTGCGCACGACCGGAGCGCACATGATCACGCGGGCTGAAGGCGTGCGGGTATTCGACGACAGGGGGCGAGGTTACATCGAGGGCATGGCCGGCCTGTGGTGCTCCGGCCTAGGATTTTCCGACCGCGAACTGATCGAGGCGGCCAAGGAACAGCTCGACAAGCTGCCTTACTACCACCTCTTTGGTGGCCGCAGCCATGAGCCCGGCATGGAGCTGGCCGAGAAAATCAAGGAGATCGCTCCCGGCAATATGGCAAGGGTCATATTTCAGTCGTCCGGCTCGGAAGCGAACGACACCCAGATCAAGCTTGCTTGGTATTACAACAATGCGATCGGACGACCGCAAAAGAAAAAGATCATCAGCCGTATGAAGGCCTACCACGGTGTCACTATCGCCTCCGCCTCGCTGACCGGCCTGCCGCCGAACCACCGCGACTTCGACCTTCCGATTGATCGTATCCTTCACACCGCCAGCCCCCACTACTGGAAGGAAGCGAGCGATGGAGAGAGCGAAGCCGAGTTTCTCGCCCGGCTGGTCAAGGAACTCGAGGACATGATCGAACGCGAGGGCCCGGACACCATCGCCGCATTCATCGCCGAACCGGTGATGGGCGCCGGTGGCGTAATCGTACCGCCGGAGGGTTACTTTCCCGCCATTCAGGCCGTACTGGACCGCCATGACATCCTGATGATCGACGACGAGGTTATCACCGGGTTCGGCCGCACCGGCAACTGGTTCGGCGCCCAGACGATGGGTATGCAGCCGACATCCGTCTCTATGGCCAAGCAACTTACCGGCTCCTATGTACCGCTTTCAGCCGTTGCCATGAACCGAGACATGGCTGAGGCGATTGAGGAAAATTCGGGCAGGATCGGCACCTTTGGCCACGGATTCACATATGGTGGCCACCCGCTCGGCTGCGCAGTCGGCCTCAAGGCTCTGGAAATCTATGAACGGCGCAACATCGTCGGCCACGTCCGGGACGTGACACCCACCTTTCACCGCCTGCTAAGGGAGGCCGGGCAACACCCACTGGTAGGCGAAGCTCGGATGTGCGGCCTGATGGGCTGTATCGAAGTCGCGCCAGAAGGCCGAAAAGGATTTGAGAAACCCGGAGCCGTCGGCACCCGATTGATGGAAGAACTGGTTGCCCGCGGCTCCATTTTCCGCTCCCTGGGCGACGTTCTCGCTGTCTGTCCACCAATGATCATTTCAGAGGCAGAACTGGAAGAACTCTTCGCGCCGATGCACGAAGCCCTGGACGTCACCTACAACTGGGCGCGGAGTGAGGGTCATCTGGCCTGAACCGGGTCGTTTGCCATTGCGAAGCCCTTCTCGCTGGGGGACAAAAGGGGCATCAGACAGGAAAGATCAGACTCCATGCCCGCCAAACATCTGCTGGTCGAATTTGGCCTTGGCACCTCGCTGCGGCGGGGCGACTACACCGAAGCCGCCCTCCGGGCCCTGCGAGACGCGCTGTGGCACAACTCAATCTCTCTCGCGGAGGCATTCGACGTGCCAAAGGAGGCGATGCTGATAAAGGCCGAGATCGGCGTGCAAATCCCGGAGGCGGTGGACAAGAGCCGTCTCGCGGAAGTCTTCCCATATGGAAACGTCTCGATAGACGTGGTTCACGGCGGCCTCGACGTGCCGAAGCCGGATGGTTCCGGCGTCACCATCATGGCCAACGCGGCGGTATCTGTTTCCCTGTCCATGGAGCCGGCATGAGCCTTCAGCGCATCATTATCGAAATGGGTACCGGCAATGATCTGTACGGGCAGGATTACACCAAAGCCGCCCGCCGCGCCGTAGAGGATGCCATGCGCCATTCCTCCATTACGCTCTTCTGGACACTGGACGTGCCGCCCGCCGCCATGCAGGTAAAAGTGACGGTCGCCGTCCAGCAGCCGGAGCAGGTCGATGTCGCCAAGGTGGCAGAGATCATGCCCCACGGCCAGATCAGTGTCGAAGTGGTCAAGGGCGGCCTCGATGTCGTCCACGCAGAAGGCGAACTGCATCACGTCGTCGCCACCGCCGCGGTCGAGGCGTACCTGCCACGAACTGCACTCGCAGGGTGGAAGGCCATATGAATCCGCTGCGATCCATTGGCTTCAAGGTCCTGTCGGTCGCCTTCTTCGTCGCCATGGCCACCTGCATCAAGTACGCAGCCGCCCACGGCGTCCCGCCGGGACAGAGCGTGTTCTATCGCTCCTTCTTCGCTATGCCGGTCATCGTTGTCTGGCTGCTCATGCAGCACAACCTCGCTCACGGGCTGGAAACGAAGAACCCCTTCGGCCATCTCTGGCGAGGCTTGGTAGGCGTGTCCGCAATGGCCTGCAACTTCACCGCCCTCGGGCTCCTGCCGTTGCCTGAGGCCACGGCCATAGGCTATGCCGCCCCCCTGCTGATTGTCGTCTTTGCCGCAATGTTTCTGGGGGAAGAGGTCCGTCTCTTCCGGCTCTCCGCCGTGTTCTTCGGACTGATCGGCGTCATGGTCATCCTGCAACCTCGCCTCTCGGTCACGTCTTTCGATGCCGCGTCCAAA